>JBGVLO010000094.1:0-2164 GCA_045124315.1 Lachnospiraceae bacterium
GACAAAGGAGTATGTGCTAAAACAGATTCACCATGAACCCTGTGATTATTATCAGTTTGGAAACAAAATCGAAGCAGAAATGAAGGATTATGATCGTTTAAAAGAAATTGGAATTCCAATGCCAGAAATGTATGAGGTGGATATTGAAAAGGAAAGAATTTTGAAAGAATATATAAAGGGAGATACTATATTTGATTATGTTTTGAGAGATGAGGTAAAACCATCTTTTGTAGAACAGGTGAAAGAAATGTGCAGGGATTTATATGCTGCTAACACCAATATTGATTATTTCCCGACCAATTTTGTGGTACAGGAAGATAAATTATACTATATTGATTATGAGTGTAATGATTATATGGAGGAATGGAATTTTGAAAATTGGGGAATCAAATATTGGTCTCAGACAAAAGAGTTTTTAGAATATGTCCATAAGGA
Organism: Lachnospiraceae bacterium; assembly: GCA_045124315.1. Classification (GTDB taxonomy): domain Bacteria; phylum Bacillota; class Clostridia; order Lachnospirales; family Lachnospiraceae; genus CAG-411. The sequence continues at coordinate 436 of JBGVLO010000094.1, forward strand.
GAAGAATTGCTGAAAATTAAAAAATTTTAAAAGAGTATCAGAGTTTATTGTGATAATGAAAATGACTACTCTGAATCAAGCGGTCGAAAAGCTCAAAGCGGGTTTTTTGACCGTTTTTTACTGGGAAAGATGCCTTTATATTGAGAATGTTTAAAGTGAACCCATTTGTCAAGACACTTTTTAAAAAAAATTAAGTTGGATTTCGGAAGGGATAATCCTATCCTTTATCTCCCTTATTTACCCGCTAAGTGTGGATATATGAACTGTCAAGGGTGTGCTGCTTAGCTGTTTCCGAAGGAACCCTTTACAGTTCATATATCCGCGCTTACCCTTCTGGGAAGGGAGAGACAGGATAATTACCTGTCCCAGTAGACTTCCTCAGGCGTGCGGTATTTCAGTCGTGAGTGCGGACGCTCATGATTATAAAAGTTCATGAAATTATTAATACCAATACGTGCTTCTCTGGGCGTCTCATATGCATTCGGATACACATTCTCATATTTTACGGTTCTCCAGAGCCTTTCAACGAAGATATTATCGTAGGCACGACCACGGTGATCCATACTGATTTTTGAGCCAGCATCCAGAAAAATCTGTGTGAATTTTGGACTCGTAAAATGACTTCCCTGATCAGAATTCATAATCTCAGGTTTGGATACTTTCAATGCTTTGTGGCTGGTATCCAGAACAAATCCTATTTCCATGGTGTCACTCAGCTGCCAATGTAGTACAAACCGTGAATACCAATCGATGATTGCCACCAAATAAAGCCAATCGGTTTTGACTGGTATATAGGTAATGTCAATGGACCAAACATGGTCAGGATGGTCGATTTTAAGCCCTTTCAGCAGGTAAGGATAAACTTTATTGGCAGGCTCCGGCTTGCTTGTATTTTGCCGTGGATATATAGCCTGTATGCCCATTTCCTGCATATGTCGAAGGACTGCTTTGTGATTGATTAGATAATGCTCTTTTTCGTTAAGATACCAGCAAATGCGGCGATATCCATACATTGGATATCGGGTATAGATTTTGTCAATCAGTTGCTTTATGTACAGATCCTCTGTGGAATGTGGAGACGGCCGATAATAGAGCCCACTTCTATTAAGTTCCAAAAGGCTTGCCTGTACAGAAACCGGAAGCGTTGATCCGCTCATATCTACAAGCAGGCGGCGTTCAGGTACGCTAAGCTCAGAAACCAGATTTTTTTTTCAACCACTCGTTCTGAGTGGTAAGTTTGCCAATCTGAGCGTACAAATCGTTGATCTCGGCTTCACGTGCTTTTTGAACCTTACGTTCTTTTGATGAGTTGTCCTGAAATAGTGTATACAGTTGAGTTTCCGCTTCTCGCTTCCACTTTGAAAGCATGTTTGGATGAATATTGTTCTCAGCAGCAATCTCATTGATGGTACGCTCGCCTCTAATTGCTTCGAGAACAAGTTTAGATTTCTCCTCTGGTGAATGTTGTTGTCTTGCCATAGTTGGACTCCTTTCGCTATAAAAATCATATGGGAAATCCAACTTAGAAACAACGATTTTTTTGTCTTAATTTATGGGTTCATTATAAAGGTCTGACCAGTTGATGGCAGAAGAAGTTGGAGAAAGTAGAAATCAGATTCAACGCTACATCCGTCTCACTAACCTTATCCCGGAACTTCTGGATATGGTCGATGCCAAACAGATTTCATTTAATCCGGCAGTAGAATTATCTTATCTAAAGCCATTTGAG
>JBGVLO010000095.1:0-4617 GCA_045124315.1 Lachnospiraceae bacterium
CGGTTCAGTTCATCTGATGTGGCATTATCCTTTTCATAATCATACAAATCACAGAAAAAAGCTTCCACATCCACGGAATAACTGTTTATGCCCCGTTTCAATATCTGTTCCGCTCCCACACGTTCTAAAACTGTCACCAGCTCTTTCACTATTTTTGTCAGGTAATTCTGTGTGTTTCTGGAATAATCACCCCGTTCAAACAATACATCTGCAAGTTCTTTTCTGGTGGCACTTTTCCCTTTCTTATCTACCAGATAAGCAAGCATCTCCTTTGATTTTTTTCTGCCAAAGGAAACTTCTTCTCCATTTACAATCAGTTCAAATTTTCCGAATGTATTTACATAAATTCCTGTTTCTTTCCATTTTACCGGATTTCTCAGATTTTCCATCTCAATGACAATTTTTTCCGCTGTGACCGGCTTATACACATATCCGCTTGCGTGTAAGTCGAAGGCTTCATTTGTATATTGGGAGTACCCTGTCACAAATACAATATTTACCTTTGGATATATTTCTTTTAATTTTCTGGCCAGTATAACGCCATTCATTTCACGCATTTGTATGTCCAGATATGCAACATCACATTTTGTCGTTTTCATAAATTCAAGGGCATCAACCGGGTTACGAAATCCATGGACAGTGGCTATGGGCACTACTTCCTTAATTGCTCCCATTAATATATTTAATGCGCTTTGTTCGTCATCTGTTGCAAGAATATGCATAATCAATCTCTCCTTTTTGGAATTAAGATACAGGCTGTGGTACCTTTTCCTTTTTCACTTTCTATTTCTAATCTGGCATCCATCATTATGGACAGTCGTTTTCTCGTATTTTCAATCCCCACATGTGTACTATCACCTTCTGCATACTCACCTTCTTCAAAGCCCACACCGTCATCTGATATCCTGATAATATAATCATTTTCAGTTTCATGGGTATGTATTGTAACTGTTCCTCCACCAATCTTCTGACCCACGCCATGTTTTACTGCATTTTCTATCAATGGCTGCACAGACAATGTCGGAAGCATAAACTCCTTCACCTGAATGTCATATACCACCTGAAGTTCCTCCTGAAATCGCAGTTTTTCCAATCGCAAATATTTTTCAATATGCCCTAACTCTGTTCGAAAAGATATGGGCTTCTCTGTCTTTAGTGAAGACAGATTTCCTCTCAAATAATCTGCGAAATCTGCAATGGCATTTTTTGCCTGCTTAGGATTTGTATCACATAAATCCATTACACTGGTTAATGAATTATATAAAAAATGTGGTTGTATCTGACTAAGCATCACTGCAATACGGCTCTGCTCCAGTTCTGCTTTTAATTTCTTATTTTTTATGGAAGCCTGATAATCTAAAATCACCTGTTTTACTCCGTAAAATAAGAACACAATAAGCACAATCACATAACCTGCTTTAAACCAGATACCTGAATAGTACATATTCTCCCCTACACCTGCCATATCCATGAAAACAGCCAGATTCAGACACATATACAGAACCAATTCTATTCTGTGCTTTTTTTCATTTTTTAATGCTAATACAGATACTACAATCAGCACAATCCCCAATATACACTGTGCAATTTTCCAGAACAACAGTGTATCATACAGTAAAACTTTGCCTATGGTGGCAAGCACAATTATTCCCATATTTACAATACCATACCCTCCCAGTACAATTTCTGCTGCTTTTTTATACTTATCTTTCAAAGCATCACAGACCATCATTCCCATAAAGTAAGTGGCAAGCATCAGGCACAACTGTTTGCCATAAGTTCTTACCACTAATAATTCATCTGTCAGATAAAGCATCATTATGTCAAACACCATATATCCGCCTACAAATAATGTAGTAATGCCCATTTTGAACAGACGACTTGTTATACCGCTTTTAAAAACAGCTGCTGAAAGGGAAGCCCCCAACAACATCAATGCTACAATTAAAAGTGCATCCCCTGCCACTTCAAATGGTTTGATATATGATTTCAAGTACACTTCCAGTATGGTAGTATCTTTTGGAGACATAAGTAAAGTGGAGATTGCTTCCTTATATGCATTTTTATTTCCATGCTTATGATAATTGATGAAACGAAACTCTATTTCATCTTCTGTGGTAATGGCCGGACACAGTATCTGTTCCCAGCGTTTTCCACACACAGAAGCCATTAAATCAATTCCATGGTTTTTAATCTCTGAGGGGGCATCCATAAACATAATCTCCCCATTTACATATACACTGACTCCAATATGATTGCATAAAAAATTTAAGATTGTTTCTTCTTCTATATCAGAATCCAAATGTCCTTTTAACACAAGATCACCTTTAAAGGCAGATATATCACTGTCCTCATTATATGGATACCACTTTTCTCCATCATAGCTATATTCTCCTGAAAACACGCACTCTCTTGGAACAGGCATAATTGCCTGATTATTATTTTTTACCATTTGAGCAAGACAGATAAGCGCTAACAGGATAGGTAATATAATCGCACTTATTCTTATATATTTATTGTTCATGCATGTCTTTTCCTTTCTAAATTTTACCACGAAAAATCTCTTCATATTCTATCATACCGTATATTAAATTTCCATAGAAATTATTTTACATGAAACCATTTAGAAGCTGCATTGTTACTGTTACTGTACACAGCATACTGTGTACAGTAACTAATTGTATATATATTCCTATAGAAAATATTTTTAAAATAAGATATTAAAGTGTAACAACATAAATTTATAAAAGAAAATACAAAAAACTGAAGGGAGAAACAAACTATGAAATATTTTATTTGTGAACATTGTGGCAATATTATTGAATATGTAAAAGATACCGGTGTTCCGGTTATGTGTTGTGGTCAGAAAATGACAGAACTTATACCAGGAACAACAGATGGTGCACATGAAAAACATGTCCCTGTTGTTACTGTAAAGGAAGACCTTGTTACCGTTACAGTAGGAGCAGTGGAACACCCTATGATGGAAGAACATTATATTCAATGGATTGTTATTGAAACTACCAAGGGCAGTCACCGGGTGAATTTAAATTACACAGATAGTCCAAAAGCAGAATTTAAATTGGCCAATGGAGAAGAGTTCGTTGCTGCATATGAATATTGTAATCTCCACGGATTATGGAAATCCAATAAATAAAAAATTTCCAATTGATATAGCCGACTGAACCATCAGCCGGCTATTTTTTTATGAAAGTCACTTACCTTCTTTTCACTTAATTTAAAACTACTTAAGTAAATCATATCTACACCTCTACTATCAAAGACTCTCCCTTAGAATAATCACCACTTGTCCATTCCCATTGCTCAGATAGTTCTATTTTCCCGTTCTCTAATACATTTGGCACACTATGGCACTTCCCTGTCTTTACCTGCATATCTCTATTCATATGATGATATACAAAATCAAGTTCTCCATTACTTAATCTTATATTACTATTCCATTGCAATGGTCAATCTCATGCTGAATAATCTGTGCTGTCCACCCTGAATACTTTCCATGCTGTTTCTCACCTCGCATAAATACTCGGTGACCGCGGCATTCGTCAAATGTCTGCTCGTGCAAGTTCTGATCAAGGTAATCCACTTCAATTTCCTGATATCTCGTACATGGTCTTACGCCTTTCAGAGAAAGACATCCTTCCTCAGCCTGATATGCTTCGGATTTCTTTGTTATTACCGGATTTATCATTGCAAACTGAAATGGTCCGGCTGCTACTACAATGATATTCTTTTTTAATCCAATCATATTGGCAGCCATACCAACACAGTGTTCTAAATTTGCCCTAAGTGTATCAAGCAAATCAGTCACAATCTGTTTGTCTGCCTCTGTTGCATCCACTGACTTCTGTGCCAGAAACAACGGATCATGCATTATCTTCTTTACCATTAATTCCATCCCTTCCATACATCAGGCTGATATCCAAGTGTAGATTGTTTTCCATTTCTTACTACTGGTGTTTTAATTACCTGCGGATTCTCAAGTACCTTTTCCAGTTTATCTTCGTCTGCAATATACTCAATAAGAGCAAGTGTATTCTGGTCTTTTCCATCCCAATTAATCATGTTTTCAAGACCGCCATTAGCCTGTGCAACAGAATTAAACTCCCCCTTACTCATGCCTTTTTCTTTCATATCAATAAACTGATATTTAATGCCACGCTCCTTGAAGAAGCGTTCTGCTTTCTTAGTATCATTGCATTTCTTAGTTCCAAAAATCTGTATATTCATCTGCTTCACCTACCACAAATCATAAAGTTTCATTTTCTCTGTATTTCTAGAGACTTGTTCATCTGCAAAAGCTGTCCATCTATATTTTGGTTTTCTTGCTCTTTGCCATTGATTACTCTCCTTCTTGTGTCCGTGCCACTAACACCAGCTTCTCAAACGACTGTGCAAATCTCTTATCGTCTTCCTTCGTCCTTTTCCTAGGACCTTTCAAATGATTCTTATGAGAACCTCTCCTTGCTTTCTTATTCAGATGTCGTTCCATTAACATCTGGTCAATATTTTCATTTGTGTACCATTTTCCTGATTGATGAATTGCATACGCACCTTTTCCAAGCGCCATTGCCGCTACTCCGTAATCCTGTGAAACAA
>JBGVLO010000096.1:0-3637 GCA_045124315.1 Lachnospiraceae bacterium
CGGGAAGGCAGAATCGTAAAGGTATAACCGGATGCCGTCCAATCAGGCGGGTATCCATAAAACAGTGAAACCGACCTATGTTTTTGAGCATAGGTCGGTTTTTGCAATATATACCGGTTTGGGACAGGCTCCCTTATGTAAAGGAAAGCTTTGGCGCGGTCAAAACCGCAGATCGTACAACAAACCAAAAGTGGTATGGAAGTGCGCCCTTGCATCCGTTAGACAAATTGGAATTGGTTTACTTGTTTACAAATTTGACGGCTGTGCCATAGGCAATCACTTCAGCAGCTCCCTGCATAACAGCGGCAGAGGCATACCGAATATTGACAATCGCATCTGCTTCCATAGCCTCAGCTTCTGCAACCATACGTTTGGTAGCAATAGCTCTTGCTTCGTTCATCATTTCGTTGTAGGCTTTCAATTCGCCGCCAACCAGAGTCTTGAAAGCCTGAGAAATATCTTTGCCGATATGTTTGGAGTGAATGGTGCTGCCCTTTACAATGCCCAGCATCTCCAGTTCCTTGCCACTAATATAATCAGTATTTACTAATATCATCTTCTTCACCTTTCTTAATCTCATTTATTCTTTCTATGCAAACTTTGAACATGACCACCGAAAATCCGAGTGGAATGATGCCTAAAGCATATTTCCATATGCTTGGAAGCAGTGTAATTAAAAAGCCAAAGTAAACAACATAATACAGCACCATAATGACAGTAATGATAATCGGTGCAATCATTTTCTTTTTATTAGAACACACATCCATCACCTCGCCAAATTCAAATTTTTCTAACTGTTCGACTTATTGGAATTGAACAAAATCGCTGCGCGATGGCCTGCCAAGGCTATGACGCAGTTTTCTTTTTGCTAAAATAGGCAGTGACAGGATTGTCCCAAGATAGTATTGTTAAAGCACGACCAAATAACAAACTTCAAACACGGGCTTAGTCCCTATAACTGCCTATGAAAATCATATCATCTCCACGCTGCTTTCTCAAGCAGTTTTATTCTATACATGCACCTCCATGAAAGTTAGTAGGCTTTATTTTACTATCTTAATTCATGGAGGTTCTATTATGTACGAAAAATATTTACAACAGATTGAAGAAGCCGGTAAAATCCGTAATCTTACACCAGCTACAGTTAAAAGCTACAAAAACTTTATTTCCACATTTCTTATGTATATGGACAAAAATCCTGACGAACTGACTTGTCAGGATGTGAGACACTTCCTGTTAGCAAAGAAAGATGCTGGTCTGAAAGCGTCCACGCTTAATCTCTATAATTCATCCATTCGATTCTTTTTTAGGAATGTTCTCCATATCCTCTGGGACGATGTCACTGTTCCTCGTATGATATTAGACCATAAACTTCCTACAATTCTTTCGCTAGATGAAATCAATCGCCTGCTTGATGCTACAGAAGACATCAAATATAAAACCATGTTTGCAACTATGTATTCTTCTGGTTTGAGAGTGTCTGAAGTTATTCATCTTCATTATGATGACATTTCGCGTACTAACATGCAGATACATGTAAGAGAATCCAAAAGCAGACAAGACCGTTATACTATACTCTCCAAGAAAAATCTGAATCTGCTTACAGAATACTGGTTTCGCAGTGGAAAACCACGCGGAATTCTGTTCCCTAATAAATTCACAGGACAGTATCTATCTGTTGCTGCGTTAGAACAGGTTATGCGTCGTTCAGTTGCAGAAGCTGAACTTTCCAAAAAAGTTACGCCTCATGTCTTGCGTCACTGTTTTGCTACTCATCTCTTGGAACAAGGTATTGAAACAAGATATATCCAGGCACTTCTTGGACATCGTGATCCCAAATCGACGGAGATTTATCTACATGTAAGTAATAAGGCTCTCATGGGAATTAACAGTCCTTTTGATTCCGTATTGGAAGAAGGTGTTTCCAATGATTAAGCCAACAGTTCAGGATATATTCGATCGTTTTTTTCCAGCATTCCTCGAACAGTATTCGCCATCTGCCATACAACTTAAGACTGCTCACAACATCATCAATTGTAAAACAGGTGCATATGGCTCCAATATAAGTATCTGTGAAGATTGTGGTCAAATACATATTCATCATAACTCTTGTCGAAACCGTTGCTGTCCTATGTGTCAGGCAATTCCAAAAGAGATTTGGATGGATTCACGACGTGAAGACGTACTAGACGCACCCTATTTCCATCTTGTGTTCACTGTTCCTGATATTCTGAATCCTATTATCCTCAGCAATCAAGCATTACTGTATGACGCACTTTATCATGCTGCTTCTGCTACAATCAATGATCTTACAGCTGATTCTAAATATCTTGGCGCTAAAGTAGGTTACATTTGTATTTTACATACATGGGGGTCCGAAATGAATTTTCATCCTCATATACATACCATTCTTTTGGGTGGTGGTTTGACTATGAAGAATGAATGGAAAGATAAGGGAAATGATTTTTTCCTCCCTATACAAGTAGTATCAGAGGTGTTTCGAGGAAAATATTTGGAAGAATTAAAACAACTTTGGAAAGACGAAAAGCTTCGATTTTATGGCCTTTCTCAGAAATACCGCAATCACTATGCATTCCAAGAGCTGCTTGATACCTGTTATGCCACAGAATGGGTACCTTATTGCAAGAAAACCTTTAATGGTGCTCAATCAGTAATTGATTATCTTGGAAAATATACTCATCGTATTGCAATTAGCAATCATCGAATTATTCGTATGGATGAAAAAACAGTTACTTTCTTTGTAAAAGACTATTATAATAAGGGACATTGGAAAGAATTCACTTTATCCGGTGTAGAGTTTATTCGTCGTTTTCTTATGCATGTACCGCCAAAGCGTTACGTACGAATTCGACACTATGGATTACTTTGCTCTCGCACCAAGAACAAAAAACTTACTCTTTGCAGAAACCTTCTTGGGTGCCAAAAATATCTTTCAAAGCTCCGTGAAATGGAAATGCCAGAGATTCTGGATCAACTTTATGGAATCAAGATATACGTATGTAAGTCATGTGGTGGACACCTCAGCAAACCACAAAAACACTTACCTTTACGTTGTTAGACGAAGGGATTTCATATGTTTCTTAGCCTCAGATTCTGAGGTTTAATTGTTGTGCCATCGTTTCTAAATATGATTGTAGAATGCTTTTCTACAACAGATGAATCTGCACAACATAAAATAAGATTGAAAGATTAAAAGTCCATAGACTCCTTGTCACCGGACACTTACTTTGTTCAATTAGGCTAAATCAAAAAATGATGTAAACGAATGGGCAGTTATCTAAGTTTAAAACTGCTTTTTCGTTTACACCATTATTGATTCTAACCTAAAGAATTTGTATTTTAGTTTTTCTTTTTATTATTTCTGTTCATCCATATATCTACAAAATAATATGCAATATCCGTTATTAACCCAGTTATAAAATCAATCATTTGAACACCTCCACAAATTCTAATTTATTAAGCACATCTGCTTCTTCTATATTAACTCTATCTTATCTCCGTCTCAATCTCCAAAATCTCTCCATCTGTGTTCTCTTCCACAAAACGAATGATTTCTTCTTCCATATTGTCTGCCTGGGCCTGATGAGCAACAATGGATACAATACCAATCACAATA
>JBGVLO010000097.1:0-3206 GCA_045124315.1 Lachnospiraceae bacterium
GGACGCGGATGTAGTAATTACAGAGATCGGCGGAACCATTGGAGATATTGAATCTCAGCCATTTTTGGAAGCGGTTCGTCAGATTTCATTGGAGGTTGGAGGAGAAAACAGTTTATTTATCCATGTGACGCTGGTTCCTTAGTTAAGTGGTTCAGAAGAACATAAATCAAAGCCAACCCAGCATTCCGTCAAGGAGCTTCGAGGAATGGGTATCAATCCCAATATTATTGTTTTGCGTTCTGATAAACCACTGGAGGAGTCTATTTTCCAGAAGATTTCTCTGTTTTGCAATGTGAAACCGGATTGTGTAATCGAAAACCGGACATTATCGAATCTTTATGAAGCACCGTTAATGCTGGAAAAGTCCGGATTTTCGGATGTGGTGTGCAGGGAGCTTCATATGGATGTGCCAAAACCTGATCTGTCAGATTGGGAACAAATGGTGGAACGTATCCGAAACCGCACCGTAGAAGTACATATCGGACTGGTTGGAAAGTATGTAAAGCTTCACGATGCATATCTGTCAGTGGCAGAGGCAATGAACCATGCAGGATATGAACTGAATGCATTTGTGAAAATCCATTGGATTGATTCAGAAACGATTACAAAGGAAAGTGTAAATGATATTTTAAAAGATCTGGATGGAATTATTGTTCCGGGAGGATTTGGCAATCGTGGCATTGAAGGAATGATCTTATCTGCAAAATATGCTCGTGAAAATCAGGTTCCGTATTTGGGGATCTGCCTTGGTATGCAGGTTGCCGTGATTGAATTTGCAAGGAATGTGCTGGGAATGAAAAATGCTCATTCAGGTGAGTTTGATGAACAGTGTGAGCATAAAGTGATTGATTTCATGCCGGGGCAGAGCGACGAGATTAATAAAGGCGGAACGCTCCGTCTGGGAAGTTATCCGTGCAGTATTAAAGCTGGAACAAAAATGGAACAATGCTATGGTGCGAACCTGATTTATGAACGTCATCGCCATCGTTATGAATTCCATAATAAATATCGGGAGATGATGACGGATGCAGGACTTGTGATCAGCGGAACCTCCCCGGATGACAGACTGGTGGAAACGATAGAAATGAAAGGACATCCATTTTATATAGGTGTACAGTTTCATCCGGAATTTAAGAGTCGTCCAAATCAGTCACATCCGTTGTTTAAAGGATTTGTTTCGGCTGCACTAGAGGAGTCGAAAGGAAAAGAGGATTAGAAAAATGTGTGGAATTGTAGGATTTGCAGGTAAGAAGGAAGCTTTACCAATATTGCTGGATGGTCTGGAGCGATTGGAATACAGAGGATATGATTCTGCAGGAGTTGCAGTTGTATCATTAGACGGAGACCTGCAGGTGAAAAAAAGTAAAGGACGACTATCGGTTCTGCGTGAAATATTAGATACACAAAGTCCATTGTCGGGAAACATCGGAATCGGGCATACCAGATGGGCAACCCACGGGGAACCCAATGATACCAACGCCCATCCACATGTGGGACAGGAAGGAAAGATTGCGGTTGTTCATAATGGCATCATAGAAAATTATCTGGAGATCAAAAAGTCTCTTATTCGTAAAGGCATTGTGTTTTCTTCTGATACGGATACAGAAGTGATCGTCCAGTTACTGGAATATTATTATAGGAAGAAATCCAATCTGATGCATGCTGTGTATGCAGTTTTAAACCGTATCAAAGGCGCTTATGCCATGGGGATTCTCTGTTCAGATAATCCGGGGCAGATGATTGCGGCAAGAAAAGATGCGCCTCTATTGATTGGGTATGGTGAGGATGGAAATTACATTGCTTCTGACGTTACTGCACTTTTAGCACATACAAGGACAGTTACTTATATGGAAGATGATGAGGTGGCAGTGATCACAGCAGATGACGTTCAGATATTTGATCGTGACAGATTTCAATTAGAAAAAGAAAAACATGAAATAGAATGGGATGTTTCTGCTGCAGAAAAAGGCGGATATGCACATTTTATGCTGAAAGAGATTATGGAACAGCCGGAAGCAGTACGCAAAACAATTTCTCCGAGACTGGCAGATGGAGAAATTGTACTGGAAGAATTACGTGATGCAAAAGAGCTGATGAAGAGTATTTCCAGAATCTATATTGTTGCATGTGGCTCTGCATATCATGTAGGCATGGTAGGAAAGTATGCATTGGAGAAAATGATGCATATTCCAGTGGAAGCCTGTCTTGCATCAGAGTTCAGATATAGCGAACCGATACTTGGAGAATCCTCACTTGTAATTATTATCAGCCAGTCTGGGGAAACACTGGATTCTATGGCGGCACTTCGAGAGGCAAAGCGAAGAGGTTCGAAGGTTTTGTCAATCGTAAATGTCATGGGAAGTTCCATAGCGAGGGAATCAGATTATGTTCTTTATACCTGGGCAGGACCGGAAATCGCGGTAGCAACTACAAAAGCGTATACCACGCAGATGGTTCTTTTGCTTATGTTTGGAGTATATCTTGCAAAACAGCTAGACAGAATGGAACAGGAAGAATATATGGCTGTTACCAGAGGGCTTCAAGAATTGCCTGAAAAGATAAGCATTGTTTTAAGTGATATAGATCATTATCAAAAAGCAGCATCCAGATATTTCAACCATAACAGTGTTTTTTATATTGGTCGTAATCTGGACTATGCACTGGGGTTGGAAGGCTCTCTAAAGCTGAAAGAGATATCTTATATTCATTCAGAATCCTATGCGGCAGGAGAACTGAAACATGGAACCATTTCTCTGATAGAACATGGAACACTGGTGGTTGCTCTGGCAACCTATGAACCGCTGGTGGAGAAATCTCTGTCCAATATTGTTGAAGTAAAATCCAGAGGCGCAGAAGTCATTGCAATGACTACGGAGCTGACGGCAAGCCTGATAGGCAGTCAGGCATCGGAAATGTTTGTGATACCAAAGACACATTCCCTTTTGCAGTCAGTTCTTGGGGTGATTCCACTACAGCTTTTTGCCTATTATGTTGCATTGAATCGAGGCTGTGATATTGATAAACCAAGAAATCTGGCAAAATCTGTCACAGTAGAATAATACGCAGGAGGAAAAGAGTATGGCTATTCATGAGGAATGTGGCGTATTTGGCGTGATGAGTACAAAAAAAGAAAATGTTGCAGGGATTGTCTATTATGGATTGTATGCCCTGCAGCATAGAGGACAGGAAAGCTGTGGGATTGTTGT
>JBGVLO010000098.1:0-1670 GCA_045124315.1 Lachnospiraceae bacterium
CCCTCAGTAAATAGGCTTAGATAGCCATCTTATTCCTTCGAATACTCTGTCAATTCTCATAGTTCAATAAAATCGTTGTATAAAATCCGAACACCCTTTTCTTCTGTTTCTACATGGTAATGACCGGCGAACCACTGTTCAAACTCTGTGCGATTATAAATGTTCTGCAACCACTCTTCGGTAGATTTATCCACTGTACTTTGATCAATGGTCGGTAAAAAAGCCCATGTTGGTTCGCATTCTAACGGCACAGTATGAGACAAAATGATATCAACCTTCCAGTTTCTTTTCGCTAATTGCTCTTCCACATATTCCTTTATTCTATCATCTGGTTGCTCAGTCTCAAACCAAGGAAGCTCGTTTGCAATACGGTAATATTTATCAACACTATAAGCTCCGCCTATTGCCATCACTGATTTCCCATGAAAATCATATACTTCTCCATCTTTTGAAAAAAGAATATTGGGATATTTTTCTTCTACATAGACGATTCCTCCCTTCCACTTCTATAAACTCTCGGATTCTTAAACCCATATTTCATGCGGCTTTCAAATCCATATTTTTAAAAAATCCCCCACTTTTTTTGCCAAAAACACTTGACAAATCAATCAAAAAATGCGGCGCTTCGCGCCTCTTAATTAAAAAAGCACTTTTTGTTCCGGCACAGCCGGCATACATTTTTTGATTGGAGGCGATTTTATGTTACCTGTTAACATTGGCGGTCATACCGCCTATCAAAATACTTTTGTTTCTCAATTTCTCAAACTCTATCCCGATCCTTTTGCTGTTCCTAAAAGCACCTGGGATACTATTATAAAATTCTGGTATCTCGATCTTTCTGAAACTGACACAATCCTGGCGCCTTTTTATCCTTTATCCGGAAAACCTGCGTCAAGATTTCCTTCCTGTATGCTTCGTTCTTATCTGTTATCCATCAGCTTGAATGTTTCTTCCATTACCAAATGGTGTGAACAGCTTCGCATTAACCCTTTGTATGCAATCCTTAGCGGCTTTCCCGTTGATGATACGCCCGGCATTGGAACTTTTTATGATTTTTTCAACAGACTGTGGCAGTCTGATAAAAACAATTATCTCAATCAGATAAAACACAAAAGTAAAAAAACAAAGAAAGGCAAAAAACATGGCGATAAGACACCCTGTAATACAAACAGCGCTGCTTCTAAACTGCTTCCTCTTCTGGAAAGATTTTCTTTGCCAAACAACAATCCTTTTTATCTGATCTTTCGTTTATATAAGGAACAGTTTCTTGACAACTCCGCTAAACAGGGACTTATCAATCCGCAGAAGCTTTCTCTTGCCGGTGACGGTTCTCCAGTCGAAACTGCACGCTTAGAACGTTCAAAACGAATCTGCAGCTGTGCCCCAGGTTCTGCTTGTGGCTGCAAGCGCAAGTTTTCTCAGCCCGATTGCAACTGGGGTTGGGATTCTTCCAGAGATAAATATTTCTTTGGCTATCATCTCTACATGTTTGTAGCTGCTGACTCCGAAAATGACCTGCCCGTTTTCCCTATGCTTGAGCGTGCATCCAGACATGATATGTTATCCTTTTTGCATACCTTTTTCTCTATGAAATCTTATTTACCTGAATTCCATATTGAAAAGTTGCTGTTGGATTCTGCTCATGATTCCTATCCTCTTTATGATTACTG
>JBGVLO010000099.1:0-2270 GCA_045124315.1 Lachnospiraceae bacterium
TAAGCCTTGCAATCACTGGTGGTAATTACGACTGGATTTAGATGATTTGAACGGAAAGAGGATAGTGATATGAAGATTGCAGTTTTAGGACCGAAAGGAACCTTATCTTGAATACGAAAAGTATGTAAACAATGGAATAAATGTCGGGATAAATTGGAAATATATGTTTGTAGAAGTAGAGGTACTTATATAGGAGAGGACCTTACAAGGGAAAATTTGGGAATTACAGGTGAGGAATATGGACAAAAAAACAAGGAAACAGGCAATTGAGGAATTGTCTTTAATGCTTATGTATCTTACAAGATTTCAAGATGATAACGAGTTTTGCAGATACATGGAAACAAGTTGGAAGGGTTATGACTTTGATGCTCTAAATGAGTTGGAAAAGAAGGATTTATTATACCAGCCAAAGAAAAGTAAATGTGTATATTTATCTGAAGAAGGAAAAGTTAAGGCAAGAGAATTGCTGGCTGAGTATTACATTGCGGATAAAGATATTCTGGAAAAATTTGAATTTCGTAATATAAGACCTGAGGAGGCAGAGCAGGCT
Source organism: Lachnospiraceae bacterium (assembly GCA_045124315.1). Lineage (GTDB taxonomy): Bacteria > Bacillota > Clostridia > Lachnospirales > Lachnospiraceae > CAG-411. The sequence continues at coordinate 551 of JBGVLO010000099.1, forward strand.
GTAGCCATTGAACAGATTTGTTTTCCTCCAAATGAGGCATGTTCAGAGAAAAATATGAAAGAACGAATTGCAGTGGCTCCAGAGTTATTTCTTGTGGCGGTAGATAGGGAGACAGGAAAGCTTGCTGGTTTTTTAAATGGACTTTCCACCGATGAGTACACTTTTAGAGATGAATTTTTCGTAAATGCAGATTTGCACAATCCGGAGGGAAAGAATATTATGCTGTTAGGTCTTGATGTGTTGCCGGAATATCGCAAACAGGGACTTGCCAGAGAAATTGTATTTCAGTATTTAAGACGGGAACGGGAGAAGGACAGACGATTGGTCATACTTACCTGTTTAAAGTCTAAGGTAAAGATGTATCAAAAGTTTGGATTCACAGATCATGGAATTGCAGATTCTACCTGGGGTGGAGAAGAGTGGCACGAAATGAGTTGTGTGATTGGAATGGGATAAGGAGGATGCCTATGTTGTTTTTAGAATATCCAAAGTGTTCAACTTGTAGGAAGGCTAAAAAATGGTTGGATGCGCATAATGTAACATATATTGACCGTCATATTGTGGAGGATAATCCGACCTATGATGAATTAAAGGAGTGGTACGAGAAAAGTGGTTTGCCACTTAAGAAATTTTTCAATACAAGTGGTCTGATTTATAAGGAAATGAAACTAAAAGATAAGCTGCCTGCTATGAGTGAGGAGGAACAGTTAAAGCTCCTTGCTACCAATGGAATGCTTGTAAAACGCCCACTTATAGTGGAGGGCGATATGGTACTTACGGGATTCAAAGAAGCAGAGTGGATGGAGAAAGTATTGTAGAACCGATATAATGTGCTGGTATTATACTGTAGATGAAAAGGATATTGCACATTTATATTCATAGTATGAAAAAACAGGGAATAAATGGTTTATCTATAAACAAGTTAGTGCAAGGAATGAGGTGAAACCATATGGATTATGATATGCTGTGTCAGAAAAGGGAACAGCTCAGTTTATTATGTGAACAGTTGCCAAAAGAAGTACTTCAAAGTTTTGATAGAAGTTTTGAAGTTGAATATACACATAACTCAACGGCTATAGAGGGCAATACACTGAGTTTAATTCAGACGAAAGCTATATTGGAAGATGGCATTTCCGTTGGGGGGAAGACACTTCGAGAAATATATGAAGTAGTGAATCACAATAAAGCATTTAGATTCGTGAAAAAATGTGTCACCGAAGGGAAAGCATTGGATGAAACAATTGTTAAAGACATTCATGCTTTGCTTATGGAGAATATTCTTACCGGAGGCGTTTATCGAAATGTGGAAGTAAGAATATCCGGTGCAAAACACAAACCACCGGTGCCAAGTGAAATGTATCACCAGATAAAAAACTTTTATGCAGATATGCCATATAAAGTAAAAGAGAATGCGATAGAATTTGCTGCGTGGACTCATGCTGAGTTTGTAAAAATTCATCCATTCGTAGATGGTAATGGAAGAACCTCACGAATGATTATGAATTATCAGTTGCTAGCATCTGGATTTTTACCTGTATCAATAGCCAAAGAAAATAGATTGGAATATTTTGAAGTATTAGAGGCGTATGCAGTAGAGGGTGATTTAAATCCCTTTGCAAACATGATAGCTGAACTAGAAGAACAAAGACTTGATGAGTATCTTGGAATTGCACGAGGGTAGAATGAATAAGAAGATGATTATGTTGTTTTGTGAAGATTT
>JBGVLO010000100.1:0-2252 GCA_045124315.1 Lachnospiraceae bacterium
AAGATTCCATGCTTTTGTCTGAAACTCATCCTTATACATGGTTGTGATGGCGTCGGGTTTCTTATAATCAGAACCGAGCTTTGCAAATATCTTATTAAATGACACACCAACACTTACTGTTATGCCAAGTTCTGATTTCATTCGATTACTTATTTCATGTGCAATCTTGTAACCATCACCTTTAATAGAAGCACTTGCTGTAACATCCAGCCAGCTTTCATCAATTCCGTAAGGTTCCTGTAAATCCGTGTACTCACCGTATATCTCGTGAGCCATCTTTGAAAACCGAAGATACAAGTCCATTCTTGGAGGAACAAATGTAATATCGGGACAAACCTGTCTTGCCTGCCACAGAGCCATTCCAGTCTTTACTCCGTGTTTCTTCGCTACATAATCGGCAGTTAATACAATTCCATGTCTCGCTTCCGGGTCTCCACCTACTGCAACAGGCTTTCCACGAAGTTCCGGATGATGCAACAGCTCAATGCTTGCATAGCAGGAGTTAATGTCACTATGTAAAATCACTCTGTCTCCCACACATTCACCTCCAGTCTGTATGTGTTGTATTGCTTCTTGCAGGTACAAGTATAACTCTCTTGCAAAGAGATTGTCAACGGACACATGTGTCCTTTCATCTCTCATATAGAGATTTTATACTTGAAATATTCTATTATCTGATATATACTATAGGAGAAAGCAAGACATTTATTATCCTTAGAAAAGAGGCGGAATTATGAGAAATATCGGTGAAATCATTTCTTCTAACAGAAAGAAACTGAAGTTATCTCAGCCAATGTTAGCTGAATTACTACAGCAGGAAGGAATTAATCTTACTGTAAAAGCAATCTCCAAATGGGAGACAAATGCTACTGAGCCCAGTGTGGCAACCTTCCTTGCAGTATGCAAAGTATTAAACATCACAAATATATATGAAGAATATTTCGGAGAAAATCCGGCTGATCCACTCTCTTCCCTCAATGACGAAGGGAAAGAAAAGGTTTTGGATTATATTGGATTGTTACATGACAGTGGCAAATATGAGAAACATACTGCAAAGATTATTCCATTTTGCAGATATATTGATGTGTATGATAATGCAGTATCTGCCGGAACCGGAAACTTCCTTGTTGATGGTCCGAAAGAAATGATTCAACTTACGAAGGATATCATACCGGAATCAGCAAGCTTCGGTGTAAAAATAAGTGGTGACAGTATGGAACCGGAATTTGAAGATGGACAGATTGCATGGGTTCTGAAACAGGATATTCTTGAAAACGGAGAAATCGGTATCTTCTATCTGAACGGAGATGCCTATATTAAGAAATTACAGGAGGATAAGAATGGTGTATTTCTTATTTCCCTTAATGAAAAATACTCTCCTATTCCTGTAGGTGAAAATGACCGCTTTGATATTCTTGGAAAAGTGGTTGGAAAGAATCATCCGAATGAGCTTAGAGATTTTCTGCAATAAACGAGTCCGTATTTTAGGACAGTATTTTCTGTATCCTTGGTAATATAAGATATGTATGAAAGTAGGTGTTTACTATGGCGGTCGTTAATAACCTTAAAGAAATTCGTGAATCACGAGGGCTTCTCCAAGAGGATTTAGCCTCTGCCACCGGGTTCTGCACAAAAACTATCAGCAGAGTGGAACGTGGTGAAAGGGCACCATCCGCTGAATTTATGCTCCGAATTGCAGCATACTTTAATCTGCTGGTAGAAGATGTATTCAAGATTCAAGATTAGTTCAGTTCCTCTCTTACCAAGAGGAACTGAACACACTCCTCATTTATACCATTAACTTATGTTTATAAACTCTTCAACTATCTTTGTGTACTGTTCTGAATAATGTACTTTATACCATCCCAAACGCCAATTTAACTTTGCATAAGATATTGCGTGAGCACGTGGAAATAAGTAACATATTTTACTGCATGACCATATAAACCATTCAGGGACTCCCGCATCTTGCAGTATTCCTACATATTCCGAATATCTTTTACTGTGACCATACGCCCATTTCCCTTTTCTAACCTGCTCTGTGATTAAATATGCTGTCTCTTCATCTATACCTTTATTTCTCAGAAAATCATATATATCATCCCTACTAGAAATAATTTCAGACAAGTCTGCCTTTCCTTGTTCCAATAATAATTCCGCATTATCACTCCATGGCTGCATTTTTCAAAACCTTTTTGCAGTAACTATCAAACTTATGTCTATTTCTTTCGTTACTGCTGGAAGAAGATTGC
>JBGVLO010000101.1:0-20086 GCA_045124315.1 Lachnospiraceae bacterium
CGAGCAGGTTCGCGATACCCAGATTGCCAAGATGATCGATGAAATCCCTGAGGAGGATGTACTCTCCTATGCCCTGTTCCCACAGGTTGCCCTGGACTTCTTCGAGAAGAATGGCCGTCTCTAATATCAGGGGTATGGTATACAGCTTCTGATACTGCTACATACCTGTTTGCAGGTAAATTGCAGGTAAATATGATGTGAAATAAAATATGCTGCCGCAGCTGATTTCTCAGTGTGGCAGCATATTTTTTTATTGGTTATATTTTGTGCTACAAACCTAATACACTCTAGCGGATTTCTCAGTTCTTGTAATAAGCATAGTAGCCTCTGGCAGATACTTTCAAAGCCTCGCACAACTTCGTCACATTGGCATACTCGGGACATGCCTCCACCGCCTCACGGATAAGCTGATACAGCTCCGTATTGTTACGCCCATTAGCATTAAATCCCCTGTCTATCGTTCTTGCCTTGCACAAGACCTCTTTCTCTATCACCAGCTCATTGGAGCGTTTTTCCAGCACCTTCATCCTGTCCGTCAGCTCCATGGTCACCTTCTCCAGCTGCCTTACACGGCTTTCATACAGCTCAAAATCCGCCAGCAGCTCCTCCAGCTTGTCTGCCACATCCTGCAGGCCATACTCCCTGCCATCAGCCTCAGCCTTTTTCTTCGTCCCGACAGCAGCTTTCTTTTTGGCAGTTGCCTTCACCTGCCCCCTCAAAGCTTCCATGCCGTTAGCGGCATACATGGCACGCCAGCGTGCCGTTGCCCTCTCAATCCGCTTCTCCCCCAGCATAGGCACATCGAACCCTGCCTGCCGGAAGATGTCCACCGGCCGCTTCCCGGCAAGATACTGCTCCATGAAAAAGCACTTAAATTCATAGGTATATAAAATTCTCTGCCTGTTCACATCCTCCACATAGGGATTTTTCTTCAAAACATCTATTTCAGCAGAAGACAGCATGCCCCTTGCCATAACAGTTCACCTCGCATATTTAGGTTATTCTTACTAAAACTATTGATTTCCAAACTTGTATATATTAGAATATATGTAGTAAAATCCTCTCATGCAGGATTTTCAGAATGCCGACCCAGCAAAAATGCACTCCAAGCTTTTAGCAGACAAAATGAAACATCTAAAATCTCTTGACGAGGAGGTATGCAAACTGTGCAATATCGTTGAAGAATATGTTGCCGAGAGAATGGCAGAAGCAAAGGCAGAGCTTGCTAAAGCGGAAGCTGCCAGAGTCAAAGCTGAAGAAAAAGCGGCAACCAGCAAACTCGATTCCATAAAGAACCTTATGAAGAACCTGCACTTATCAGCCGAAGATGCTATGAGTGCCATCGGCATCCCAAAATCAGATTTTACTCACTACCTTGCTCTGCTCTAACTCAGCAATGCCCCCAATAAGCCGCAGATTTCTGCGGCTTATTTTAATTACAGGCTCTTGTAGTTACATTCTTTTTAGTGCTTCTGCTATCTGGCTGGCAATAATCCTATGCCCTTCATCGTTAGAATTACTATTTACGTTCTCTCACATTAGCTTACTTTTTATGTACTTCCAGAACAGTATTTTTTTTATAATATACTTTTGACGCACAGAAAACATTTGCATAATTTTTTCCCTGATAGTAAAATGTTGTGGTGTATCTGGATAAAAATACTTATCACAAATATATTGAAATGTCATGTTTTCATAATCATTCCAAAATTCTTCGTATTTGTCATTTCTTGGGAAAGAATGAGACAAACATGGATTTCCTTGAACGGCATCTTCAATGGGCTTATACTTCCATATCAAATTATCCTTGACTTCTGAAAACAACTCTTTACCTCTATCTGTATTCAGCAAAACCAATGAAATGCCCTTATCATCATCAATATATCTGTACGTATCATCATAATACCCCCAAAAGTCAGCCAATGTAATGTCTCCTGGTCGTTTTGCTTTTGCAAATTTACATACATGGCATCCAGCATTTAGAAAGTAATCTCTCAAAAAACCTACCAGATACGGATCATTTTTAGTATCGCTCTCATAATCAGCGCCTTTATGGAATGAAACTTTCATTCCATAAACCTTCCATCCAGGTTTTTTATGTCTGAAATTTACCCCCTTTATTGATGACTGGTGACTTTCACTTATATATGTACAATAATCTTTAAATACCCTGGGGGACGGAACACCATGACAAACTAAATCAATGGTATACAGATTATCAGTATATCTTCCCAAATATTGTCTTAACCCAAATATCTGACAAGGTGTACCAGAAAAAAGAACCTTTCTCCCACTCTGTAATTCCTGCTTTACTTTTTTATAGATGTCTCCTATATAACTTTGAACATATTTCGAGCCTCTTAATTGATACAAATCATCCACCTTATCAACCGAAATATGCTTCACCATACCACTACCACTATCATATGCAGCACCGAAAACAATGCCATTCTGTGCTAATATAGCAGAAGCCAATACAGAGAATGCTCCTCCGGAAGTGCTCTGCTTGCGCAAAGTACTCGACTTACTCCATGCAGCAATAGCATTCTCCGCTTGGTTGAGGTATGTATCTACCTTATCTAAACTAATATTGTTTACACATACACTACTACATAAATTACACCCCGTACATTTGGTATCATTTACGAGCGGCTTATAAAAACCTTGCTTATTCTGAACTATCTCTATCGCATTATTCATGCATACATTCTTACACGCCATACATCCTATGCACAAATCCTCATCACATATTTTCATTATCCCATACCTCATTCAGCAGCCCTAATAAATGCTTATAGTATTTTTCAGAAAAATACGGTGGCAAACTATAAATAGTTTTCTCAAAAGTTTTCTTTCTCACAGCCTCCAACACTTGAGATATTGTTTCCTTATAGGAAATATATCCATCAAACGAATCAGGAAACCAATCAACGCCAGAACTCAGCTTATGATCCGTAGTTGCTAACACAAATACAGGTGTAGCTGCTATCAGGGAAAATATTGTTCCATGATATCTGTCAGTTATAACCAATTCATAGTTAGAATACTCATCGAATATTTTTTCTAGCACATCATCTCTATGCCCATTTAAATATTCCAAATCTATATCTATAGTCGTATCAGTTATAGATACATCATATCCAAGTGAGTTTAATTCTTTTTTTAACCTCAAAACCTCGCTTTTTGATATAGCACTCTCTTTATCATTGCGCACACATAACAAAATACCATTGCGCCGATTGCTATAGTGCCTATTGCCAATCAAAGAAGTTACAATATCAGGATATAACGATACATGAATACATGGAAACATCTCTTTGGCCTTCTGATAGGAAACATTATCTCTAGCAAAAAAGATTAACTTCTTATGTGAATTATATATTTTCTCTGTATGCTTCTGCTCTGATGTATTTTCAAAAAATACGGTCTGTGGCATTATAACTATACGATTTTCTGGAAAAGCCTGAATAACCTCACGATGCATGTTTTCTTCTGCCATATACAAATCTGTTGTGTTATAGCCACTTTGGATAAAAATTAAATCATCTGATGAGACATATTTTTTTAAATATGACACTATGCCACATGCAACCTGCCCAGAATGATAACTATAAATTTTACGGTTAGGGAAATTTTCATTCAGCCATATAAAAGTACAATAAGTCTGAGCCTGATCCCCTAAATTTGTATGATTTGGAACGCCAAAATATATTATTGCTGGTGACTTTTCCCTGTTTTTTATACATTTTATAAAAGAATAATTTCTTTTATAAAACAATGCTTTTTTCGTGCATTTATATAGCCCAGGGAACATTTTTAAGCATCTTTTTAAACAATCTTTCAAGTACTTTTCCAAAACAATACCTCCTACTATCCAATCAAAATATTGATCTGCATTTCCCAATATATGCATGAAAAGCCATGCGTTCATTCACGCTAAGCAAAAATCTATATTGAACAAAAAAGCTAATCGTCATAACAAAAAATACTGCGGCTATCAGCATTTCCCACGAATTTATTGCTATGTAGCTTTTGTACAGCACACCTGACAACACAGAAATTATTACTGAGCCTAACGACCGCATGCTTATAAAATGAAAATAGTACCACTTCTTCCCAAGACACAACGCACCATATGGAATTACAAAAGATATATTACGAATCAAATTGAACAGAGTCGGTATTGCTGCTACCCCAATTAGTCCCCAATCAGTATACTTTAAGGATAGATATACCCCTGATGATCCTAAAAGCCCTGTACATAAGATTAGAGCAGAACTCAACTTCAATTTATTCAATATTGTTAATAAGTTATATATCAAGGTTGCCGGCCCAACAATAGTGAGCGACACAAGTAAAATTGATGACAAAACATACAATCGCTCTGCATTCTGCTCTGGAACCCAAAAATTAAAAAATATGTCTCCAAATGCCAAAAAAGCAACTATGGGCATATTAAAAATTAAGGCAAAAATCTTCATTGATTTTTCCAACTCAGCAGTCATGCTAACATAATCATTTTTTGCATATAATTCCACTAAATTCGGAAAAAATACGCCCACCAATGTACCTGTTATACTATAAAAAAAATTGGGGATTATTTTAACTAATCCATAGATACCAGTTATCTCTACCCCCATAAATGTTGTCACCAAAAAAACATCCAAATTAACAGATAAAACTGATCCTATTCTGTTGACAGTATTCCAAATACCAGCTGATACTACAGTCTTTAGCTTTTTCGCACTGAAATACTTCCAAGAACAAGAGATGTCTTCCACCAACTCACGTTTTTTAAAGAAATTGGATATCTGCGTATAGATATTTGATACGAATATGGAAATCAAATAATACGATACATGCGGTGCAAAAAAACTAAAGAATACATATATAGTGCTTACCTTTATACTATTACTTATTAATTGTATCTTTGATGATTTATAAATAGTGTTAGAGATTATATAAATACTGCCATATATAGACATGACAATTGATAAAACAAAATTCAGTAACATTATGAAATAAGATAGTTTGATATCATTTTGAATAAAATCACTTATAGGAATAAACTTCTGAATATTCAAAATGAAGATTGTGCATACTGAGACAAGCAAACACCCTAAAATTAAATTTGAATAAAATATAGTGGAAAAATACTCACTAGCCTCTCGCTTTTCTGACCGATGGTATTCTAAGGCAACGAAACGTCCGCCCATAGAATTTAAGGCAACCGTCAATAATTCAATATAAATAATGAAATTATTAGCTAATGTAATAAACCCAAACGCTTCCATTCCTACATGTCTTATTATATAAGGCGATACAAAAAAATTAATAACTACACTTGAAACAAAAGCAATTAATGAAGCTAATATGTTGATTACCAATTTACTTTTCATTTTTCCCTGCAATGCCTCTTAGAAAACAAACTATCCTCCAAAAGCTCTTAAAACAATTGCTCAATGACAACCGCCACTTTAATCTCATCTTCCAAGTAAAATAAGGATTATTCCCCATATCCTTCACATTGGCTAAAATATACCTCCGAAAATCTTCAATTATAGTTTTATCCTTGTCCAGATTTTCCTCGTTAAAAGTTCTAATCTCCATGGAAAAAAATAACCCCACTGTGGCAAATTCCATCAAATGCTGCAACTCAGCTGATTTATTTTTTGACCATTCCAGCCATTCCCTAGCACAGGCAATTATGTCCCTCATATTGCGGTCATTATATGACTGCATTATGCTGCCATCACGCTGAACGTAATAATAAAGGCAATCCGGAATTATCGCTATACGCTTTGCCTTATAATACAGCAGATAATTTATGGCATTATCCTCATGGAGGCGTCCCTTTGGAAAACGAATTTTGTCATCCGTGAAAAACAACTCCCGCCTGTAAAGTTTATTCCACACAACGCATAAATCTATACTACTTCTCCTGAAATAGTGAAAAAGCATTTTTTGCCCATCCAAAATCCTTGGCGCATCCTCTATAGACATAGCTTCCCTGCGCCTTTCACCATCAGGATAGGTCCAATAAAAATTGCAGCTTACAATATCCGCATTCTCTATCATGGCAGTATTGATTAGCCTTTGGCACATCTCCGGATATATGTAGTCATCGCTGTCCACAAACATTAGGTAGTCCCCTGTGGCAACCTCAATGCCAGCATTTCTGGCATCCGACAGTCCTCCATTTGCCTTGTGTATTACCTTTATCCTCCCGTCCATTCCTGCCAGCTCATCACACATCCTTGGGCAGCTGTCAGGAGAGCCATCATCTACCAGCAAAATCTCCAGATTGCTATATGACTGATTTACAATAGAAACCAGACAACGCTCCAAATAACTTTCCACCTTGTACACAGGCACAATCACGCTTATACATGGCGAAACATTGATGCTCCTCACCTTTAACTTACTCCTTCCCTGACTAACAGCTAAACCAATCAAATATCTCCCAAACTTCTAAAGCTAAAGCTGCGAGTTTTTAGTTTTACAAAAATATATCAAAAACATCTATATGTCACTTCTAATCATCTGCAAAAGCTCATCCGTCTTTTCCTGCAAAAGCTTTTTATCCCCAACTGCCTCCACATTCAGCCTGATAACAGGCTCAGTGTTGGACTTCCTGAGATTGAACCGCCACCTTTGATATGCCACAGACAGGCCATCTGTGTAATCCCGTACCCCGTCAGCATATTTGGTCTCCACATACTCCACCAGTCTGCTGGCAGACTCCGTGCTGGCCACCTTGCTGTTGATTTCACCGCTGCATGGATACATATCCAGCCGTTCCGCCAGCAGTTCGGACAGCTTCCTGCCGCTCTGCTGCAAAAGCTCCAGCACCAGAAGCCACGGAATCATGCCGCTGTCGCAGTACGCAAAATCCCTAAAATAATGATGGGCGCTCATCTCACCGCCATAAACAGCATCCACTTCACGCATCTTTGCCTTGATAAAGGCATGGCCGCTGCGGCACATTACCGCCTCTCCGCTAAATTTACGGCATATATCCCGGGTATTCCAGTACACCCTCGGGTCATGGATTATCCTGGCACCCGGATACTTTTTCAAGAATGCCTCCGCCAGGAAACCCACCATATAATAGCCCTCAATCATGCCACCCTCCTCGTCAAAGAGGAAGCAGCGGTCAAAGTCACCATCCCAGGCTATGCCCACATCGGCTCCGTATTTGCGGACAACATCGGCAGTAGCATCCCGGTTCTCCCTGAGCAATGGATTTGGCACACCGTTAGGGAAATTGCCATCCGGCTGGTTATGCACCTTGATAAACTCAAAAGGCAGCTTCTCCGCCAGCACATCCAGCACCGGCCCGGCTGCACCATTGCCTGCGTTAACCACCACCCGGAGCCTGCGCCCCTGCTGCTCCGCAAGGCTCTCCATGGCATCCACATCGATATACCCCAGCAAGTGTTCAATATATTCCGGCAGGATATCATGAACCTCCGCGCAGCCAGCTTCACCAGCCATCAGCTCCTGCAACACGGCAGGCTCCCTGCTGCACAGTTCTTCCAGCTCCCTCAGTCCGCTGGTCTCGGACACAGGCCTGGCACCACTTCTGACCAGCTTAAAGCCGTTATAGGCCTTGGGATTGTGGCTGGCCGTAATCATGATTCCCCCATCCAGCTTCAGATGAGCAGCAGCAAAATAAATCATCTCCGTGCCGCATTGCCCAATATCCACCACATCACAGCCTGCCTCTGTCAAACCTTTGACAAGGGCTTTCTTTAATGATGGCCCGGACAGACGGATATCATGGCCTACGACAATACGCAGCCTGGAACTTCCTCTGCCATCGCTATTGCCACTATCTAACATCTCATCATTTTCGATTATGTCCTTAAAATACCTGCCAATGCGATAAGCCAGTTCCTCATTGACCTGGGTAGGATAAATCCCCCGGATATCCCCCTTGCCGAAGCACTTCGTATCCGGCTCAAAATCATGCTTTATCTTATCGCTGACACTGATATCCCTGCCCAGCTGCACCTCCAGAAGCTTCAGCTCCGTGTCCGCAAAAACAGTGTGCTTGCAGCCTGCCGGCATATTTACCATATCACCGGCCTTGATATTCTGCATTTCCCCATCAATAATCGTATGTCCATAGCCTGACAGTACCGTCCACACCTCATCCCGGTGCTGATGGCTGTGATAATTCATGCTGTGCCCCCTATTCAGAGTCACAATCACCGTCAGGCTGCCTTCCTCAACGCTGAGCACCCGGTAATTTCCCCAGCTCTTATCTGCAAACATCACCTGCTGTCCAAGATTATCCACATAAGGCTTTATATGAGCACTTTTTTCCTTGTCACTGACCAGGATTCCCTCCGGAGAAGCAGAAATCACCACATCCTTCAAGCCCATAGCCAGCACAGGCAGATTCAGCTCATTTAATATATGCACATTTTCGCAGGTGTCATTTTCCACCACATTGCCAATATAGTTTTCGTCCATAGCCTCAGTCAGGGTATTCCATGTGCCCAGATCTTTCCACTGACCGGCAAACCGCATCACCTGAATATGAGCTTCCTGCTCCACCACGGCATAATCAAAGCTGATTTTCTTCAAGCTGGCATACCTGGCAAACAAATCATGATAATCCGTAAAATCAATCAGCTTATGTGCCTTGTCCAGCAAATACCTCAGCTTGAAGGCAAAAACACCGCCATTCCACAAAGCCCCCTGCCGGATATACTCCCTGGCAGTTGCTTCATCAGGCTTTTCCTTGAAGGTACGCACCTGGCTGACTTCACCGCCATCTGACGGAATAATATAACCGTATTTTTCACTGGGATAAGTAGGCTCAATCCCCATCAGCACCAAGTTCGCCTCACCCTTATCCACCTGCTGGCAGAGTCTGCCCAAGGCCGCAAAATACTCATCCTCCACCAACGGGTCTACAGGACAGACCACCACCGACTCGTCAATATCAACATGCTTAACATCAGCCAGATAGGCTGCCGACAAGGCAATAGCCGGAAAAGTATCCCGGCGGCATGGCTCTACGGAAATCCCTACCTGCTCCCCCAGCTGATTGAGGATAGAAGAAACCTGTGACCTAGAAGTGGCAACCGTCACATCTGCCTCCGGCAGTACGGACTTAATCTGCCTGTACACCCGCTGCACCATAGACTCATACTTTCCCGATTCAGTCTTAAAAATCTTGATAAACTGCTTGGAGCGTATATCGTTGGACAGAGGCCAAAGCCTTTTCCCAGAACCTCCCGAAAGTAAAACTATGTGCATACCATCTACCTCATTTCCTCACAAATACTGATAAAATCTGACTTCTATCTCAAACCACCTGCATAAAATCTTTACACAATGTACAATCATCTCTTGATTGCGGTCATTTGGGCTCTTTTTCATTAACTTTTACATATAACACTTAAAAATATTCTTCTATTTCCCTAAAAGTTCTTCATAGCTAAGGTTAAAACGCTATGCAATGCGCATAAATTGTTATAAAATTAAAGCAAGAAATTTCTTATCTGTATGATTTCATATGGCTCTCTAGGACTCTATATGAAAAATCTATCTATGCAAAAATGCAGGCCTGCAAACATACAAATCCATATCACTTTGTGATATAATAAAGGAGGAAGTACGTTGCCCTATATCAAAACAACCCTGGCCAAAGACATTGAGGCTGAAAACCTCGACATACGCTACGACAGGAGTGTCAATCGTGTCCTAGGCAATATCCCGTTGCTGGCGCCCATCACCAAATACACCGTCAAGGAACTGAAAGATTATTCCATTCCCATGGTTGAACAATGCATTGATGCAGACTCAATCCAAATAAATCAGGTATTTGTGGAACCGGGGCTCACCTACAGGAAAATTGTCAATGATGAGCTGGAAAACAAAAACCCAGGCGAAGGCCCCGTCATTGTTGACATCCGCTTTACCATTACCCTGCCCGGTGGCAGCAAAACAAAAATCATCATCAACATCGAGGCCCAGCAGAAAAGCAATCCCGGCTACAGCCTCCTGAACCGCGGCATCTTCTACGCAGCACGGCTTATCTCAGCCCAGCTCTCCGTGGAGTTTACCAACGACGGCTCTGACAAGGAGCAGTACGACAACATCAAGAAAGTCTACAGCATCTGGATTTGCATGGACTGCCCGGAGGACAAGAAGGACTCAATCATCAATTATTCCTTTGAGCCACATATCATCTATCAGGGCAACGACAAACTAAAGCTGTACAAAAACTGCGACCTGATGAATATCACCTTCATCCATCTCAGCGGCAAGCCTGACCAAAGCCACCACCAGCTTATTTCCATGCTGGATATCCTGCTTGCCAGGATGGACACAGAAACCAAGAAAAAGATATTACAGGAAGAACATAACCTTCCTATGACTATCAAGTTAGAAAAGGAGATGAATGACATGTGCAATTTAAGTTCAGGTATTCGTGAAGAAGGAATTCGTGATGGCATACTAATTGGCGAACGTAATGGCGAGATTAAAGGTAGAATTGAAGGTAAGTTAGAAACCATACGCAATATGATCATGGATGGATTTACCACCATCGAATCACTCAACGCTACAGGCCGCTACACAACGGAAGAACTGGATGCTGTTGCTGCCAGTCTGCGCTAAATCGTCTGCTCTCTATACTGTACCCAATGAGCTAGTGCTAACCCAAATAAAACTGTTAGCACCCGTGTAACTAGCTAAACATTACTCAGCCATCTAAAGCCGCAGACACAAATCTGCGGCTGTTATTTTACAATTTTTTCTTAATCTCTGCCAAACAAATCCCTTGTATAAACCTTATCTTTCACATCAGCAAGGCAACTATCATATCGATTGGCAATAATTACCTGAGAATCAAGCTTAAACTTCGCCAAATCATTAACCACCCTGCTGCCAAAAAAAGTGCTGCCATCCGCCAGCGTAGGCTCATAAACAATTACCCTAGCACCTTTAGCCTTAATGCGCTTCATAATGCCCTGAATCGCACTCTGCCGGAAATTATCTGAATTTGACTTCATGGTCAGGCGATACACACCAATAACAACATCATTTTCATAGCTGCTGTCATAATCCGTATTTTTTGAATAACTATATGCACCTGCCAATTCCAGCACCCTGTCCGCTATAAAATCCTTTCGGGTACGATTGGACTCCACAATAGCAGACATCATATTCTGCGGCACATCGGAATAATTTGCCAGCAGCTGCTTTGTATCCTTTGGCAGGCAGTAACCGCCATAGCCAAAAGACGGATTATTGTAATGGGTGCCGATACGCGGATCCAGGCAAACACCGCTGATGATCTCCGCCGTATTCAGCCCCTTCATCTCCCCATAAGTATCCAGCTCATTAAAATAAGCTACTCTTAACGCCAGATAAGTATTAGAAAACAGCTTAACGGCCTCAGCCTCTGTAAAGCCGATAATCAAGGTTTCAATGTCCGGCTTCAAGGCTGCCTCCTGCAAAAGAGCAGCAAATTTCCTTGCCTGCTCCATAAGCCGCTCATCATCTGTATCAGTACCCACGATAATTCTGGACGGATACAGGTTGTCATACAGGGCCTTGCTCTCACGCAAAAACTCAGGACTGAATATAATATTTTTATTGCCAGTTTTCTCCCTTAGCTGCTTTGTAAACCCAACCGGCACTGTAGATTTAATCACTATCACAGTATCCGCATTAACAGCCATTACCTGCCGTATTACTGCCTCAACTGCGGAAGTATCAAAAAAATTCTTCTTGCTGTCATAATTTGTCGGTGCCGCAACAATGACAAAATCCGCATCCCTATATGCTGCATCTCCATCCAAAGTAGCCAGTAAATCAAGTTCTTTCTCTGACAGATACTTCTCAATATACTCATCTCTTATAAGAGCCTTTTTATTATTAATAGCTTCTACCTTCTTTGGCACAATATCCACAGCTGTTACCTGATTTCGCTGGGACAGCAAAACCGCCAGACTGAGTCCAACATATCCTGTACCTGCAACTGCAATTTTACAATCTCCCATCTTATAACCTCTCCCTTATGGTTTGTAAAAGGCTTTTATTGCCTTATGAATAGCAAATATATAACGCACCATACTATATGGTAAATGGCAAACAAGCATCTTGAAAAAATCTTTTATTGTTTTGTAATAAGTAATACTTTTTATTAGATCATATTTTAGCTCTTTTTGTTCTTTTTCAAAAAAGCTTTGAGAGTTGATATCACATACCTTTACTATACCTAATAATAAGTCTATTCTTTTCTGATAAAAGTGCTTTTTTATTAAGCTATGTAACATATCATCACGTTGCCAATATTTATCCTCATAAAAATACTTTCTAGCTAAATAAGAATCATAGAAATATTTAAATGAAAGATTATAACTTGTACTTGTATTTCTAGTATAGTAATGATATGAAACACTTCCGCCAAATACCAAACTATTTGCTCTTTTCAATATATTCCAAAAAGCAATGGAACCCTCTCCCATAATCATGCCTTCATTAAGACGTACACCATCCCATAGTTTTCTTTTACTCAAGCTCCCCCAAACCTCCCATATTGGATGCTCCCATGACAAAGTTTGAGCTAAATAATCAAAAGGATTAAGTCTTTGTTCAGCATCAGCCATAACATAAGGTGATTCTTTTCCATCTGAAAAATTTTTTATTATATTGCTAATATATATATCTGAATTATATTTCTTGATAGTAAATATTGCATAGTTTATCCAATCTAAATCCAGCCAGTCATCTCCATCAACAAAAACTATATAGTCACCACAAGCAACATCTAAGCCTTTATTTCGAGCTTTACTAGCACCACCATTTTGTTCATGAAAAACCTTCACCCTGTCATCTAGCTTGGAAAATTCATCACATATATGTGAACTATCATCTGTTGAGCCATCATCAATTAACAATATCTCAATATTTTTATATGATTGTTTGCACAATGATTGAACGCACTTTTCAAGACAGTTTTCAATATTATATACGGGTACGATTATACTAACCTTTTCCAAAGTGCCTCTCTCCTTCCACTGCCTAATAATAAGCAATTATCCAGACACAAGCAGACGTTTTAAAACTTCAGGATACAGCTCACACAATGAGTTAAATTGAACGTCGTTTCCACCCTCTCTCACATTGTGTGATAAAAGCGTATTCTCACCAGAAATTTCCTTATCCGGATTGACATATAAAAGCTTATATGCACCTTTAGGAACCATCTTTATTTTTGTCCCCTGCAAAACCGCCATGACATAAAACCAAATATCATCCGCTTTAGGACAATATCGCATAAATATGTCTTCTCTCAATACGTCCTTGTATAACAAAGTTGAATCATACATAACACCTCCAACCCCTGTCAAAAAATTTAAATATGACGGATTAGAGGGCACTGTTTTGACTGCAAAATCCCAATCAGAATACGGAGCGATTTTTTTGTCACATATTCTTACTCTGTGAACTCTATGTGCAACTATACAATCAGGATTATTACTATATTCCGTATATAAATCTTCTACTAATGTTTTAGGATAAAAAATATCGTCATCTACAGTAATAATCAAACTACCAGGATACTGCTGCAATGTGGGAATAAGCTTCGTATATGAACCTATATCTTTTACAAATTTTATTAACAATCCATTTTCTCGCAATTTCAACAAATCTTTTGGTAAATCTTTTTCTCGAAGCTTAAACTTATCTTCCCCCAACCATAAAATAATTTTATTTGGCTTGATTGTTTGCTGCATTAAAGAAAAAATCGTATACTTTACATCGTTTATCCGGGCAGGAAATGAAGTTAGTGATACAATTATTTGTTTACCATCAATACGTTTCTGAATTCCTTGTTCAGAAAAATCAGCAATTTCTTTATCTAGAAGGCTTTTCCTTAGTTTAGGTTGTTTTAATAACCAAATTCTTTTATTTATAATACTGATAATAGTATATAGGGAGCTATATTTCTGTATAAAGAGTTGTATTTTATTTTTCAAAAGAATCTCTCCATCTGTATTATGTTTTATAGTATAATTACGTTTTTGCAGATAAAATAATATATCTATGTCTAACCTTATCCCACATTTTTGTAAAAAATCCTTTAAACAATCCCACAATAACATTATTATTGGAATATCCAAGCTGCTTTAATATTCTAATTCCTCTAACAACATTTTTAATATTTCTAGTCTTAAAAAATAACACTAAAACATGCCAAAAATGTCTTTCCTCTAAAATAGGAATATTATGCTGTTGAAAAAAAAGGCTCTTTCTTGCATGTACATTTATTCTTGTTTCGATTTTTTCAATAACTCTGTAATCAAATTCGCTTACTGAATTTTTTCTCATAGTCACACAATAAATTGCATGCGCATCTACACTAACTTTTTCTGCATAATAACCAACTAAATACGAAAATGTAACATCGTTAGCAACTGGGGTTTCATCAAATCGTATGGAAAAACGTTTTAATAAATTGACTTTAACAATCTTACACCACGGTTCTGTAAATCGATAACGCAAACACAACTCCCCCTTAGAAGGATTATGCTTATAAATATTAATATATTTGTTCAAGTAAGCTGCACGAGAGCTATTCACGTAATATTCAGCATCCAAGCTACATGCATTACAAAATATTACATCTCCATCATCATTTATATACTCATCTAAAACATCTGCAAAACAGGGCGTAAAAAAATCATCTGCATCTGCAAAAATCACCCATTTACCACGTATATAATTCAATGCAATATTTCTTGCATATCCACCTCCGCCACCTTTTTTATCCAATATAACTCTACAGTTATCTCTATTTATCCCTGGAAATGAAGTAAAATCCACCTTATCAGGTGAACTGTTATCATCTACAACGATTATTTCTACATCATCCCTCAATGGAATGGAATCAATACAACGCTCTAACAAACTGGGAATATTATAATGTGGTATAACAATGCTATAATTTATCAAAATATATACTCCTTTAACTATCTACATTGATTACAACATCGCTGATATATTTTTTCTCATCTTAAATAGATAATAATAATAACCTACGTTACGAAGCATACCTTGCATGCGTACTCCCATCTTCCATAACCCCAACAAATTATTTTCTTTAAGAAAATAAATATATTTCCCAACATAAGGATTATGATAATTCTCCCATATTTGCTTATTCTGCAGTATAGTTTTTAAAATTTGCTCAGACATAGGAGAACTTTCTAATAACTTTTTCACATTTTTGAAAGAAAAATACTTCCTCGCACCAACTTGATTATTCCCATGTTGCCTGTATAATATCAGTGGCTGATCTACAAAACCAATTTTTCCACTGCTAGCAGCAACTAGTGCTAGCCATCTATCGTGCATAATTGCTTCACGTGGAATAGGCAGAGACAAGTTCTTTAAAGCCTTATTAATTACTACTGTACAACCAGTAACATAATTATTAGCCAAAAGAGTCCCCAAAGCTCTACTAGGATTATCTTCATTATTGATATGCTGACTTTTCATCATAGACGTATTTAGTACATTGAGATATTCATCAACCACAGTTAAGTCAGAATGCACTAATAACGGAATTTCTTTTCCATACTCGTTCTCCATAATTTTTAAAACCTTAACGGATTCTTCAAGTTTTTTACTCATCCAAACATCATCTTGATCACTAATCGCAATATAATCTCCCGAACAGTTCTTGATGGCTTTTGAAAAATTCCTTATTATTCCCAACGGTCGTTCATTTTGAATAACTTTGACGTTAAAAGGAGCACTGCAAGAAAATGTCTTTAAAATTCCTACTGTTCCATCATGCGAACAATCATCACATACAACCAGTTCATCTGGCAATAACGATTGTGCAGTAAAACTCTTTAATTGTTCCTCTAAATAACGTTCTCCATTATATGTGCACAATGCTATAGATAACATACAATCACCCTCGTAGATTTCTATGTTTCATTTCGGAAAATATAAAACAACATACCAAGACCATTGAAGAACTGCTTGCTAACAACATAGGATTAAATACTGGTCTAATTAAGAAAAACAAAAAATTAGTTATAATCAGCATTTTATATCTTCCATCTAAACCTTTAAGAGGAATTGACGAAAAAATAAGTACATAAAGCCATATTATATAGAGCATACCTACAAAACCAAACTGATACACAATTGCTAAATACTCTAATTCATATAAAAAAGGAAAGGCTTGATTTCTGATAAATCCAGCTATATATGCCCCTAATCCATTACCGAAAATATACGCCTTTGGAATTTCCTCACTAAAGGCTAAAACTTGCTCATATCTATAAAAATCAGAAACTTCAGCATCTACTCCCACAAACCTATCTTCCAGACCACTATAAAAATTTATAGAAGATGTTGTCATTAGAACTAACAAAAAAAATACTACTAACCCCATCCCAATAAATTTCCTTATATTTGGATAAGATAATCTATCTGGCATAAAAAGCAGCAAACTTAAAACTATAACTTGTATGATATATATACGAGAAAAATTAATATATACATACAACAATACACAAATCCATATTACCCCTCTTTTCATACCACATTCATTTAGGATTAAAAACGGAAAAATTGATAACGGTAATACGTCTAATATCGTACCTATACGCATCATATATCCATCTGCAATACCTAATGACATAACTTCTACATTAGAAAAATCTTTAATAAACTCTATAATCTCGATGCTTGTCATAAATCCTAACATATAGAAAATTTCAACAGTAAATTTAAACAATATTCCAACCCAAAACATTCCTTTAACTAAACTATACATACGTTCAGTTCTAATATATTTTGATTTAATAATTGTATATAACACCAAAATTGAAATTATTGCTGTCCCAACTTTTACCCCATGCTGAACTACAGTTTCTGAAAACCCATTTACTATTCCTATAATTCCCCACACAAATAAAAAGACAACCATCCCTAAAAATATTAATCCTTCTCGCACATATATATGTATGTTTCCCTTAGCTATCTCATATAATGTAATAAATGTGATGAGCATAAATATTACTTCCTTCATAGGAATATCAAAAATCCTATTAGATGTTATGCCAGATAAGAAAAACATAGAGGTTAATAGAATTAACATTAATTGCTTAATCATACTGCCTCACCACTATCTATTCCTATAATTATTTGACATACTTAAATGTACTTTTATTACCCTATGTATTTTATTTTCATTTATACCAACTCGATAGGCCAAGAATTTCATACCATCTCTAAACACCATTTCACAAATAAAAAATGGCTTTCTATTGATCAAATATTTAAATTCATCTACTATAAATCTTTTTCCATTTCCTTCAGCCTCTCCCATATTTTTTCTTATCCAACTTTCTCTGGCATGAAATACACCTATATCAAAATAACGCTTAAACTCCTGCCATATAGTATAATTATGCGAATGATAGACTTTTGCTTCTGCTACATAAGAAACCTTCCAGCCTGACATCAGCATTTTTGCTGCTACATACATGTCCTCACTCAATATGATATTTGAAGGAAATCCTCCAACATTCTCCATGGCAGATCTTCTATAAGCTGCAAATGAATTTGATATAAACGCTGTCTTCATGCCGTATTTATTTCTATCCTCATAAGAACGGACATAACTTTCTGGGGGATAATTATGTAACCTTGCAAAAGCCGCAAAAACATTGGCATCCTTGTGGGGCAACTGGCGTCCATAAGCACATCCCACACTTATATCATCAAAAGCCCTGACTAAGTTCTCAATTGAATACTCATCCGCCAATATTGCATCCTGTGTCAAAAAAACTATTATTTCTTTACCAAGACACATATCAATTCCCATTTGACGAGTGCCACCATGATTAAAATCTTTGCTGTCAATATCCTTTAGCTGACAATTCAGTCCCTGAGCTGCTTTGCACCACTCCTTATCCGAACCGGAATCTATAATCAATACCGGAATATCAGGTATTGATTGCTTTTTCAACATGTTTAGTAATTCTATGAATTTTTCATCTGGATGATAAATGGGGATTATCACCTGCAAAGCAACTCTGTTCATCAACTTCACCTTTACAAAGTAAACCTTCTTAACATTCCCTCTTGTACAGCACAAGGCTATATCCCAGAGAAATCATGCATCCCAGCACCATGCCAGCCAAAGTTATCAACTTCTTCCTTGGTCCGGATGGCTTGTCCTCATCCGGCAGATTAGCCGGGTCAACTACCTGAATATCCATAGACTCCATGGTCTGCTGGATTTTGGCCTGCTCTATCTGCTTGGTGAGCATTTCATATACTTCTTCCTTCACCTGGGCTTCACGGTACAGCTTCTGGTACTCAAGGATATCGTCTGCCATGCCGGCCATTTCCTCATCAGACTTGGCCTGCAATTCCTTTACCTTTGCCTCGGAGGCACTGGCTACTGCCACTGCCGTTGCCGCCTGATAGCGTGCCAGCTGCAAGGCTTCCTGATTGTCACTGACAGCAACAGCCTGGGAGCTTACCGCCCTGCTGACTTCCTCTGCCAGCTGCTTGTTCAGCTCGGACAGCTCGGTCTTTGCTTGAATTACACTAGGATGCTTTTCCTGATACAATGTACGCCTCTTCACCAGCTCCGCTTCCTTGTCAATAATCAAATCACGGATTTTCTTCACGCCCGGATTATCCGTCATGCTGTATTTCACTGCATCACTGTTCTGCTCGCCAAGCTGGGCAGCGATACTGCTGACCTTTGCCTGCCCTGCCATGCGCTCCACCTGCAGCTCACCCAAGGTCTTGTCATAAGCGGCAGTTTTTTCCAGCTGGGCCTTGGTCTGCTCGTCAGGGCCGTAAATCTTATGCTCCTTGCTGTAGGTTTCCAGTGCCAGGGCTGCATCATCCGCTTCCTTCTTGGCAGTAGTTATCCGTTCATCAAGGAAGGAAACAACCAGTGACTTATTTTCCTTGTTCAGGTTGGTCATCAGGCCAAGGAAGTTGCTCACTACATTTTCAGCAATGTACTTGGCTTCCTCCGGGGTACGTCCCTTGGCCTCGACACTGATGAGCTGGGTTCCCTTAGTATTGGCAATATCAAGATTTTTCTTGGCAAATCCTTCAGCATCAGGCCGCTTCTCCGGCTCAATGTCATCAAAGACCTGCTCAATAATCGGCTCCAATACCACACGGGTTTTCATCAGCTCCATATAGGTAGTTGCCTTGCCACCGCTTATGCCGCCACCACCGGCAATGGCTGCCATAGCCGCAGCAGCACCGCTCAAATCCACCCCGCTGCTGGAAGACTGCACTGTTACCTGAGAAGTGTACTCCTTCGGCAGCACCAATGAAATTACCAGTGCCACCAGCGTAAAGGCAGCCACAATGCCCCCAAACAGCTTTTTCCTGTCAAATATTATTGCAGCCAGCTTCTGCAAATCTATTGTCTCGTCCTGCTCAATGCGTTCCATACTTCGCTCCTATCCAAATCGTAAAATCTATCAAAATATCAGCTCAACGCCAATAAGGATATCAATATCAAGCTCAATCCCTGGTTAATGCCCTGTATGTAGCATAAATATTGATATACGGGGCAATATCCTCGCTGAATACCACCTTGCCGGAATCAGGTACATACACAATATCCCCGTCCTCAAGGGCAATATTCTGGCTCATATCATGCTTCTTCACGAAAGCATCCAGATTGATTTCCCGATAATAAATCACCCCATCAATCTGCCGTATCAGCTGCACATGCTTTGACCGGCCTCTATTGTCGACACCACCGGCACTTGCCACGGCAGCGTAGACATTCATGTTGTCAACGTTCATTTCCTTGATGCCCGGCTCTATGACATTTCCCACAACATAGACCTTCCTGGCACCATAGCTTTTAAGGTACACATTCAGCTCCGGCAGCTTGTAATACTGGCTGAGCTGGGCATATATCATGTCCCTTGCTTCATCAAGGGTACATCCCACCACATGGATATTGCCGCTATAAGGCAGGCGCACCATGCCGTCCGCACCTACAGTAATCTCATCAATTCCCAGCCCGTCAGGATATCCCAGCGCC
>JBGVLO010000102.1:0-1604 GCA_045124315.1 Lachnospiraceae bacterium
ACTCGATTACCATGTACATATGCACTGCATCATTTCTGGTGGCGGACTTACCTCTGACAGAAAGATTCGAAAATCAAAAGGAACTTTCTTTATCCCGGTTCATGTCCTGCGCGATAAATTTAAAGGAAAGTTTCTTTATCATCTTGATCAGATATATCTGTCCGACACCTTATACATTCCTGAGAGTCTGAAACATTTGTCATCTCTTTCAGAGTGGAAGAAATTCAAAAAGTCTCTCTATGAGAAAGACTGGTGTCCTTATATCAAGGAGACCTTTAACGGTTTTGGTAATGCGATCGAATATCTTGGTCGTTACACACATAAGGTTGCTATTTCAAACAGCAGGATTATTTCCGTATCTGATACTCATGTGGTATTTAGTGCAAGAGCCATTAAAAAAGGTGACCCGAGGCGTACCATTACTATAACCAACACAGAATTCATTCGAAGATTTCTCATGCATGTACTGCCTCACGGATTTCAAAAAATTCGCTACTATGGTTTTCTGAACAATCGAATGAAATCCGGTAACCTTCAACTTATCTTTCGCCTTCAGGGACAGCAGAAATTCAAGCAGCGCTATGCAAACTTATCGATAGCAGAACTGTTTAAACTGGTCTGGAAAAAGGATATCTGCCTTTGTCCGGAGTGCGGAAAATCTTCGATGAAACTGCTTGGTAAAACACACGAAGCCTTTGGATAGTTTAACAGCCCTATATGCTTATTTTCAGCCTGCAACTATGGAGGCTTATTTGTGCTACTCATTTTTATGAGATACCATGAAAAGCATTCCATTCATTTGAGAATTTAAAGGTTTTATGAAAAAATCAAGGTACAGAAAAATTATACAATCCCCATGTACTGGCTACACGTCCGCGAATTGGTACAATCAGAAAGAATCACATTCAGAGCAGATTTACACCGAGAATAAATCTGCTCTATTTTACTGCTCTGAATCTGATACTTTCCTAATGAATTGTATCATAACTTAAGCAACTTATCATTTGCATTTTTACAATTTCTGCAGCATCATAATTGCCATATAGACTTCTCCTATTACAAAAAGGAGCATTCCACACGATGAAAAGACATAGCGGCAAATTTTATTTCCGGTTCTGTTCTCCTCAAAAAATGCTTTTATCACATTACGTTTCCACCATATAATAAATACTGCAACAACACCAAACACAATCAAAACTCCACCGGAGATATACTCCTGCATCTGCTCACTTAATCCTGATATTGCCCAGCCAAAAATATCACCGAAAATACAGTTGTTAATCATATGCAAAACAATCGACCACACAATCGAGTATTCCACTGCAACATAGCCTAAAATAAGTCCCACTCCAAAAGCAAACATACTCTGCGGCACATTTGCGTGCATTACCCCAAACAATATGGAAGAAATGATAACCGCTGCCAGTTTTCCGTATTTTTGAAAACTGCGCAACACAAATCCCCGATATACCAGTTCTTCCACAATCGGTCCCACAATCGATGCATATATGAACATAGACACCGTTGAACTTACGCTTGAAGCCGATTCTAAATCTTCCATAGCGGAGTAGCCAATCAGGTTCAAGCCCCCCTCCAGCAGTTCC
>JBGVLO010000103.1:0-30536 GCA_045124315.1 Lachnospiraceae bacterium
GCAAAGACCGTAAGATCAAAGCGCAGGCCAGAAAACTGGCACGCAAGGCTTTCCCAAGAAAACGAGTCAAAGACGAAGTTTGATTGGTTGAAAGCTACTGCGTACGCTATATAGGAGACGAAGTTTCCTATATAGCAAAAAAGCCACGGCGGCAAAATCACATCCCAAACTTTGCTACCATGGCATAACCTTCACCAGTTCCACCAGTTACATAAAAAGAACCACATCTAAGCCATGCATGTGCGATCATACCTTCCCCATCTTCCAGTCCCACTCCAAGATACAAAGTAGTTGCTACCTTCCTTCTCTTCAATATCTTCCGAGCAGCTAAAGCACGCACCAAACACTTGCTATCCCACGGTGTTTTATCCGCAATTCGGTTCGCTTCGTAAGAAGCACGACAAGCCCAATAATAATCTCTGTTCGTAGCTTCTGTCGAAGTTTCTGTGTCTTCCTTCCCAAAACTTTTTTTTAAATATTTCATGGGTACCAGAAAAATTAACAGCCGATACCACATACAAAAAATCCACGCTTCTATTGTTATCCTTCGGTTCTTATTATACTTTAGGAACTTTATGACATTCATGCACCCCCCTCAATAAAATCCAGTTCTTCTAACTGACCTAAGAACTTCAATGTAGAATCCACGCACTCTTTTTCCTCTACTTCATATTCTTCTAACAGTTTCTTTATAATATCATTTACCAAAATATTCTCTTCCAGCAAATCCCAGATATCATTTCCAACCCCCTTTAACATGAAATACTTTCCGTGCTTGAAATCTACCATTACCTTTTCGCCTGCAAGATCCGTTACATTGGGCATATTTTTTATCTTCACTCTACTCTCTCTCGAAATCATAATACATCCTCCTTATCACCCTAATTTATATTCATTTTTTCCCTTCAGACAAGCATTTTTTTATGTTGCCTTTTATAATAAGATTATAATTTTTTTTTGAGATTAATGCAAGAATATTATAGCATTTCATGTGATTTTTAAGACCACATTCACAAAATCGTAAAAGAAATGAAATAAGAACTGAATTTTCCTATATAGCAAAAAGACAGAGACATACTTTCGTATATCTCTGTCTTTACAGCATTGATCAAAGTAAATTACTTCTTTATAACTTCACCTGTTGGTGTTGGAACAACTTCTCCTGCACTGTAGCTGAACCAGTACTGGCCGTTCTGATCTACTCTTACATCATCATAAGAATATGAATGTCTTGTTCCATAAGCTGTCTTTTCCATGTCTAATGATACTAATTCTGGGCTATTCCACTTCTTCATAATCATATCCTCCTATAGAAATATATTTTTCTTAATCACACTAAAAAGATACCACTCTAAAAACGTAAAGTAAAGAAATCTAACAATTTTGTTACATATGTTACAGTTCCGTTACCTTTTTTAAAATCCAATCCGCAATTCTATCCGTATAGATTCCTTTATTCGGTCTACAGATCCGATAGATTGGTATCTGTTCTACCATTTTCATCAATATTGCTTCTGACTGTGGATTTGCGCCCATTTCCTGCCACACTTCCCGTCTGTATATATTCCGATAGAGAACGGATAACTTATCAAGTCCCACCACCTCGTCAATCTGTAACTGTTCCTGATCTGTGACTACCAACTCAACAAATAACGCCATTGGCAATGGTTCTGTCTCATATCCTTCCTTTAGACGAACCGCATACTTATCTCGATCCTCATCAATATAAATCAATTCTTCCAATTCATAGCCTTGCCGAAGCGCCGCATCCCGACATAGTTTCTGCTGTGGAAAAGAAGGATCCACCATAACCTTACCCTCTTGTATGGTAACCGCAGACACATCATCTGTCACAAAGGTGCAACCTTTCTCACGCAATTTCACACAATTGGTGGACTTTCCAGCTCCCGAATCCCCTACCACAACAATACATTTTCCGTCTAAAGCTACCGCTCCGCTATGTATGGGAAGAATTCCTCTCTGAAACATCAGTAATCCAAAGGTGGTTCCTGTCAGATACGAATTTCTGGATAAATCTGTAAGTTTCGGAGTCTCTCTCCAAATAATGATATGATTTCCATTCTCCACATAAAACATGCCATATTCTTTCAAATAAAACCAGGCAATCTGCTCTCCAAGTCTGCAGATTTTACCTGTTCTAGCCGCTTCCAATTCTTTCTCTGCCGGCCTCCCCATCTCCACAAAAACATCCGGTTGTGATACTTCTGAAATTGAAAAAGCCTCCGGTATTTCAAATGTGCACTTTACTGTCAACCCATATATTTTGTAATAATACATACTCTCCCCTCCTGCCATTCCACAATTGCTGCCTTTCACGATTCCAAAAAACAGGTGAAGGCGTATAAATTAAATGCATTTGCAATTAAGCTTCCCTGTTCTTCCGGTAACGCCTCCTCCAACTTAGAAAGCTTGTGTAAAAACATATCTATTTTTCCCCTATCAAAATATGGGGACTCCTTTTGTCGTTCTATTTTTTCCATAACATCTACTTTTATTTGTTCCCAATTTCGCAACACACGATCTACATAATCTGCACTCTGTAATCCCCTTCTTCTGTTCTGTTGTAAAATCTGTTCCGGCACAATTCCACTCATATACTCTCTGGCAATTCTTCGCTCCACGCCATCGTGTACATAACATTCGATCGGAAGATTCAGACACAATTCGATCAACCGTTTATCTTTTGTAGGATCCCTTACAAGCACCCCACTCATCAAACTAAGCCTGGTATCGTACATTCCCAATTGGGCCAAACTTACCTTATCAAACTGAAAGGCACACATTTGTTCTTCACTGTCGATCATTCCTCCACCGTTTTTTCTAATTTCCCGGTAAATAGTTTCATTGATCTCATATTTTCTTAGGAGTTCCTCCCATACCATAGAATCTTGCAGATAATCTTCTTTTTTCTTTTCTCCTTTTCGTTCCAGGAGATACTGTTTTAGAATCTTCTTCTTTGGAATTCCATTCTTCTGTCCAAAGGCATTGACTTCCCGAATGGCACGAATGTAATGTCCGTGTCTCATTAGCTGTCGAATACAACCTAAAATCTTACCGTACGAAATGGTTGCATTCCCATACTGACCTTTCAACAAAATATAGCATCCTTTTTCCCTTGCCTGCTCATATATTTCATGTATCCACATCATATTTGGAGCAGACTTGGTTGGAAGTTCCAATCCTTCCACCAGCATGGGAAGCTTACTAAATCCATCCATTCCCTGGCAATCTATTAAATTTATTTCTATATTGTCGTATTTCTTTTTCAGTTCCTCCGGTCCCCAGGACTCATCGGTAATGGCAAATGAATCTGCTCCCTGACATTCCTTCTCAGGTACAGAAGTAAAACTGTATAATGTTTTTCCTTCTTTTCCCACATACTCCGCAGCTAAAGCCGCAACGCTGGTAGAATCTAATCCACAGCTAACCATAGCCGCTGTGTTCTTCTTCGAACGAAGCACATCCTTTACACAGGAACGAAACGTCGTTAAAAAAAGTTCTCTACATTGCTTATCTTCAAATGCCATTTTGCTATTTTTAACCAGCGGATTCCAATACACTTTTTTTTCAAAATTATGTTCAGAAACCTTCAAATAAGTTCCTGCCTCCAGCTGTAATACCTCCTCATAAGGTGTCAATTCCGCGAAAAGCTCCATGTCAGGTGTCCGTGCCGATTCACATGCCGTAATCCATTTCTCGCTGTATGTAATATCCGGGAACATCTTTCGTATAGGCGCAAATGTACTTGCAAAGGCAAATCCATCTTTTCTGTAATGATAATTCACACAACGACTTCCTGTGTGATCTGTATACAAAAATAATTCTTCCTGCTTTCGATCATAGATTGCAATAGCAAATACACCCCGTAGCAACTTTACAAATTCTTCTCCCCATTTAACATACGCCAAGTGTATTAATTCTCCATCCGGAAGGTTTGGTCTATCTATCTCTAATTGCTGCATTAACTCTGCGCGATTATCCAACACCACATCCGCAGTAATACAAATCTGATTCACATCGTCCACAATGGGTAATTGCTCTCTCTCAGATTCCTGTGTAAAACACTGAAGTCCACACCCAAACTGTACATTTCCAAATCTTTCATTGGAAAAACGATCCACTTTATATTTATGGAGTGGTTCTTCCATTTTTTCAATAAGAGAACTGTCCTTTTTTTCCCCCCAGCAATAAAATCCATAAATCGCAGACATACATACCCTCCTCATAAAACAGACATGCCTGCTTCGCAGGCACCATAATATATGAAAGTCAGTTTGCATGAAACATACCCACTGACAACACTTTTGTTAATAAATAATTCCCTATAATCTTAAGCAACTATTTAGAGAAACAGCCTCGAAACAGTCACCAGTTTCATTATAAAATTTCCAATATTAAAAGTCAATTTCTGTTTTCCCTGGTTTCAAATTTTAACCCTACAACCGGTTTTATTTTACAAGGAAATACGGTATAATGATAGTATGATTCGTTTTTTATTGCATAGTTCTATTTTTTGTATTTGGTACATTATTAGAGGGGGGATTTCATGAAACAAAAATTATTGCTTGTAGATGACGACAGTGAGGTTTTGGCAATCAACAAAGAATATTTTGAAAACGCAGGATATTTAGTTGCAACTGCAACTTCAGCAAAAGAAGCGCTGGCTTTTATGCGAAAAAATAATTTCTCCTGTATTGTATTAGATGTAATGATGCCTAATGTTGATGGTTTTTCTTTTTGCAAGATCATTCGAAAAAATTCTGATGTGCCGATTATTTTTCTTTCCGGAAAGGTAGAGGAAGACGACCGTATCAATGGGCTGCTGCTTGGCGCAGATGACTATATGACAAAACCTTACAGCCTTCGTGAATTATCAGCAAGAATAGAAGTGAATATCCGAAGGCACGATGCCACAAAAAAGAAGGATGTCAATAATACATCTTTACTGGAGTTTTCTCCTCTGACCATTGATCTTATGGCGCACAAGGTAACCTGGAACGATCAGGACATTCCACTTTCCAATCGGGAATTCGATGTACTGCAGTATTTGGCAAGTAACGCAGGAAAAGAATGTAGTTTCGAAGAAATCGGAAAAGCGGTTTGGGGCGGATACATTGAAAGCGACCGAAGATCCATTATGGTCAATGTCAGCCGTTTACGAAAAAAACTAGAGACCTATACAAAAGCAGACGATTTAATTGAAAGTGTGTGGTCCAAAGGATACCGTTTTACCAAGGTCAATTAGAAAGGAGTTCTCTCAATGGATAAGAAAAAATTCGAGACACCGTCTTTAACCATGGACGAATTGTCTGAAGAACTTGTAATTGCCAAACTCAGCTTAGAACAGGCAAACAAACAACTGCTGGCAGAACAGCAGGCACGAAGCCAGATGTTTGCAAACATTTCCCATGATTTACGTTCTCCCATTACTGCAATAAAAAATGCAGTTGAACTATTGTCTGCTATGGAGGACTATCCACCTGAGAAAGTACATCCACTTCTACATTTGATGGATTCCAGAATACACACTTTGGAACAAATGATCAATGACATATTTTTCTTAGTATCCTTAGAAAATAATTGTTTAAAAATGAATCCGAAGCAGTTACCACTGGGATTCTTTCTGGAAGATTATTTTTTCACCCAGGAAGCAGACAGTCGCTACAAAGACCGAAAATTAGAATTGTTAGTCCCGGAAAGTTTTGATGCTACCGTCTTTGTGGATCCTAATGCATTAACACGAGTCCTGGATAATTTATTTAGCAATGCGCTAAAATATTCCAAAGAAGGGGCTTCTATACGACTTGGGGCCACAAAAGAAGAACAGCAGGTTACTATTTTTATCGAAGATACCGGTATTGGTATTGCGCAGGAACATCTAGAAAAAATATTTGATCGTTGTTTTATCGTAGAAAAAGCCCGTACACCGGGAGTTTCTTCTACCGGATTTGGATTGTCCATCACCAAGGCAATCATTGAATATTTTTCCGGAACGATCATATGTCGCAGTAAACTTGGAGTTGGAAGTTGCTTTTCCTTTACACTTCCTCTCTTCAAAGAAGATAACTAGAAGGAGGAATTATATTGTTTGAACGTTATCGAACATTCTTCAAAGACCGAAAAAAACAGACACAATATGCCAAATGGCTGCTACGATATACTAAGCCATTTATTCCGTCACTGGGAGTCCTTCTGCTTTTTAGTGTTTTTGCACAGACACTATCTTTAAAGATGGTGACGGTAAATGAAAGTATTATCAATAAAGCAACTGCCGGTCACCCAATCAAATCTGGAATTTTAGCCTATGTACTCATTATGTTGTTATCCAACATTTTATCCATTGTGGCTTCACTGGTGTCTGTTGTAATTTGTGAAAAATTTTCTTTCGGAATCCGAAAACAGGTATATGAAAAGATTTTACATACATGCTGGTTGGATATTACCAAATATCACACAGGAGATTTAATGACCCGACTGACCAGTGACACAGAAGCAATTGCCAGTGGTATTTCAGGGACCCTCCCTACTATTATTACCCTGTTTTATCAATTAGCTGCAAGCTTTTATTTATTGTATATCCGGCAGCCTGCTCTCGCTTTTTCTTCTCTTCTAATCGCACCACTGGCGATTATTGCAAGTGCTATCTTAGGAAGAAAACTGAAACGTCTACAGGTGAAGGTTCAGGAATCAGAGGCCAAGTATCGCTCTTTTATCCATGAAAGCTTAAGCAATATTATGATCATCAAAGCATTTTGTGACGAAGAACGTTCTGCCAGTCGATTAACGGAACTACGCAATGAACGATTACATTGGATCCTGAAAAAGAACCGAATGAGTCTTGCCACTTCCAGCACCATCAATATTGGTTTTCAGGCAGGATATATTCTAGCGTTCTCCTGGGGAGCCCTATTATTATCTGACGGTTCCATTAAATTTGGTACCATGACAGTATTTTTAACACTGGTATCTCAGATCCAGGCACCACTTATTTCTCTGGCCCAGACATTGCCTAAGATTATTTCTATTCTTGCTTCTGCAGGACGTATCATCGAATTACAGAACCTTCCTGTAGAAGAGAAACAGGAGCAGACCATTGAGCAGGTTTCTGTGGGTGTGGATGTGGATAATTTAAGTTTTGGTTACACAGATGAACTTATTTTTGACGATGCTTCTTTGCGTATTAATCCAGGAGATTTTGTTGCGATTGTTGGGGAATCGGGAATTGGTAAAACTACTTTGATCCGCTTGATCATGTCCTTTCTCAACAGCCCTGAAGGCTCAATCTCCTTCTTTAACCAACTGGAACAAAGAGAAGCTTCTACTGCCAGCTCACGATATTTTATATCCTATGTTCCACAGGGAAATACCCTTTTTAGTGGAACCATTGCAGAAAATGTAAGAATGGGACGAAGAACAGCAACAGACGAAGATATCTTAGAGGCATTGAAAGCATCTAGTGCCTATGATTTTGTAAAAGATCTGCCAAAAGGAATGCACACAGAAATTGGCGAACGTGGCCACGGCATTTCTGAGGGACAGGCTCAGAGAGTTGCTCTTGCCAGAGCATTAGTTCGTAAGGCACCGTTTCTCGTTCTAGATGAAGCAACGGCCTCTCTGGACGAAAAGACAGAATTACGTGTATTGGAGGGTATTCGTTCCCTTACACCAAAACCAACCTGTATTTTAATTACACACAGACGTTCTGTCTTGAACTATTGTGACAGGGAAATCAAGATTGAAAATAAACAAATTAAAGATGTTCCTCTTGGCGGAATGTAAGACAAAAATCCAATGAACAAAGTGGAGCAAGTCCCCTATGAATAAGGAACTTGCTCCACTTTATTTTGTAAATATCCCGGCATAAATAGTATTCCTTCCTTTTCTTTTATGCAATTGTACAACTCTTATTAACCGTCTTAACAAGCACCGTTTCTTCGGAACACCTGTAAAACTGTCTTCATTAAGATTTGAACATCCAGTAATACATTCCATCGATCAATATACTGCGTATCCAATTCCACGATCTCATCGAAATCTGTAATAGAACTTCGCCCACTAACCTGCCACATACCAGTAATACCTGGCTTAATACTCATACGTCTCCAATGGCTTCGTTCATACAACTCTACTTCATCCAATGTAGGCGGTCTGGTTCCCACCAAACTCATATCTCCACAGAGAACATTGAAAAATTGTGGCAATTCGTCTATGCTCGTCTTTCGAATAAACTTTCCAATTCTGGTTATTCTAGGATCATCCTGCATCTTAAACATACACTGACTACCCATCTCATTTCGTTCCATTAGTTGAGATTTTTTCGTTTCTGCATCCACACACATACTTCGAAACTTGTACATGTAAAAATGTCTTCCATTCTGTCCCACTCTCTTCTGTTTAAAGATTATAGATCCCGGAGAATCCAGCTTGATAACCAGTGCTGTAATCAACATAATAGGCGAAAACAACACCAATCCAACGAAACTACCTGCTATATCAATGATCCGCTTTATTAAACGTTCGGAAGCATTTAGAGAAACTGTATGATAAGTCAAAATCGGATAGGTTCCTACACTACTTACATACGTCTGCGCTGCACCTGCCCGAAACGCATTCATGATAATTCGAACAGTCACTCCCATCTCCATACACATATTCAGGAAAGGTTGTATCTCCACCTGATTGCTTCTTCTTTGCATAATATATACCTGGTCGATACCGTGATCATGGATCAATTGCTCCAGTTCACTAAGCCTTCCAATGTATTCCTCCGGATTATAGTCCTCATCGCTAATACATACGTATCCCACAATCTCCATCTCTAAATTACTCTGGCGTACAAATCTCTCAAATTTATTGAACCTCTCCCGATTTCCAATAATCAGAGTCCTCGGAGCATCTGCAAATCTTTTCATAAGAAAATAACGCACAAAAAATGCATTTCCCAACAACAGCACATAAGAAATCATCAAATATGACACATAAAAATTCTGGTTAATCCTAGCCCTTCCCACATAAAACAACAAGGTAGAAGTCACACTGGCTGAGATAAGAAATGACTTAGACACACGCTTAATAATACGATCCACATAAAAGAATGTGGTGACATTATACAATCGCGATTCCTTATTTGCCAAAACAAATATAGCCAGAAAGGCAATACATATTAGAAAATATGATTTTTCTAAAAATGCAATCCCCATTCCCGAAATCAAACCTGCCAAAAAAAAGGATATTACCCCGAATATACAGTCAAAGATGATATAGACCAAATTCGTACTCGCCCCACGATTAAATCTTCCCATCTGAATCCTGCCCTTCCTAATGAAATTATCTATTTATGAATTCTCACATCATTAAGGAAATTATACCATTTTTCGTATTTTGTGTAAAGAAAGAATAAATAGAGACAGAGATTTCTGGTAATCCAATCGTTACGGTTGTTTTCCTTTAAACAGAACAATTAACTCAAATATTGCCTCATACTCTTCAGAGCATTTTTTTCCAAACGTGATACCTGCGCCTGAGAGATATGCACTTCATTTGCAACTTCCATTTGAGTTTTTCCCTGAAAAAAACGCATTTCAATTATGTGATATTCCCTTTCATTTAGCTTTCCCAAAGCATCTTTTAAGGATAAATTCTCTACCCAGTTTTCCTCCTTACTCTTTTTATCACTAATTTGATCCATTATATACAAGGTGTCCCCACCCTCCGTGTACACAGGTTCATATAAGGAAACCGGGCTTTGGATCGCGTCTAGAGCATATACTACATCCTCGCTTTTCACACCAATCTTATCTGCTATCTGCTGTACAGTGGGCTCCTGGTCAGACTGCTTCATCATGGCCTCTTTTGTATAGATTGCTTTATACGCAATATCACGCAAAGATCTGCTCACCCGTATGCTATTATTATCCCGTAAATACCTTCGTATTTCCCCAATAATCATAGGAACTGCATACGTCGAGAACTTCACCCCCTGGGTTACATCAAAATTGTCGATGGCCTTCATCAGTCCTATACATCCAATTTGAAACAGATCATCCACATTTTCTCCATTATTGGCAAATCTCTGTATAATACTTAGAACCAATCGCAAATTTCCTTTGATATATTCTTCTCTTGCCTCTTTGTCGCCTTTTAATATTCGCTCAAACAACTCTTCCTTTTCCGAATTTTTCAACAATGGTAATTTTGTAGTATTCACACCACATATTTCAACTTTATAAAGGGCCACAGCTTCCATCCTCCATTCATATAAATTCCTACAAATAGAATTTCCACTTTTCGGCCCTTTATTCCATTATACGTCCATTCGTATCATTTCTTTTTTCAAACGTTTCATAATTTTCTTTTCCAACCTAGAAATATACGATTGTGAAATTCCCAAAAGATCTGCAACTTCCTTCTGGGTTTTCTCGTAGCCATCCGGACTCTTAATGCCAAATCTCATTTCAATGATTGTTCTTTCTCTGCTGGTCAATTTATCCAACGCTTTCTCCAACAGTCCTTTATCCACTTCACTCTCAATATTTTGGGAAATTACATCTGCTTCTGTACCCAAAATATCGGACAATAACAATTCGTTTCCGTCCCAATCCACATTGAGCGGTTCATCAATAGACACTTCCATTTTATGCTTGCTATTTCGTCTCAAATACATGAGAATTTCATTCTCTATGCAACGAGAGGCATATGTGGCTAGCTTGATATTTTTATCCCGGTTAAAGGTATTAATTGCTTTAATCAAACCAATGGTCCCAATAGAGATCAAATCCTCCACATCTACACCAGTATTGTCAAATTTTTTCGATATATACACTACTAATCTTAGATTATGCTCTACTAATGTAGCCTTTGCCTTTTGTGCTTCACTGCCCTCCCCTTCTAATGCTTGGACGCATTCTCTTTCCTCTTCCATACTTAACGGGGCCGGCAATACATCGGAGCCTCCAATATAGTGCAAATCTCCTCTTGGCTGAAAAAACAAACTACGAAAATCCGATGTCATACGAAACTGAAATTTATTCTGCATTGAAACTCTTAATACCATTTTTATACCATCCTATCTATCACTTTTTACATTTTCTTGAAACCGTCATCCTGACTGTCCACTCCATATACTGACTACAATTAATTATTTTTTTGCATCTTTATGTTTTTACACACAGTTGCTATGTAATATAATTTGGTACTCTTCTTCTACTGATAATTTTTCTTTGCAAAAGGCTACTAATACATGCTTATTATCCTTCCAGTTTTTTCCTTGACAAACTCGTACATTATCAAAATATACGCCTGGTAATAATCCAGCAGTATTTCCTACCGTATGATATGGAATCCACACAATTTTTTCCTTGCCTGTTTCGTACATGTCAAACGCAAACAGCTTTTTCTGTTTTTCGTATTCTTCTTTCTCAAAAAATTCTTTTAAAAATGTGTGCTCTGCAATCAAAACCGGTTCTTTTTTCCATGGAGTAGACAAACAATTTCCTGTGTCTAAAAGCCCCATTCCTTCTTTCGTCCGACCATTTTTCTCGAGCTGAACAAGAAATAGCTTCTCGCCCCTAAATTTCTGTTTTGCCACAATGTTTCTACAAACAAATCCCGTCAACAGAAATAAGAAGGATTTTACTACCAATCTTGTCCATGATAACTTAACGATACATATGTAACCCAACGAAATCTTCTCTGTCTCTCCTAACACAAGTACACCTGCATATGCTATGGAACTGCAGATGATCTGCACAAAGTTCCATATTTTCTCCTTCTTTTTCTTTTTGGGACATAATATTTGAAACAAAAACAGAAATTGTATGACCAACAATAAAATAACAATCATTCCACCCATACAACTATTGTGCATCATTCCCTGCACAACTACTATTCCTACAGAAAAAAAAGCACTAACAATGCTGGCACATAAAAGTTTTGGTATTTTCACATCTTTTTGAAAAACAACTTCTTTCCAGCCCAGGATACTCATGTTCATAATCAGATTTGCAGCAAAAAATAC
Organism: Lachnospiraceae bacterium; assembly: GCA_045124315.1. Taxonomy (GTDB): domain Bacteria; phylum Bacillota; class Clostridia; order Lachnospirales; family Lachnospiraceae; genus CAG-411. The sequence goes on from JBGVLO010000103.1 coordinate 12,038, forward strand.
ATCTAAATATATAGTTTCCTTCAACTCTCACCTCTACTTCCTTAGCCAATACCAAATTACGATGATTTACTTTTCCAGGTTACTTTCTTTTGTTTCTTTGTTACAGTTCACAGGTGTAACGTTTCTTTCTCTTTTGACAGTAACCTTCTGTGTATTCAACTCTCATTTGCAACGGGTTATGGTATTATTATAAAAAGGGTGTTTTAAAAAATTTGTCACATTATGGTCGTATTTTGTCAAAAGTTTTCTTCAATTCTCGACATGGTGCAACAAATAATTGCAAATACCCACACAATCCGCTATGGAATGATATAAATCTATGAAAAAGCAAAAGAAGAACCAGATTGCATACACAATCTGGTTCTTCAAAATAATCTCTATTTCATTATCTCTTTGGACTCTTCTTCTGCAAGAAATCCGGAATTTTAATTCCACCACTATTGTCACTGCTTCCAGTGTTCAATGTAGGTGTATCATTCAAGCGCTGTGTCTCATATGTTGGTCTTGAAACTGGAGTCTGCTGTCTTGAAACAGAAGACTGCGTTCTTGAAGCAGTCTGCACTGGCTTCACATTGCTTACTGGACGAGCAGTCTGTACCGGCTTAACGGTAGAGTTGATGTTCGTCTTCATAGCATTATTCATAAGCGTGCTCGCTGAACGAGCAGGAGGGGCATCCGTCTCCTCTAACCCTGTAGCGATAACTGTGATTACCGCTGAATCTGGAGCGGTATCATCATACATAGCACCAAAGATAATATTTGCTTCTTCTCCAGCCAATTCTTCTACATATGTAGCAGCTTCATTTGCCTCAATCAAGCTAATATCTCCAGATATATTGATGATTACATCTGTTGCACCTTCGATGGTAGTCTCCAAAAGTGGACTTGTGATTGCCTGCTTAACCGCATCAATACACTTCTCGTCTCCCTTACCGATACCAATACCGATATGTGCAATTCCTTTATCAGACATTACTGTGCTAACATCTGCGAAATCCAAGTTAATTAAACCTGGAACATTAATCAAATCTGTAATCCCCTGTACACCTTGCTGTAAAACTTCATCTGCCTTACGCAATGCATCAGGCATAGTAGTTCTTCTATCAACGATCTCTAACAATTTATCATTTGGAATAACAATCAAAGTATCTACACTAGCTTTTAGCTTCTCAATTCCTCCGATTGCATTGTTCATACGTGTCTTTGCTTCAAAACGGAAAGGCTTTGTTACGATACCGACTGTTAAAATCCCCAATTCCTTGGAAATCTGTGCAACTACTGGTGCTGCACCTGTTCCGGTTCCGCCACCCATTCCACACGTTACAAACACCATATCCGCACCACGAATAATATCTGTTAATTCTTCACGACTTTCCTCTGCAGCCTTTTCCCCTACTTCAGGCTGAGCTCCAGCACCAAGACCTTTTGTTAATTTCTCGCCAATCTGAACACAAGTTGGCGCTTTGCAAGTCTGTAAATGCTGTCTATCGGTATTCACACACACAAACTCAACACCAATGATATTTTCTTCTATCATTCGGTTTACTGCGTTATTCCCAGCTCCACCAACACCAACAACAACTATCTTTGCTGCAGCATCAGCTTCATTCGTTCTTATTTCAAGCAAGGTTTTCTCCTCCTTCATATCTATACATACTACGACTATCCTAGTCCTATTTTATATGATACTTTTTTTTCCATAAAGAATCAAGTTCTTTTTAACGGTTTTCGCATTTTTCTTCATAATTTTGTATAAATTCAGTAACATTTCATAAAAATTGTAACTATTTATTTTTATTTGAAAGGTCCATTTTAAAAATAATCTGCTCCTGACCTTCCCAAAAACTTTCCATATCTAAAGTTCCCTTTAACTTCTTTTTTCTGGCCTTTGGTAATAATTCTGACAATTCTGCAATCTGCTCATCATAACTATCTCTTTTTCCAAGTAAGATCCGAATATCCTCCACATATAACGTCACCTTACTGCTTTGATCAAACACTACCTTATCCGTGGCAATTTGATACTTTGACAGAAGTTGGGAAACCCCCATAATTCTTTCAAAGATTTCATCATTCTCCACTTCCATTTTCTCATACAGATTCATGCGTCGAAATGTCACACCTTCTACAAGAGGTATTCCTTCCTGTTGTTTTACTGTGCTTTCAACTACGACACCATCTCGGTCAAAATAGAGATATTCTCCCATATATTTTATACATCCAATGATGGTCTTTTCCCATATCTGGATCTGAACAGAACCAAGACCCTTTAGCTGAACATCCACCTTTTCCACAAATGGAATGTCCTCTCCCTTTCCACATGCATATTTAAAATACAAGGCAAAAGAATTATGATCCAGCCCTGTTTTTATGACTTTATCAGTAATTTCTTCTTCTGTATAATAACTGCATCCGTTCACTGAAACATTCCGTATTCTTCCAAACAGACAAATTCCTACTACAACGAGAAAAAAGATGCTTACGATACTTCCTACAATAAGCATTCTTTGCTTTCTCTTTTCCATTTTCTTTTCAAACGCCTTCTCATTTAACGAACTCATATCTTATCCACACTACTATCTTTTCCTATATGAATAGTTACCACATTAATGCCACTGCTTACACCCATACAAGTAAGCACCAGTTATTATTCTTCCATCCTTACACGGTTTGAAACACTTAATACTAATCCCATCTCCAAAAGTAAAATAAATACAGAGGTACCACCATAACTAATGAAGGGCAGCGCCACACCTGTAGAAGGCATAGAGTTTGTTACAACTGCGATGTTGATGATCACCTGTGCAGCCACATGGATCAACACACCTGTGCCAATCAATCCTCCAAACAGATCCGGAGCATTGATAGAAATTTGGAATATCCTTGCCAACAACAGGATAAATACGAAAATAACGGCACACGCTCCAAACATTCCCAATTCTTCGCAGATAATAGAGAATATCCAGTCATTCTGCGCTTCCGGTACATATCCTAACTTCTGAATACTTTGCCCAAGTCCTCTACCAAATAATCCACCAGCTGCCACTGCGTACAAACCTTGCCGGATCTGGAATGCTTCCTCCATTCCTTCCACATCCAGCCACATCTGAATACGGCTCATTCGAAATCCTTCACCAAAAACCAAAATGGCAGCTCCGACCCCTATGCCGAATAAAACCACCAAAAAATAATACCATTTTGTTTTACTTGCAATAAAACATACACCACCCAAGATCAATCCCAGCACTAACGCAGTACTAACATTTTCTTTTGCGATCAGTGCAATATCCACTCCAACCGGAATGGCAATACGAATAAATCCCTTTGGCGAATCCAAGGCTCTTGGATTCAACTGGATGGTATATGCAATATAAACGATAATTGCAATCTTAGCCAAATCGGAAGGCTGAAACGTACCAAGCGGTCCTAAAGAAATCCATCTCTTTGCACCATTGTACTCTTCACCTGCTACCAATACATAAATCTGAAGCAGAATGGAACAAAACAACATGAAAGAAGGCCACTTGATTGGGAGGCCCGGCATATTTTTCATTAAGATACGATAATCCACCTTAGAAATCAATAGCATAAACAAGATCCCAGCCAATGCCATGATTGCCTGTCTTTTTAAGTAATACATGGAATCATTCATTTTTAGGGTTGCCGTATAGTAGCTGGTACTGTATATCATGATCAGACCAAAAACAACCAGAAACAGCACCAAAAACAGCATACTGTGATCATACAATCCTCCACCCCAGTTTATCTTAGCACGTGCCGGCCTTGTAGAATGTCTTGCTGTGGTTCGAGATCTCCTGGTTCTTCCAGAATTTCTCCTGTTTCCACTTCTCCTTCTTTCCGCCATATACTACCTCCCCTCCATCTATTCCTAAAGGCTTCTCACTAATTCTTTAAACATATCTCCACGCTGTTCATAGCTCTTAAACATCCCCCAGCTTGCGCATGCCGGGGATAATAATACGGCTTCTCCAGGTTTTGCATGTTCTGCGCTCACCTTCACAGCCTCCTCAAGAGAATCTACTTTTACAATATCAGTAAATCCATGTTTTTTTGCACATTCCGCAATTTTTTCACTTGTCTGGCCTAGCAATACCAAAAGCTTCACTTTGCCATCAAAGGCCTCTATCCAATCGTCATACTCAGAGCCCTTGTCATAACCCCCGCCAATCAATACGGTTTTTGTAATCATGGCACGAATTCCCTGAATTGCTGCATCCGTGTTGGTTCCCTTAGAATCATTATAATACTTTACACCATTCTTTTCTGTCACATATTCAATTCTATGTTCCACAGCTGTAAACTCTTTAATGGATGCTCGAATACTTTCCATCGGAACACCCATAAAATAACTAATTGCAACACCAGCCATAACATTTTCATAATTGTGTTTTCCAAGCAATTTCAACTCTCCAATATGGCAGACGGTCTCTTTTTTGCCATTGTGAGCAAAAACGATGTTCTCTTTATCCTCCAGATAAATTCCTTCTTGTAACACACTTTCACTACTAAAATAAAAAATTCTCGCTTTGACTTTGGATGCATGTTCTCTCAAGATCGGATCTTCATAATTCAACACACAAATCTGATCTTCTGTCTGATTTCCAGTAATTGCAAACTTAGTAGACGCATAATTCTCCATAGTATAATGTCTGTTCAGATGGTCCGGAGTAATGTTCAAAATCGCACTGACCTTAGGACAGAATGTATCCACAGTCTCTAACTGAAAACTACTAATCTCTGCTGCCACAACAGAATCAGCGGTAATCTGTGTTGCCATTCTTGTATATGGGATTCCGATATTTCCCACTACAAAGGAAGATTCAAAATAATCCCCCAATATTTTCCCAACTAATGCTGTAGTTGTAGTCTTTCCATTGGTTCCTGTAATCGCTGCAATACTTCCCTTTGATAAAGTATATGCAAGTTCGATCTCACCAAGAATTTTCTTTCCCTCTCCGCGTAATGACTCTACCATAGGATTGTCAATGGGAACCCCCGGGCTGATCACAACCACATCAATGACATTTCTCACTTCCTGAGTAAGAGAAGCTTCCCCCAAGAGTACACGAACACCTTCCTGAGATTGCAATTTCCCCTTCACATCTTCTTCCTTGATTTCTTCATTCCCGTCGAACAAAAATACCTTTGCTCCCACCTGAATCAATAGATCAGTTGCTGCAATTCCACTGATTCCGGTTCCAATCACTAATACATTTTTCTCTTTCCATTCCATGACTGCTATCCTATGTCCTTTCCTTCCTAACTAATTCCTGTCAAACAAACACGAATTCTGTCTATGTATCCATCCCGCTTATTGGATGGCAGTTAGTGCAACCAAACAGAGCAACGCTGTAATACAAGAGAATACAGCTACTACTCTGGTCTCTGACCAACCACAAAGTTCGAAATGATGATGTACCGGTGCCATCTTAAAAATACGTTTTCCTTTGGTGATCTTGAAGTAACTCACCTGTAACATTACCGAGATAATTTCAAACAAATAGATAAATCCAACGATTGGAATAAACAATGGCAACTTCAACATATAGGCAGTAGCTGCCACAAATCCACCTAACGCAAGAGAACCGGTATCTCCCATAAATACTTTAGCCGGATGTACGTTATACAGCAGAAATCCAAGTAAACTTCCAATTACTGCGCAGGAAATTGGTGTAAGACCATTTGCAGTCCCTACTGCAACTACAGTAAAGAAGGTAGCCACAACCAATGTAACACTGGTAGCCAACCCATCTAATCCATCTGTAAAATTCACACCATTTACGGTTCCAAGAAAGACAAAGAATAACATAATCACGAATAACACCGGATTCATCGTTACTTCTCCATAAAACGGAATATACACCTTTGTCCCAAGCCCACTGTACTGTACCAAATAAAAACAGAATGCTGCCGTTACCAAAAACTGCCCCAGCATTTTCTGCCATGCCCGCAAGCCCAGTGAACGTTTCATAACAACCTTAATATAGTCATCTAAAAATCCAATCAAACCAAATCCCAATGTCACAAATAAAATTGGAACCACTTCTGTATTTCCCTTTACAAAGCAGAGACTTGTTATCACTACGCTCAGAAGGAAAATCAATCCACCCATCGTCGGCGTTCCCGCCTTCTTCAAGTGTGACTGTGGTCCCTCTTCTCTCACAAACTGTCCAAACTTAAGTTTATGTAAAAAAGGAATGACAATTGGACACAAAATCACACTAACCATAAAAGATATCAATACAGGTAGTACTACCTTTCCCATCGTTGCGTTTATTAATAACATTTTTTTCACCTCTACGTTTTTCTTCTATAAATATGCACTCCAAGTAATTATATGTCAAACCAGCCTTGAATGCAAGTCCTGTATAGGTTTTCCATCTACTTTTCATAAGCTTGTGGAATTTTCAGGTAGGGCAATACATTTTCGAAAATTGTCCTCACGGCCGGTGCAGCAATCGTGCCTCCATAATAAATACCCTGTGGCTCATCGATTAACAATAATGCTAACACCTTTGGTTGTTCCACAGGTGCAAATCCCAAAAAGGAAGAGATGTACTTTTTGCTGCTTCGTGGCAATTTTTGCGAAGTTGCGGTTTTTCCTCCTATATGGTAACCCTCAATATATGCATTTTTTCCTCCACCCTCTGAAACAACGGCTTCCAAAAGAGTTCTCATAGTCTCGCTAACTTCTTCATCCACCGCATGGTCCTCTGTCTCATAACCTAGTTTCTTCACATAAGTTTTATCTCGATTTTCTATGCGTACACCAAAATGCGGCGTAACCAGTTTACCACCATTTACAACCGAACAAACAGCCCTTAGCAACTGTAACGGCGTAATCTGAATAGACTGTCCAAATGCCATGGTGGCCAATTCCACCTCTCCCACATTCTCTTTCTGGTGGAAAATAGAGTTGGCTTCTCCCGGCGCATCTATCCCCGTCCGTTCCATCAATCCTAATCTTTTATACCATTTATACATGGAATCCACACCCGTTCTTGCGGCAATATCCATAAACACAGGATTACAGGAATTCATAATTCCCTCCCGAAAGGTTTCCGCCCCGTGTCCAATAGTCTTGTGGCACCTTATCCTCCTGTCCTCAACAATTCGATATCCCGGGCAAAAAAAGGAATCCTCCACCTTCACTGCATTCTCACTTAACGCCGCTGTTGCCGTTATGATTTTAAATGTAGAGCCAGGTTCATAAGTGTCACTGATACATCCATTTCTCCACATTTCATTTCTTTTTTTATTCTTTTCCTTCTCTGTTCCCTTATCCTCTTCTTCTGCCAAAGTAAATGGGTCATTCAAATCAAACTCCGGCTCATTTACCATAGCATAAATTTCTCCGTTTTGTGGGTTGATTAGGATCACCTTCACACTTTTTGCCTGTTTTTCTGCACGAACCTGTTTTGCAATCTGCTGTGTATATTTTTGTATAGTCACATCTAGACTCAAGTATAAATCTTTTCCGGGAATCGGTTCACATCTTCGCTCTGCCTGATTTTTAATTTCTATTCCTCTGGCATTGGTCAAAGTTAATATTTTTCCATTTTCCCCTTTCAAATATTTTTCGTATTTTACTTCCAACCCAATAATCCCCTGATTATCGCTGCCGGTAAATCCAATCACTTTGGATGCCAGACTGCCATAGGGATAATATCTCTTAAAATCCTCATCCACCATCACTCCGTCCAGATGATAATTTCGTATTTTGTCCGCTGTCTTCTTTTCCACATTGGTGGCAATCCTCTCCATAGAGGACACCTTTTCCACTCTCTTTCTTACGTATTCATCCGATAATTCCAATTCTTTTTTTAAAGTTTCTATCACCTTTTCTTTCTCTCTTATCTGACTATGTATCACAGAGATCGTACATACCGATTTATTGGAGGCCAACTCTACACCATTACAGTCAAATATCCTTCCACGTTCTGCTTTAATGGGGCGTTCTCTTTCCTGAACATCTCTTGCCGCTTTTCCATAATGCTCACTTTCACCAATCATTACCACTCCCAATCGCACCATAAGCAGTATTAGTACCAGAACAATACTGATAAATCCTATAAAAATACTTCTTTTATGATACGTTCGAAGTCCATGCAAGACCATTGAAGATTCCATTTCCTTTTTTTCGTGCAAAAAAGTCCCCCCCTAACACAATTTTTTACTATTGTATTAAGGGGGGACATATTTTATACTAGCAAACCATATTCGATATACCTTTGCTTCTATTCTCCAAAAGTCTCTGTTTCCGGTTGTTCTTCGTACAGATTTGCTCCAACACCTTCCAAACTCACTCCCTCTGAAGGTTCTTCGGTAGGTTCTGTTTTCTCCGTCGGTTCTTCTGTCTCTTGCGGAGCTTCTGTTGGTTGAAGGGTAGGCACTGTTGTAGGCACTATACCTGCTGCAAGTGCAGCTTCTTCCTTGGCTTTTTTCACAGCCTTTTCATCACGATACACACCTAAAAATGGTAAAATTTCTTTCATGATATCATGTACCACTTCCTGTGCATAGGTACTGTGTGCCTGATCCTTCACATGCGGCTGATCCACAATAACATAGACTACTACCTCCGGATCGTCCATAGGTGCTGCACCTATAAAAGAAACCAGATAATTTCCTCTTCCTCTCGGATATTTCTCAGCTGTTCCAGTCTTTCCACCAATGGAATATCCAACCAAAGCCGCAGTGGAACCAGTACCTTCTTCCACTGTTGCAAGCAAATACTGACGCAACAGATCACTGGTGTGTTCCGAGACCGTCTTTCTCACCAAAACCGGTTCAATATTTTCCACCACATTTCCATCCGCATCTACAATCTGCTTTGCCAAATGTGGTTTATAATAATTTCCACCATTGATAACAGACGAAAACGCACTGGCAATCTGAACCATATTTACGGTAAGACTCTGTCCAAAACTACTGGTAGCCAACTCTGTCGGTCCAAGCTTTTCTTCTGAATATACCAGACCTGATGTCTCACCCGGAAGATCGATACCAGTCTTTCGCCCAATATTGAAAATGTTCTGATATCGGGCAAAGGTGCTTTTTCCCATCTTAGCAACAATCTGCATCATTACATCATTGCAGGATTCCATCAGGGACGTTTTCAAATTCATGGCACCATGTCCATATCTGCTGACACACCTGATATAAGTGCCACTCACATCCTGTCCGCCATCGCACACATACGAACTGTTATTGGTAGCAACACCTTCCTCCAAAGCTGCTGCTACCGTCAATGGCTTGTATGTGGAGCCAGGCTCATAGCCAAAGCTTACACAAATATTACTCCACATCTTATTGAGCAATTCATTCTTCTCTTCTTCTGACAGCTTATTCACTTCACTCTCTTTATAAACCTGAGTAAGATCAAATGCATTATTTAAATCATACTGCACATTGGATGCCATAGCATAAATCTCTCCGGTCTTTGGATTCATAACAAGGGCTGCCACCTGATCGGCTCCTGTGCTCTTCATAAACTTGTTAATCTTTTTCTCCGTAATCGTCTGTATATTCACATCCAATGTAGTCACAATATTATGACCATCTTCCGCTTCTTTTATGGTTCGCTTCAAAGTTTCATTCTCAGTATAATATCCGTAACTTCGTCCGGAAGAACCGTTCAAATCCTCATTGTACTGATTCTCCAATCCCCACAATCCACTATTTTGCGCACTGGAAAATCCTACTACATTGCAAGCCACACTATTCAAAGGGTAAACACGTTTGTATTTCTTTTCAAAGTTCACACCCACGATTTTGAGGTCTTCCTCTTCTTTCTTGCATCGCGCTTTCTCTTTGGTCAACATCTCATTGAAGGCATCCACACTCTCTTTGCTCTGTTCCTTCAAAATTACACAATATTTTGAGTCTGGATTATTTTCAATCTTTGTTCTTACTTCTTCTTCTGTAATTTCAAAATATTGTGCCACAGCTGCTGCAGTGCTATTTATTCCGTCTTCTGTCTCAAGGATCAATGCAGGATCCAGAAATACATTGTACATAAGCTTGCTAATCGCCAATCTTGTATTATTACGATCCAGTATATCCCCTCTTTTATACTCAATTCCATTACTTACATATGTCTGCTGTACCAAAACCTTCTTAGAATATTTATCTCCATATTCCGAATGAATATATCCCATTCGGATGATCAGCCCAAAGAATATCAGAATCACCACAATCAAGCACCAAAGCAAGGTCCCTTGCATTCGTTGGGTAAACTTCTTTTTCTTCTTTCTTCTTTGTTCTCTCATTTATTCACCTATTATACTCTCAACAATCCCTTTGCTTTCTCCACTTGGAATATCACCATACTGTTGTACCGTATCGCTCTTGGTACTCTTATATAAAACTACCTGTTTTTTACTGGGATGCACCATCCCAAGTTCCTTTGTAGCTTTCTTATATACCTCATCAAGATCCATATCTATGTCGATATTGGCCTTCTCCACCTTATTCTCTTCTTTCATGTCCACAATCTGATCTTCCACCTGACTGATCTCATTTTCAAGATGTGTCACTTCTGCCTGGACTTCCAAAAACTTCACACATGAAAATCCGGTCAATGCCACTGCTATAGACAAAAAGATAACCGAAAAGGTATCCATTCCTCTGACACGTTCTGCGGTTCCACTCTTAGCCTTTCTCTTTTTCTTTGGTACTTTTACCGGACTTGGCTGATACTCTCTCTCATATTCCGGCTCTAACTTACGAACAGTATTCCCATCAATATAAGTATGCATACCTTGTCTGTTCATGCTTTCTTCTCCTCTTCTACTCATTATAATTCCCCCCTACTAATTAGATCCTTCGTTCAAAGATTCTTAACTTGGCACTCTTTGACCTTCTATTTCTCTCCATCTCTTCCTCCGATGGCAAAATAGGTTTTCTTGTGATTACTTTTCCCTTTGATTTATTTCCACACATACATACCGGAAAGTTCGGCGGGCATGTACAAGGATTCTCATTCTTCCGAAACATACTCTTTACGATGCGATCTTCCAAAGAATGAAAGGTAATAATACAAATTCTTCCTTTGTCATCCAAAAGATCGATCATATCCTGCAAAGTATCATTCAAGACCTCCAATTCACGGTTCAACTCAATTCGAATTGCCTGAAAGGTTTTCTTCGACGGATGCCCGGTGTTTTTTCTCACCTTCATTGGAATGGCAGCCTTTATCGCTTCATTCAATTCATAGGTAGTCTCAAATTCTTTTTCCTGACGCATTCGAACAATATGCTTTGCAATATTCTTTGCGAACTTATCTTCTCCATAATCCCGAATCATACGGTACAATTCTGCCTCGCTATAAGTATTTACAATATCCTTGGCAGTCTTGTCCTGTCGCTTGTCCATTCGCATATCCAGCGGACCATCTTCCTTATAAGAAAAGCCACGCTCAGCGGTGTCCAATTGATAGGAAGATACTCCCAAATCCAACACAATTCCATTTACTTTCTCTATTCCCAATTCCTGCAATACCTGTTTCATATTGCAATAGTTACTTCTCACAATCGATACTTTCTCTCCAAATTCCGACAGCCTCTCATGTCCGGTGGTAATCGCTGCTTCATCCTGGTCAATTCCCACAAAACGACCATGCTCTCCCAACTGACTGCAAACCTTATATGCATGTCCAGAACCGCCAAGCGTACCATCTACGTAAGTTCCGTCTTCCTTGACACATAAACCGGATACCGTTTCGTCCAATAAAACAGACACATGTTCAAATTTCATTTTTCTTCCTCCTTACAATGTCTCTTATCTTTAGAAACTAATCCCCAACTCTGACATGTTCTCAGCCATAGCCTCTACATCATCAAAATCGTTGTTCGCATCCCAACGTTCCTTACTCCACACTTCAATCTTCCCAAGCACACCAACAAAGACAACCTCTTTCTCCAACTTCGCATGCTCTCTTAACTTAACCGGTATCAAAATTCGTCCCTGCTTGTCCAATTCACAATTAGTGGCACCTGCTAAAAAGTATCTCTGTAACTGTCTTACTTCACGATTTCCAGGTAGTTTTTTCAGCTGTTCTACAAACGTCTCCCACTCTGAATTTGGGTACACAAATAAACACCCATCCAAGCCTAGAGTCATCACAAACTCTTCTCCTAACTCTTCCCTAAACTTGGCAGGTACGATGATTCTTCCCTTTTGATCTATGGAGTGGTTATATTCCCCCATAAACATAAGCTTTACACCTACCTTTGTGTGCCTGTTCTTCGTGTTCCCTGTTCAAATGTAGCTGGCGGTATCTTTTGTTGATTTCTGTTATCATCCTAAAATGTGAATTTTGGGATTTTTAACATTTTCGCCCCACTTCCCACCATAAACTCACCACTTTCCCCCACTTCTATACACATTCTATCTCAATTTTGGGAAACTTTCAACTATTTTCCTTTGTATTGGAACATAATTGTAAAATTTTTTTTACAATTTTCACAATCCCACAACATGTGGTGGAAATTTTTTACAAAAACACAAGAGCAGAAAATCTTATTTTCAAAACCATCCCCCCCACAGCCTTTCTACAATTGTAGTCATACCATTTTTTTCTTTGGGTATCTCTCCCCTTCGGACTGGGTTGGGTTTATATTCCCCCTTTATCTCTTGGATTAAGGTCTCCTGGTTTTCTCTTAGGTAGGGCAGAAGTTCATCCACCTGCATTCCATCAATTCCACCTTTTCCCTTGTTTGCTTTTTCCAGTTTCAATCAGTTTCTGGTGGGTTACCGTTTGAAATATGATGGGGTTGCAGATGTGATGATTACCAGAATGGCCAAAAAATACCTACTACACAAAATGCATAGTAGGTGTGGATATCATTTTCACTTATATTTTAATCTTCCTTAGATAACTGAATGTTGATAGTTACAGGGACTTCATTCCATTACTTCTGAACAATTACTTTTGCTTCTGGTTCGGAACTTCTTTATCATCCTTTTGTACAATTATCCCAGCAACTCCAACAATTCTTCTTTTGAAAAACTGATTTGGTTCATGCCATCTCCATTTAGCAACTGGTCAGCTAATTCACTTTTTTTCTCCTGCAGGCGAACAATGTTTTCTTCAATCGTTCCTTTCATCAACAGCTTGTACACAGTTACCACATTGGTTTGTCCAATACGATGTGCGCGGTCCGTTGCCTGATTTTGCACCGCCAGGTTCCACCACGGATCATAGTGGATAACCACATCGGCAGATGTCAGATTAAGACCGGTTCCTCCTGCTTTCAGAGAAATCAAAAATACGGAAGTATCGTCCCTGTTAAACTTCTCCACCAGTTGTTTTCGCTTTTCTTTACTGGTTGCACCTGTCAGTTGAAAATGTGAGATTCCTCGGGCATCAAGCTCTTTTGCCAACTCATCCAGCATAGAGGTAAACTGGGAAAAGAGCAGGATTTTGTGATCGCCGTCTATCGCATTCTCGATCATTTCCATACAAAGTTCTGTTTTGGCAGAGTTCCCCTCATAATCTTCATAGCTCAGGGCAGGATTGCAGCAAATCTGTCGCAACTTTGTAATTTCAGATAAAATCTGTATTTTCGAACTCTTAAATTCCTCATCCGTTTGTTTCTTCAAAAACATCTGCAATTTTTTTACATTGGCGTCATATAGCTTTTGCTGCTCCCCATCCATAGTTGCATATGCATTTTTCTCAATTTTGTCTGGCAAGTCTTTAAGAACTTCCTTTTTTACGCGACGCAAGATAAATGGGCGAATCATTTTCTGCAGGTGGTCCAAAACTCGCGCATCCGCATTTTGTACGATCGGTGTCTCGATTTCTGTACGAAATTTCTTGTATGGATACAAAAATCCAGGCATCAGGTAATCAAAAATACTCCACAATTCGCTCATCCGATTCTCCATTGGTGTTCCAGTCAAAGCAAAACGATATTCTGCACGAATGAGTTTTACAGCCTTGGCAACCTGTGTGCTGTGGTTCTTGATATACTGTGCTTCATCAATAATCTGCCCGGAGAAAGACAGCTCTTCATACTCTATGATATCTCTACGCAACAGATCATAGGATGTGATCCATACATCCTTATCTCCGCTTGTGTGTAACAATTCTTTTCTGATTGCAGCCGTGCCTGTAATAACCTGCCTGGTTAATTGAGGTGCAAACTTTTCTAATTCACTCTCCCAATTATAGACCAGAGAGGCAGGACATACGATCAGGGTTGGCTTTCCTGGATGGTTTCCTTTTTCCGACAAAAGAAGTGTGATAACCTGCAAAGTCTTACCAAGTCCCATGTCATCTGCCAGAATTCCGGCAAATCCATTTTCTTTGATGGTCTTCATCCAGAGAAAGCCTTCCTCCTGGTATTTCCGAAGAGTATTAGAAAGTTCAGCCGGTACCTCGTAATCATTGTCCTCTATGGATTTCATATTTCGTAACAAAAGTTTGTAATCCTTGTTTTTCTTTACCAGCAGACCATGTTTCTCTTTCAATTGGCTATCCAAATATAATGCACGGTAGGTTGGCAAAGCGATACGTTTTTGTTTCCAGTCTTTCTCGCTCAGTCCAAGACCTTCCTTCAAACCAAGCAGTGTATCGAAATCTTCCGGATCCAGATTGATAAAACTTCCATTCTTCAATCGATGAAACTTCTTTTTGGGATGATAGGAGGATAAAATATCAAGTAACTGCGCATGAGACATTTCCTGGCTGGTGACTTCCAGTTCCAGAAGATTTCCAGACATGGAAATGCCGACAGATACTTTTGGAGAAGGTTTTACTTCTAGTTTTTTGAGAGCATCAGAAATAAACACCTCACCAACCTGCTGAAATACAGGAATCCCTTCTGTAATAAGATCATATAGCAGGTTGGTATCCTCTTCCAGAACATAGCAGTTTTCCAGATCGTCATAGGCATTGCTGTATTGGCTGACCAGTTGTTTTATTTCCTTTTCTTTTTCGAAGTCTCTGAGTGCCAAATCTGTTATCTTTTCTAACACATTGTAGCTTCTCTCACCATAAAGCACTTCCAATCGAAATGTAATGTAGTCTTCCTGTGGCATATCCAGATAGATTTCAAATTCTGGTGTCTCCACAGAATAGGTTTCAGGAGAAAAAGTTCCCTTTTCACAGGCAAAGTATTTCTCCACTCTTGGAAGAACCATACGGCAGAACAACGGAATATCCTTTGTTTCTATAAAAATCTTATCGTTTTCCCGCAGAAAACAATCCACAAAATCCATCACCACTTCCGGTGCTTCGTAAAAACTTGGGCTGATCGTATTTGTTTCGCGATCCAGGATATATTGATACTTCTCTCCATAGATCATATAAAAATGAGGAAGCGTAAGTGCTAGTCCTGTTCGTTTTTCTTCAAAATGTAACGGTAATAGGACGGTTTCATTGGAAACTTTCCAAGTGTGTTCCCCTAAAGTTGCATGATTGATAAGCACTTCTTTACCGGTAAAATATTTGAAAAACCAATCCCGTTCTCTTTTGGTAAGAGAAATATCTTTTGCCTTCTTTAATACTTCCTCGTATCCATAATAATAGTATTTGCGTTCTGTATACTCTTTTTGGTGTTGTGCTGCCCAGCGACATAAGAATTTTGCTATTGGAAGAGAATCTGGTTCAAATGCCTCCTCGATATGTAGAAAAGATAACTGTTTTCCGTAAGATATCTGCGCATGATTTTGCATGGCATTTGCAAATTCAAAAATATCCTTTATGATATACATTCGTCCATTACCAAGCTTGAAACGCCATGTAATCCCAGCACTTCCCCAATCCATCTGCGGCTCGATACGAATGGAATGATACAGCTTTTCATCCAGTATTTGCAGGGAATAACGCGCAACCTGACTCTGTAAAAAATTTCGTATAATAGGTGTCGTGGTTAATTGCTGCTGTTTTCTCTCATTCATGGAGGAAAGATTGGATGGCTTTTTCTTTTTTAGGGTTGCTTTTGGATGTTCAGCGATGTATTGCATACCAAGTGCGACGGAATGCTTGCACATATCATATAACGAACAGCCATACGGACAAGTGCAGTTTGCCATAACCAGAACATCATCTTCATTATCAAAAGTTACAGATGAAAAATAATTATCACCACGGCTTCCAATCACAGCTCCGATAACCGTTATATTTGCTGTATTCTCCTCTACTGTTTGTAAATGCACAGCGCCCACCTTTTGCAGTTGACGGCCACGGCTATAGGAACGTGGAAGGGCGTGGTTTTTTAACGAAAGTAAACTTAACATAGTCTTTCTCCTCATATAGATTCTTCAACAGATTAATTAACATAATAATATCAAACAACTCCATTATAGCAAAGTGCTTTTGGATGAACAAGAAAATACGATCAGTCTTTCTGATTCTTTTTTGGTAACCGTTACAGTTCACAGGTATGTGAACTGTAACTGGTATCCTTCCCACTACTAGGGGGATTAGGAACTTTCATCCATTAGCGGCGTGCGCCGCCATGCGCACAAAAAAAGAAACCTTCCAGATCATCATCCAGAAAGTTTCTCCGCTTTGTTTTCGTTCTTTTCTTTTACACGTTGAATCGGAATAGGATAATATCTCCATCCTGCACTACATACTCTTTCCCTTCCGAACGTACCAATCCTTTTTCCTTTGCAGCCGTCATAGACCCGCATTCCATCAAATGCTCATAACTAACCGTCTCTGCACGGATAAATCCACGCTCAAAATCTGTGTGGATCTTTCCAGCAGCCTGTGGTGCCTTGGTTCCCTTTGTAATGGTCCACGCACGACACTCATCCTCTCCTGCTGTCAGGAAACTGATCAATCCAAGAAGACTATAACTTGCCTTGATCAATTTTTCCAGACCTGACTCGGCAATTCCTAAATCCTCTAAGAATTCTTTCTTTTCGTCTTCCTCTAATTCTGCAATCTCCTGCTCAATCTGTGCACAAATTACAAACGTTTCCGAATTCTCAGATGCAGCATATTCTCTTACTTTCTTTACGTTCTCATTGTTCGCTGCATCATCTGCCAAATCATCCTCCGTCACATTGGCTGCATAAATAACCGGCTTGATGGTCAGAAGATTGTATGTAGAAATCAATTCTTTCTCCTCTTCGTTCTCCACTTCAAAGCTCTTTGCCATCTTTCCTTCTTCCAAGTGAGCTTTCAAACGATCTACAAGGGCAAATTCTCTTGCCAATGTCTTATCACTTCTTGCGCCCTTTCCAAGCTTTGTCAAACGACGGTCTAAGATTTCAATATCGGAGAAGATCAACTCCAGATTAATCGTCTCAATATCACGAAGTGGATCAATGGAACCATCCACATGAACAATATTGCTATCCTCAAAACAACGAACCACATGGACAATGGCATCTGTCTCACGAATATTTGCAAGGAACTGGTTACCTAACCCTTCTCCCTTTGACGCACCCTTTACCAATCCGGCAATATCCACAAACTCAATCACTGCAGGCACAACCTTCTTTGTGTGATACATTTCATCCAACTTCTGCAATCTCTCATCCGGCACCGGTACCACACCCACATTTGGATCAATGGTACAGAAGGGATAGTTTGCTGACTCCGCTCCTGCCTTTGTCAAAGAGTTAAACAGTGTACTTTTTCCTACATTTGGAAGTCCTACAATTCCTAATTTCATATTATTTTCTCCTTATCTTAAAATCCTTTATTTTCAAGGGATTTGGCGTTATTGCAAGTAAGCAACTACACCAACTTATGACTACCCTAAGTTTCACATCATTTCAGGCATCTGCAACATTTTTGTTCGCATCCCTGCCCCAATACAGCGCTTTATATTGTACCACATTGAACCACTAATGTCCACATTTGCCTGATTTATGTGATGGCACAAATATAACGGGGGATACTGTTCACAGGTAGGTATTTTCGGTACCGAAAATACCTACCTGCATTAGATTTGACTTTCCAAAACGTCTAATACCAGTCCTTTTTGCTTCATTAACTTCTTATAAGCAGTAAGCTTCTTACATCCATTCCTCTATGACACAGGTATGCCTCTTCTTATCTTTCCCTTCTGCGTCGTAGTTCACTCCCACCAAAAGGATTTTATCCCCATAATCGGATAAAGCTCCCTGGTATCTCTTTTCCTTGATCTGCTTGATGGCCGTATCGGCTGACTGATTGTATTTTAGTTCTACCACCATTGCCGGTCTCCAGTTTGCATTGGCCCTCGGTTTGAAGATAAAGTCTGCATAGCCCTTACCCGCAGGGTGCTCGCGGATTATGTCATAATAGGCAGGTGCAGTAAAGTACGCCATGGTAAGCACACAGCTTAAGGAGTTCTCATCATTGTAGGTTAAGACGGAGGTGTAGGTCTCATGTGCCAGTTCGATAAGTTCTGCAACCCTGTCTGAATTTCCATCAATAGTTGCCATAAGGAGTTCATCACATCTTGAAATTGACTTTGAAACTTCGCTCCACTCCCCGGTTTTCAGAGCCATCTGAAACGCCTTGGAA
>JBGVLO010000104.1:0-1909 GCA_045124315.1 Lachnospiraceae bacterium
TGGCTGCCAGTGTAGAACTAGGCAAACAACAGAGTGCAGAAGTTATTCAAAGACTTCAAGCGGAAAGCAAGCAAAAGGATGAAAAGTTAGAAGAAGCACAGTTGGAAATAGAGAAGGTGAAAATGGAAGCAGAGAAGGAGAAAGAAGAACTGCTCAAGATAATAGAGGAATTAAGAAAAAAATAAAACTAGCACAGGCGAATAAACACGATTAACGAACACAGAGAGAAAGTGAAAGGGAACTTTTGGGGGCATATCAGGTGACCTCGGGTTCCTTTTCTTGATTTTATGTATTCGACTAACTGTAAATACAGTGGACTTTCCTACATCATGATGCCCGTAAAGGAGGCATGTCTGTTTTTGTGTATCTGACTACACATAAAATATAGAGAAAAATAGTTGTCGAAAAACGAAAAGATTGTAAGATTGTGACATTGACAGATGAAAATAGGAATGGTAACATACCAAATGGATGTGTTCATGCACGTTCTGATTTATTTATTCTTTTAAAAGCATTCTGCTTTTATTTTTATCATTGGGACTTGTTCCCATTGGCAGATCGCCAAGATTTTCAAAAAAGTTTGGAACTATTAACGAAACACAAGAGAGAAGGGAGTTTTGCCTATGGCAAGAGACAAACAATAAAGTGAATTATGCAATAAAAGAAAACTGTTGCGAAAGTCTTTATTCTGCTGTATTCTGAAAATAGAACAAGACTTTCTGCACAGGCAGAAAGGAGAAAAAAAGAATGGTATCAACAAAAGAACTGGAGAAATTGGTCAATGGACTCCGCATCATCGACGATGTATTGTTTCGTATGATCGCAAGTGATCCGCTTGTTTGCCAAGAAATACTTAGAGTACTTTTAGATGATGACAATTTAGAAGTAAAAGAGGTCACAACGCAGGAACGGCTTGTGAGCCTTCACCGTGAAGTTATTCTCGATGCATTATGTACCCTTGGAGACGGAAAGTTGTGTAACATTGAAGTCCAGAAGGATGACGGGAATGATGATATCCGTCGTGTGCGATTTCACGCAGCGGCTGTTACGATGAACAAAACTCCGAAAGGGACGGATTTTGCCCTTATCCCGACTGTAAAGGTGTTGTATATTACGGAATATGATGTGTTCGGGAACGGACAGAGTATCACAAGGATGACAAGATGTGTAAAACAAGGCGAAAAATATGTTCCAGTGGAGGACGGTGAGGATATCATCTTCGCCAATGCGACTGTAAGGGATGGCTCCAGGGCAAGTGAATTATTGGAGTTGTTTCTGAAAACAGATGAGATCCATGATGAAAGATTTCCACAGTTGTGTAATGGGTTTAACCGTTACAAAAAGGTAAAAGGAGGGAAAGAAGCCATGTGTAATGCTGTTGAAGAGTATGCAAAAGAGTATGCAAAAGAGTATGCGATAGAGAAAAATGCCAAAATCATCATAGAAATGAGTGAAGAGTTTGGTCTTACCGAAGAAGCGGTGCTGGAAAAATTGCAGGAAAAACTTAATATCTCCTCATCACAAGCGGAAGAGTATTGGCGGGAATACCACGCTCCGTCAGAAATATAATATTCCGGGTTCAGTTAGCACTTGAGAGGCAGTCCTGTATACAGGTGATGTGTACGGGACTTGTTCCCATTGGCAGATCGTCAATTTTTTCAAGAAAAGTTTGTAACAATTAACGAAACACAAGAGAGAAGGGAGTTTTGCCTATGGCAAGAAACCTTCTGTCACAATTACCAATCCCATTCAGGAAGGGGAGACTGTGGATGATAAGAACATAATTCTCGACGTAACTATTCAGAACCCTCCCCATATATTCGCACTCGTCGTCCTTACGGACTCCAGTTCCGTGCTGCGCACTAAGACTGCTCATATATGGGGAGGCAACTCTATTCGAGCGCCTCTA
>JBGVLO010000105.1:0-7804 GCA_045124315.1 Lachnospiraceae bacterium
TTCCAAGGCGTTTCAGATGGCTCTGAAAACCGGGGAGTGGAGCGAAGTTTCAAAGTCAATTTCAAGATGTGATGAACTCCTTATGGCAACTATTGATGGAAATTCAGACAGGGTTGCAGAACTTATCGAACTGGCACATGAAACTTACGCCTCCGTCTTAACCTACAATGATGAAAATTCCCTAAGCTGTGTGCTAACCATGGCGTACTTTACCGCACCCGCCTATTATGATATCATTCGTGAGCACCCTGCGGGAAAAGGCTATGCAGACTTTATCTTCAAACCGAGAGCCAATGCAGGTTGGAGACCAGCAATGGTAGTAGAACTAAAATATAACCAGTCCGCCGATACTGCAATCAAGCAGATCAAGGAAAAGCGATACCAGGGAGCCTTGTCCGGTTATGGGGATAAGATCCTTTTGGTAGGCGTGAATTATGATGCAGATGGGGAAGATAAGAAGAAGCATACCTGCGTGATCGAAGAGTGGACGGAATAGAAAAGTAGGAAACTGATGAGTTACCAAAAAATTTCTTTTTCTGTGTCAAAACTTGACGTAAGAAAATGCAAGTAGTAAACTAGGTATAGATTTGTGGTTACGCAATCGTAACGATTTATGAGAAAGCCTTAGGCATAAGAAAGGAAGCGTTTAGAATGAGTAATTTGGATTGGGGAAATTTAGGTTTTGCGTATCGCGAGACGAAGGAACGATATGTATCGAATTATAAGAATGGTGCATGGGACGATGGTGTCATGACAACAGAAGATACCGTAACCATCAGTGAGTGTGCTGGTGTTTTACAGTATTGTCAGGCTTGTTTTGAAGGATTAAAGGCATACAGAACAGAAGATGGCCGTATCGTCACATTCCGTCCGGACTTAAATGCACAGAGAATGGCGGACTCGGCTAAGAGATTAGAGATGCCTGTTTTCCCAGAAGACCGTTTTATAGAAGCGGTAGAGAAGGTAGTTGCAGCCAATAAGGATATGGTACCTCCTTACGGTTCTGGTGCGACCTTGTATCTTCGCCCATATATGTTCGGTAGCAGTCCGGTTATCGGAGTAAAGCCGGCAGAGGAATATCAGTTCAGAGTGTTCTGTACACCAGTAGGTCCTTACTTTAAAGGTGGTGCGAAACCAATTACGATTCGCGTATGTGATTATGACCGTGCGGCTCCAAATGGTACCGGTCATATCAAAGCAGGATTGAATTATGCTATGAGTTTACATGCAATCGTAGAGGCTCATAACGAAGGTTTTGATGAGAATTTGTACTTAGATGCAGCCACAAGAACAAAGGTAGAAGAGACAGGTGGAGCAAACTTCTTATTTGTAACAGCAGATAACAAAGTAGTAACACCAAAGTCCAATAGTATTTTGCCATCCATCACTCGTCGTTCTTTGATGTATGTTGCAAAAGAATACCTTGGTTTAGAGGTAGAAGAGAGAGAAGTCTATTTAAGTGAATTACCGGATTTTGTAGAAGCAGGACTTTGTGGAACAGCAGCAGTAATTTCCCCAGTAGGCGTGATCAATGACCATGGAAAAGAGATTGTTATGAAGAATGGCAACAAAGAAATGGGACCGATCACAAAGAAATTATACGATACCTTAACCGGAATCCAGATGGGAAGAATCGAAGCACCAGAAGGCTGGATTAAAGAAATCAAATAAAATAAGTTATGATTTAGAAAGTAGTAGATTGAGTAACTGTTGTTTTGACGGCTACTCAATCTTCTTGTAATGGGAGGAATAGGGATTTATGTATGAAAAACTGAATAAAAAGGCGAGAAGCTTGATGCTTCTCAGTGAAATGCTGGTGTTTGTAGTACTGGCAGTGATTATGGTTGGAGCAAAGATGATTTTTTCAGAAACGGCATTCTTTGAAACAATTGGTTCCTGGATTTATGTAGTGCTGGGAGTACTTTTTCTGGGGTGTTTGATTTCCCCTTTTATCAGATACGAAAGATACCGTTATCGTTTCACCGAAGAAGAGATTGAAGTGAAGGAAGGCGTGATACGTCTGGAAAGGGAAATTGTTCCTATTGAGCGATTACATAAGATTTCTATGGAGAGCGGACCTTTGGATCGAATATTTGGACTTTCAAAAGTGATCGTTACAACTGCAGGTGGAGATGTAGTGATTCGTTTTTTGGAAGTGGAAAAGGCGGAAGAAATCGTGGAAAGATTAAAACGTAGGATTAATTCTTATGCAATTGAAAGCAGAGAGGGAGCGAAGCATGGAACAGAAGAATGAAAAGGAAATTGTAGGATTGCATAATCATATCACCAGTATTTTAGAACAAACCTGGAAGATACTTGTTGCAGTTTTTATTGCTTTTCTGGGTAACGGAGAGGCCATTACTGCTATGCAGTCGGGGGGGATATTTGTATATTTGATTATACTGGGAGTAATCTTAGTAGTGTGTCTCCTTTTAGGTGCATTTTATGTGAATCGTTGGTGGAAGACTACGATCACCATCAAGGATCAGGTTGTAACAGTGGAACGAAAGACCATGTTTCATAAGAAAAACAGTATTGCCGTACATACCATTTCCAATATCAATTTACAGCAAAACCTGTTTGAACGAATTGTAAGAACGTACACCATTAAATTTGATACCAGTAGTATGTCTACGGCGGATTCTACAGACGTAAAGATTATACTGGGTGAAAAAGATGCCAACCGAGTCAAAGAACTGGTTATGAAAATGATGAAAGAAGCCAAGCTTCAGTCTGGGGAATTGACGGAAGAGGCAGAAGAAAATGAAGTGGATTTCCTTTCTGTAGAGGGAGAAAGGAACTATGATGTGACTTATACCGATAAGGAAACCTTTATGAATTGTCTGTACAGTACTTCTGTGATTTTATTCCTGACCACACTAGGGCTTGTAATTGCATCGATTGGAGCTGTGGTTGCAATGATTGGTAGCAAGGCTGGCTTGGCAGAGGGATTGGTTACACTTTTGGTTGAGTTTATCGCAGCAGCATCTATGGTGTCCGCTTTGGTGAAAACTTGGCTGAAGGATTTCAATTATCGTGCCACCAGATCGAAGGATAAGATTTATGTCAGTTGTGGAGCCATTGAACGAAAGCAGTATGCCGTTCCGGTAGACAAGATCAATGCGGTGACACTCAAGTATACCTTCCTTTCCCGATTATTTGGCCGGGCCTATGTAAAGGTAATCAATGTAGGTGGTGAAAATGAGGATGTGGACGGAATGAAGCTGTTACTAATGGGAACTTTAGAGGAGTTGAAGGAGAAGCTACAGGTTTTATTGCCGGAGTATGAATTCAGTCATGAAGAAAATCAAATGAAACAGCCGGGCAATGTGTTGGTCCGCAATCTTCTTTATAACATATTTGGGGTATTGATTTTCGGTGGGGGCGCTCTTTTGGGAGAAACGGTAGCTTTTCACAACGGTGGAT
Organism: Lachnospiraceae bacterium; assembly: GCA_045124315.1. GTDB lineage: Bacteria > Bacillota > Clostridia > Lachnospirales > Lachnospiraceae > CAG-411. The sequence continues at coordinate 3,427 of JBGVLO010000105.1, forward strand.
ATGATGGAGAAATGGTTGCAATGGTAAGGTTGATCACCATATTGAGTATGGTTGGTCTTGCGGTGATAATTGGCGTTTCCCAGTGGTTCCATTATTATACCAATCGTTTGGGGTATGATGGAAAGTATGTGACCATTGTAAATGGAATTTACGGAAAAAATATCATTCGGATTCCTTATGACAAAATACAGTTTGTAAACCTTTCCCAGGGAATTGGAGATAGAATATTCAAGACACAGCGTATTGAAATTCATATTTTGGCAAGTGCCCAAAGTAGAATACAAGTATCAGGAACTTATCCAAAAGAGGCTTTTGATCGTATTATAGAGAATTTTAGAAAAACAGAATAAATATCTACAAATGAAAAACAAGCCCTTCGATTTAGAAGGGCTTGTTTTTCGTTTATAGCTATGTGCGGATAGAAATATAGTAACTATAGTTATATCTGTAAATTCCCATGAGAGGGAGTATTTCTACATTACATCGTACCCTTTTAACATTCTGGCACGACTTGGATGTCTTAATTTTCTTAATGCTTTTGCTTCAATCTGACGAATTCGCTCACGAGTTACATTGAATTCTTTACCAACTTCTTCCAAGGTGCGGGTTCTACCGTCCTTCAAGCCAAAACGAAGGATTAAAACACGCTGTTCACGTTCGGTCAAGGTTTCTAAAAGCTTCGAAATCTGATCCTGAAGTACCGAGTATGCGGCTGCATCTTCCGGACCAACGATAGTGTCGTCTTTGATAAAGTCTCCTAAATGACTGTCATCTTCTTCACCAATTGGTGTATCTAAAGAGATTGGATCTGCAGATACCTTTAAAATCTCTCTTACCTTTTCGATTGGAAGATTCATAGCCTCAGCCAATTCCTGTTCGGTTGGTTCACGTCCTAACTCCTGTAATAGTGTTCTGGAAACACGATAGGTCTTGTTGATGACTTCAGACATATGTACAGGGATACGAATAGTACGGGACTGGTCAGCAATGGATCTTGTGATTGCTTGTCGAATCCACCAAGTAGCATAAGTACTGAACTTGTAACCTTTTGTATAATCAAATTTATCAACCGCTTTGATCAATCCAAGATTACCTTCCTGAATTAAATCAAGGAAAGAAAGACCTCGCCCAACATATCTCTTGGCAATACTTACTACCAGTCGAAGATTGGATTCTGCAAGACTCTTCTTAGCCGATTCGTCTCCTTCTTCGATACGCTTAGCCAAAGCAATCTCCTGTTCAATTGTAAGAAGTGGGTAGCCGCCGATTTCTTTTAAGTATAACTTAACAGGGTCATCAGACATAACAGCAGTGCTGGCTGCTAAATCCTCGAGCGAAGTATCTTCTTCCTGTTCCAGCTCCAATAATGCGCAGTCATCCGGCTCATCATCGTTTGATAAGTTTAAAACTGCAATATTGTTACTTTCTAAATACTCATAAATCTTGTCAATTTGATGAACATCCAAGTTCAATTCTTTAAAGACATCGTTCACTTTTTCTACTTCAATTACATCTTTGTTCTTCTTTGCAAGAGCAAGAAGTTCTTTTAGCTTTTCTTCAAAAGCGATCACTGTTTCGTTCATCCTCATCCTCCATGTACATAAATGCCTACGTAAAAAGATTCGCTAACTACTATTGTATCATTTTTTGAAAAAATTGTCTAGGGAAAAATTGCATTTTACGAATGGCACCCTCTGTACTGTAACAATGTGTATTGTAACAGTTCGTTACTGTTCAGAGGTAGCTTTTTGCACTACGCTGCGACGCAAAGCTAGTCCTTTAGGGCAAAGAACATAAGAAAGAGTAACGCAGGATTGTTTGGGGCAATTTTGCATGGATCACATTGCCCCAAACGTTACTGTATATTTTCCTTAATCAAAAAAAATATTGCAAACGATAAAAGAATTATGTAATAATAGGATGAATAGAATGTAACTCAGAATACGATAAGAAAGCTAATTTCTTGTTGAAAAAATATCAATTATAATAGGAAGGAAATGTGTGTATTATGAGTGAAGAAAATTGTAGTGGCTCATGTAGTACGTGCTCAGCAGATTGTGCGTCTCGTAAGCCAAGTAAAGAAGAATTGTTAGAACCGGCAAATGCTTTTAGCAAAGTTAGAAGAGTAATCGGTGTAGTCAGCGGAAAAGGTGGCGTTGGAAAGTCATTTGTCACAGCAGGATTAGCGGCTGCAATGCAGAAAAAAGGATATCAGACGGCTGTTTTAGATGCGGATGTGACAGGACCATCGATTCCAAAATCATTTGGAATTACAGGGAAGGCAAGCAGCAGTCCACAGGGAATGGTTCCTGCAGAAAGTGCAAATGGAACGAAGATTATGTCGGTGAATTTATTAGTGGACAAAGAGGATACTCCGGTAATCTGGAGAGGTCCGGTTATCGCCGGAGTGGTAAAACAGTTCTGGTCTGAAGTGTTTTGGGGCGATGTAGACTATATGTTTGTGGATATGCCTCCTGGAACCGGTGATGTGCCTTTGACGGTATTTCAGTCGTTGCCATTAGATGGTATTGTTATTGTAACTTCACCACAGGATCTGGTATCTATGATTGTGAAAAAAGCGGTGAACATGGCCAAATCTATGGAGATACCAATTTTAGGAATTGTAGAAAATTATAGTTATATGGTATGTGGCTGCTGTGGTGAGAAGCTGTCTGTTTTTGGAGAAAGCAATATAGACAGCTACGCAGAGGAATGGGGCTTAAAGGTGTTGGCTAAGCTACCAATCGACCCAGAAATGGCAAAAACAGTGGATAAAGGAAAAGTGGAAACTTTAGAGGGTGAATTGTTCCAGGAAGCAGTAGATTTCATTGAGAAAGTTTGTCCAAAGGATGAGAAGAAATCGGAAAGGCTGATTTCAAAAGTGATCGCCTGTACTACATCGGATGGTAAAATTTCCTGTCATTTTGGAAAAGCAGAACAATTGTCCATTTTTCATGTGAAAGATGGCGATATTACAGAGGTTGAGAATGTTTCAGTGACGCCGGACGGCAACGATGAAATGGCAAAGCGTGTGTTGGCATACAATGCGCAGGTATTGCTCTGTAACGGAATTGGCTTCCCTGCCATGCAGGAATTGATGGGCAAACAGGTGATGGTTGTCCCAGGGCAAAAGGGAAATGCGGATGAATTGGTTCGTGGCTTTTTGAGTGGAACGGATACTTTACATTCTTAAAGGAATGGAGTATAATAAAAGTGATTATAGGCATTTGAATAACGAATGCACGTAGTTTAAATTTAAACAAATGGAGGAATTTGAGATGGCATTAGTATCAGCAGCAGAAATGCTTACAAAAGCAAAAGCAGGAAAATATGCAGTAGGACAGTTTAACATCAATAACTTAGAGTGGACAAAGTCTATTCTTTTAACTGCAGAAGAGTTAAAGAGTCCAGTAATCCTTGGTGTATCTGAAGGTGCTGGAAAGTATATGTGTGGTTACAAGACAGTTGTAGGTATGGTTAACGGTATGTTAGAAGAGTTAAACATCACTGTACCAGTAGCACTTCACTTAGATCACGGTAGCTACGAAGGAGCTAAGGCTTGTATCGAAGCTGGTTTCTCTTCTGTAATGTTCGATGGTTCTCACTACCCAATCGATGAGAACGTTGCTAAGACTAAGGAATTAGTTGCAGAGTGTAAGGCAAAAGGTCTTTCTATCGAGGCTGAAGTTGGTTCTATCGGTGGAGAAGAAGATGGTGTTGTAGGTGCTGGTGAGTGTGCAGATCCAGAAGAGTGTAAGATGGTTGCTGATTTAGGTGTAACAATGCTTGCAGCTGGTATCGGTAATATTCATGGTAAGTACCCAGAAAATTGGGCTGGATTAAGCTTTGAGACATTGGATGCGATCCAGGCTAAGACAGGAGATATGCCATTAGTACTTCACGGTGGTACAGGTATCCCTGCAGATATGATCAAGAAAGCAATCTCTTTAGGTGTTGCTAAGATCAATGTTAATACAGAGTGTCAGTTAGCATTCCAGGAAGCTACACGTAAGTACATTGAAGAAGGAAAAGATCAGCAGGGTAAGGGATTCGATCCTCGTAAGTTGTTAGCTCCAGGTGCTGAAGCAATCAAAGCTACAGTAAAAGAGAAGATGGAATTATTCGGTTCTGTAGGAAAGGCTTAATGACAGATCGAAGTTTGATTTTTCTTAGTATATAGGATAGGCTGTCTTGCGGAATACAAGGCAGCCTTTTGGATTCTATGGGAAAGCCTTGCATGCCAGTTTTCTAGCCTTCGCTTTGACCTTGCGGTCTTTGCTTAGGCTGAAAACAGTGCGCAGTAGCTTTCAACCAATCAAACGTCGTCGCTGACTCGTTTTCTTGGGAAAGCCTTGCATGCCAGTTTTCTAGCCTTCGC
>JBGVLO010000106.1:0-2569 GCA_045124315.1 Lachnospiraceae bacterium
GCAGCTCCGCCGTCACCGCCAGCATCAGCTCCGATATCTCACGGGTAACCAGCTGACCAGCAGGCACAGCCAGCTCATACAGCCCCTCCAGGCTTTCCAGCACGCTTTTCTTGATATTTTTCAGCTCACCATGTATCATCACACCGCCTCCAATTAGCGCAATATTATTCTCTATGTTATTATGCCTTATATTATAGAACAAATATTAGAAAATAGCAAACAAATAATTTGAACCACTTTCATGTTGGAAGATATAATTCCAACGGAAGTGGTTCATAGTTTTTCATGATAGAATCTTTTCCCTAGAGCAAGTAACTAAATTAGCTGCTTTCCATGTACACTAAATTAATAACGCGGCTTAATCAAAAATGACGATTGAGCCGCGTTTTTTGTTACCATCTTTTCCGATATTCACTTGGACTCATGCCTTCTATCTTGCGAAACATCCGGCTAAAATAATTTGCATCATTCATGCCCACGGAATCTGCAATCTCATCCACATTTTTAGCCGAAAACCGCAAAAGCCGCTTTGCTTCCGTAATCCGCTTGAACAAAATATATTTATTTACAGTAAAGCCATAGCTATCCTTAAAAATTCTGGACAAATAACACTTGCTCACAAAAAACTTATTGGCCAGGTCTTCCAGTGATACCTTCCTGCCATAGTTTTCGTCCAGATACCTTTTTATCTCGTTCAGCTCCATGCGCTTCTTGGAGGCGGCAGCCACTTCCTGATGCCAAGACTGCTCCATCAGAATAGTCAAAAGCTCATTCAGCTTCTCATTGATGCGCATATCACGGACATAATCAGACGAGGAAGCAAGGTCATATAAGCCGGATAAAATGCCCTCAATCGCCCCGGCATCATCAGGATGAAAAACAGCCTTGCCCCCACGCTCCCTGTATTTCGCGTAAATATCCGGCATCGAGATACCATAAAAATGGCACCACCGCAGGGACCACAAATCATCCTCAGTCACATGGCTGTATCCATTGCGGCAATCAATAAACACCACATCCCCGGCAGACAGGCAATACTCCGTATTTTCATAAAACAGCCTGCCACTCCCCTGACACACCACAAAGCACAAATACGACTGCAACTTTTCACGCCTGCTGATATGTGGCTGCACAGCCTGCAACGAACCGGCTTCCTGCAAATGCAGCAGCGAAAACCGTGCAAAAGAAGAAGGAGTATACAATATCCTGGATGAGGTAACAGTTGAAAAAGCTGACATATCCACTGACATACCTACTCCTCCTTCCAAACATCACATACTACATACTATGTATAAGTATAAGTATAAGTACAACTACTACCTGCCACCTAAAAATAATTTATTTATAACGGTCACATTTCTCATTATCATATAAATTAAATAGCATACAAACAAAATAATTACAGTTTCCAATAAATTTATAAAGTAGCTTGGTGCAATGTCCTGGGTAATTTTAGGTAAAATATGAGAAAAAATAACCTCACCAGAGAAGAGATAAATTACCAGCGAAGCTTTCCCCAGCTTAGCAACAATCTTCCATATAGATAACTGGCTTGTTTTCTTCCAGAGAGCATATACAGACAATAGCACCAGGCTCGAGCCAGCAAAAGCAGTTACCATTCTGTATATATCATTCCCCAGCTTCCACCAGTCAACTGCCTCCGTTTTGAAATTGACCATACTATAATGCGATGTATAAATATAGCTTTCATACACAAAAAACTGCATCAGCACCAAATAACTTACCGCACAAGCCACCAGCAATCCCCAATTACCACAAATCCTATCTTGTAACCTTGCCAGCAAATCGAATTTGCATGTCAGATATCCACACAAAAAATAAGGATACATGTATTTATACAAGGACAAATTAAAGGCATCAGGTATAACGAAAAGCAGCAGCCAGGTAATAAAATAAATCAATGCACTATCCTTACAAAAACGCCTTACTAACAAAACAAACAAAGAATTGTAAAAAATTGCCCAGATGAACCACATGCTGTGCAAATACCGCCACACTATTTCTTTGATTAGTGGAACAATACTCTGATAATGCATAACAGCTACCACAACACCTATCAGTCCCCACGACATCAAAGGAAGCAGTAATGATGTAAACCTGCTTGCAAACACCTGACGCCACGTATGCCTCTTTAAGCTCATCTCAAACAAATATCCGCTGACCAGCATAAATAACGCCATGTGGCAACCATATATAGCCTTGAAAACAGCATCAGCAAAAAAAACTTCCGACTGCAAAAATTCCCTGCCACTGCCAAACTGGATGCAATGCCCGAGCACAACAGAAATGATTGCTATCCCTTTAACTACATCCAGATAAACATTCCTGTGCTGTGCTGTGCTGTGCTGTGCTGTGCTGTGCTGTGCTGTGCTGTGAATGATTCTATCTGTTGACATCACATTGTTCAACTCCTCGTATAATAAGTTTTGTAAGCAAGATATCCGCCTTGTATACAAAACTTATTTTTCTTTTTACAACTAAATATTTTTCTATGAAATTGGATTTCCTGATGCTACAATAATCAAAGAGATTATGCGGCAAAGGCAAC
>JBGVLO010000107.1:0-60046 GCA_045124315.1 Lachnospiraceae bacterium
TAGCTTTCAACCAATCAAACTTCGTCTTTGACTCGTTTTCTTGGGAAAGCCTTGCGTGCCAGTTTTCTGGCCTGCGCTTTGATCTTACGGTCTTTGCTTAGGCTGAAAACAGTGCAAAACGCTCCGCGAGGATGTGCACAGGTGCGAAAGGAGTATTGTTGCAAAAAGCATGCAACACGCATCTGGAACGCAAAGTGGATCAAGTCCCTCATGAGTGAGGGATACAGGGAGTTGAAGTGGACTTGTCCACTTTGTTCTGAGACTGTTGCCATTGGATTACTTCATACAGACTGACTTTTAGATTCCTTAAAATGTAGTAATCCGAAAGGGGGCGGCATAGAATAGTAAAAAAATATTTTTTTTGTATAAGTATGGACAGTAAAAACATGTAACTGGGGGGGAAGAATGCGTATTTATGAGCTTCGGCAAAAAGAGGTAATCAATGTATGCAGCGGACAAAAACTAGGGTATGCTACAGATGTGGAATTTAGCTTGGAACATGGGTGTATTGAGGCCATTATTGTTCCCGGACCATGCAAATTGTGGGGCATATTGGGAAGAGATCAGGAATACGTGATCCCGTTTAAATGCATTTGCAATATTGGCCCGGATGTGATTTTAGTTGAAATAAAAGAGGATGACTGTCTGAAAGCTGGAAAATATGTATAACAGTTCAGCCGAGCAGAAAGCCTGCGTTACAGAGATATCTAACAGTTTATTTGTTTTATATTGACGAAAAAAATGGATTTTAATATAATGATACCAGGGTCAAAAGGCCTGAACCCGATATCATATAATGATAATAGAGAAAGAATAGAGGGGATAAAGATGAAGTGTCCGTTTTGTGGAAAAGAAAATACAAAAGTAATCGATTCCAGACCTTCTGATGATGATACATCGATTCGTAGAAGAAGAGTTTGTGAAGGGTGTAACCGCCGTTTTACCACTTATGAGAATGTGGAAGTACATCCGGTTGTAGTGATCAAGAAAGATATGAGCCGGGAACCATATGATAGAGAGAAAATTAAAGAGGGAATTTTTCGCTCGTGTATCAAACGTCCCATTTCCATGGAAGAACAGTGTAAGTTGTTAGACCAGATTGAAGCCGCAATTTTTCAGAAAGGCACAAAAGAGATTTCTACAAATCTGATTGGGGAGATGGTTTTGGCCCATCTTGAGAAAGTAGATGCGGTTGCGTATATTCGTTTTGCATCAGTCTATCGGGATTTTGAGGATATGGAAAGTTTCCAGAGAGAAATAGAAAGATTGAAGGAACGTTAGGGCGAACGGTGTAGGAGGTGGATTGCAAGAGCGTAAGAAAGAGTAACGCAGGATTGTTTGGGGCAATTTTGCATGGGTCGCATTGCCCTAAACGTTACTGTTTATACGTCTGCAAGCAGATGTGTGAACAGTAACCATTGTTTTTAGTCGATAATTGTTGAGAGAAAAAGCACTTGTGATAAGTGCTTTTTTGTGTTATATTTGGCAATGGGTAATATACTTTCATCGTTAGATGAAAGGAGTTTTTATGTTTTATCAAAGTTTTTGTGCTGCCGTTCAGGGCATCGAGGCACATATTATTTCTGTAGAAGTGGACGTCTGTGATGGACTTCCTCTCTTTTCTTTAGTCGGTCTTTTGAGCTCAGAAACAAGAGAAGCGAAAGATCGTGTTCGGATTTCTATAAAAAATTCAGGATTTCGTATTCCCACAAAACACATAACAGTAAATTTATCTCCTGCAGATATTCGAAAGGAAGGCACAGCTTTTGATCTTGCTATTGCTATGGGGCTGTTGGCTGCTTTTGGTATGGTACCTGTGGAGTGCTTGAAAAAGACTATGTTTATTGGAGAACTCAGTTTAGATGGAAGTGTGAAAGGTGTAAATGGGGTGCTGCCTATGGTGTATGCAGCCAGAAAACATGAATTTGAAAATTGTGTAGTAGCCAAAGTAAATGCAAAGGAAGCCAGCATGGTTCCGGGATTACAGATCATAGGTGTAGAGAGTCTGTCGGAATTGATCGCATATTTAACCTCGGATAAAGAATTGCCAAAAACAGAAATTCTTCCTTTTGAAGAAAACTGGGATCAGGAAGGTGAGGATTTTTCAGAAGTGGCTGGTCAGCCTATGATGAAGCGGGCGTTGGAAATTGCAGTGGCGGGGATGCATAATGTATTGATGATCGGGCCGCCGGGCGCAGGAAAAACCATGCTTGCTAAGCGGATTCCCACAATTATGCCGGAGTTGACATTTGAGGAGAGTCTGGAAATTTCAAAAGTATATAGTATTCTGGGACTTTTGGGGAATGAGGGAGGATATGTCCAGAAAAGACCCTTTCGAAGTCCTCATCATTCCATTACCCCATCTTCTCTGATAGGGGGTGGCTATAAGGCTAGTCCCGGAGAAATTTCTCTGGCAGATGGTGGTGTATTGTTTTTGGATGAACTTCCGGAATTTAACAGCAACACCTTGGAAATGCTTCGTCAGCCTTTGGAGGAGCGGAAAATAACAATTACACGCATGCAGGGAAGTTACACTTATCCGGCCAGATTTATGCTGGTTTCTGCAATGAATCCCTGCAAATGTGGCTTTTATCCGGATCGAACCAGATGTCAGTGTTCGGATACGCAGATTCGAAGGTATCTTGGGAAGATTAGTCAGCCTTTGTTGGACCGAATCGACTTGTGTGTGGAAGCTTTGGAAATGAAGTATAAAGATCTGCAAAACAAAGAGAAAGGAGAGAGTTCAAAGGATATTAGAGAACGAGTAAAAAGGACCCGAAAAATACAGTTGGACCGTTATAAAAACGAAAATATACAATACAATGGGGAACTGTCTGCCAGTCAGGTAGAACGCTTTTGTGAGCTGGGGCAGGAAGAACAGGAACTTATGGATGAGATATTTCGGAAGATGGAGTTGAGTGTAAGGGCATATCATCGGATTCTCAAAGTGGCAAGAACCATTGCAGATATAGAGGAAAGCCCGAATATTACGTGTGCACATTTAAGTGAAGCAATCTGTTTCAGAGGCATGGATAAGAAGTATTGGAGGGGTGGCGTATGGAACTAAAATTACAACAAAAAGAGTTGGAATTTTGGCTTGCTTCTATTTCTGTACTAGGGCCGGTCAAAACAGTGAAATTGCTGAATTATTTTGGAGATGAAGAGGAGATTTATAAAACAAAAGAAGAAGCTTTGCAGGAGGTAGAGGGGATTTCCCAGCAGGATGCAAGATGCATTGTGGAAAGTAGAAAGGAAGAGCGGATTCGGAGAGCATTTTCAAAAATGGTGGATGAGGGGGTTCGGCTGATTACCATACATGATCAGGCATATCCAGAACGATTGCGACATATCCATAAATATCCTTATGGATTATTTGTAAAGGGGAAGTTACCAAGAGAAGAAAAAAAGAGTGTATCCATTGTAGGAGCAAGAAATTGTACTGCTTATGGAAGGGAAATGGCAATGTGGTTTGCCAGGGAATTATCCAATGCAGGAATTCAAGTCATTAGTGGTATGGCATATGGAATTGATGGAAGCGCTCATCAGGGGGCATTGCAGGGGAAAACACCTACTTATGCAGTGCTGGGAAGTGGCATTGATGTTTGCTATCCCAAGGAACATTTTCGTTTGTATGAAGACATTGGACACAGTGGAGGAGTTATATCGGAGTATACGTTGGGAATGCCGGGAAAGGCATACCAGTTTCCTATGCGTAATCGTATTATCAGTGGACTGGCAGATGCGGTTCTTGTGGTGGAAGCAAGGAGCCGAAGTGGGTCGCTGATTACTACAGATCTTGCGTTGGAACAGGGAAAGGATGTATTTGTGATTCCGGGGAGAATCGGGGATCCTCTCAGTGAAGGATGTCTTAATCTGTTAAAACAGGGAGCGGAACCGGTTACCAGCCCGGAAGATATGATACATAATTTTCATTTGGAGAGTGTAGGTGAATGGAGACAGTTAAATATATTGGATATGTTCGAGGAACATTCTCAGAAAAAAGTGTATGCAACGTTGTCTTTGGAACCAAAACATTTGGAACAGATACTGGAAGAAACACAAATGCTTTTATCAGAAGTAATCAGTATTTTGCTCAAATTAGAAATGAATGGATTCGTTCGGGAAACTACAAAAAATTGTTATATACGGACACAGTAAAAAATATTCTGCTTGATTCGATAAAAAAAATAGTGTATGCTAAAAAAAGTTTTGTAATCGTTCCAGAGCTGGAACAGTTTTATATATAATATGTAGGGAGTGTTAATATGGCAAAGTATTTGGTTATAGTGGAATCACCTGCAAAGGCAACCACAATAAAAAAGTTCTTGGGAAAAAACTATGAAGTAGTGGCTTCAAATGGACATGTACGTGATTTTCCCAAGAGTCAGATGGGGATTGACTTTGAAAATGATTTTGAACCGAAATATATAACAATTCGCGGGAAAGGGGAATTGCTTGCGAAGTTGCGAAAAGAAGTAAAAAAAGCAGACAAAGTATATCTGGCAACTGACCCGGACCGTGAAGGAGAAGCTATTTCATGGCATTTATCAAAGGCATTGAAGCTGGATGAGAAAGAACATTGCCGAATTACATTTAATGAGATTACAAAAAATGCAGTAAAGTCGTCTTTGAAACAAGCCCGCGAGATCGATATGGATATGGTAGATTCTCAGCAGGCTAGACGAATGATTGACCGAATGGTAGGATATAGCATCAGTCCATTACTTTGGGCAAAAGTGAAAAGAGGCTTGAGTGCAGGTAGAGTACAATCGGTTGCTTTGCGTTTGATTTGCGAGCGTGAAGATGAAATCAATGCGTTTATTCCAGAAGAATACTGGTCTTTGGATGCACAATTAAAGGTAAGTAAGGAAAAGAAACCATTGATTGCTAAGTTCTACGGTGATAAAAACGGAAAAATTGCCATAAAGAACGAAGAACAGGTAAAGGAAATTCAGAATGCAATTGAGAAGAGTCAATTTGAAATTTCCAGTATAAAGAAAGGGGAAAGAATAAAAAAAGCCCCATTGCCATTTACAACAAGTACGTTACAGCAGGAAGCTTCCAAAGCATTAAATTTTGCCACCCAGAAAACCATGCGCATTGCACAGCAATTGTACGAAGGTATTGCCATTAAGGGGCATGGCACTGTAGGTTTGATCTCTTACTTGCGTACGGATTCCACCAGAGTATCGGAAGAGGCAGATACAGCAGCTCGTGGTTTTATTGAAGAAAATTATGGAGCGCAGTATGTATCAACAAAGGTTCAGGAGAAGAGTTCTAAGAAAAAAATTCAGGATGCTCATGAAGCTATCAGACCTACTTATGTGGAATTGACACCAACCGTTGTGAAAGAAGATTTGAGCAGAGATCAGTTCCGTTTATACCAGCTGATCTGGAAAAGATTTGTTGCAAGCAGAATGGAGAATGTAAAATATGAGACTACTTCCATTAAAATAGATGCGGGAGAGTATCGATTTACGTCATCTGCTTCCAAAATTATATTTGATGGATTTATGAGTGTATATACATCAGAGGAAGACAAAGAGGAAAAAACTCCAATTTTGAAAACTTTATCAGAAGAATCGGAGCTTACATTGGAAGAGTTACATCCGTTGCAGCATTTTACACAGCCACCGGCACACTTTACGGAGGCTTCGCTGGTTAAGACTCTGGAAGAATTGGGAATTGGTCGACCAAGTACGTATGCGCCAACAATCGGAACCATTATTACCAGAAGATATGTAGCAAAAGAAAATAAAAATTTATATGTTACAGAAATCGGGGAAGTGGTAAATGGCATTATGAAGGAATCCTTTACAAGTATTGTAGATCTTAATTTTACCGCTAATTTAGAAGCATTGCTTGACGGTGTAGAGGATGGCTCCATCGCATGGAAGACCGTTGTTCGTAATTTCTATCCAGATTTGGAGGAAGCAGTAACAAAAGCACAGGAAGAGTTAGAGAAGATTGAAATTCGAGACGAGGTCACAGATGTTGTTTGTGAACAGTGTGGTCAGTATATGGTAGTAAAATATGGCCCACATGGTAAGTTCCTGGCTTGTCCTGGTTTCCCGGATTGTAGAAACACAAAACCATACCTTGAAAAGATTGGAGTTTCTTGTCCAAAATGTAACAAGGAAGTGGTGATCCGTAAGACCAAGAAGGGAAGAAGGTATTTTGGATGTGAAGACAATCCGGAATGTGATTTCATGACCTGGCAGAAGCCATCTAGTGAGAAATGTCCGGATTGTGGTGGCGTTCTTGTAGAAAAAGGTGCGAAATTAGTATGTTTGGACAATAATTGTGGTTATGTAAAGAACAGAAAAAATCAACAATAATAAAAGATACGAACAGGTCGGCTCTTGGGCTGGCCTGTTACAGTGAATGGGATTTCCTGGGAGGAACGAAAGAAAAATGAGTGTACAACTACTGGATAAAACAAGAAAAATCAATAAGTTATTACACAATAATAGTTCACATAAGGTAATGTTTAATGATATTTGTAAGGTGTTAAGTGAAATATTGGCTTCCAATACTCTTGTGCTCAGTAAAAAGGGAAAAGTGTTAGGTGTTCGCAAAATCCCTAAGATTGAAGAGATAACAGAGTTGCTGGAGGGAAGAGTTGGAAGCTGCATCGATAAGATGCTAAATGAACGATTGCTCAACATTCTCTCCACTAAGGAAAATGTCAATATTGAGATGCTTGGTTTCGAAATGGATAATGTAAGTGATTATAGGGCTATTATTGTTCCAATCGATATAGCAGGAGAACGATTAGGAACCTTGTTTGTGTATCGTCAGGAGAGCAATTACAGTATTGATGACATTATTTTGAGTGAGTATGGTTCCACTGTTGTTGGATTGGAAATGTTACGGGCTGTAAACGAAGAAAATGATGCAGAAAGCAGAAAACAACATGTAGTGCAGTCAGCGGTTAGTACACTCTCGTCTTCTGAACTGGAAGCGATTTTATACATTTTAGATGAGTTGGACGGAGAAGAAGGTGTATTGATTGCCAGTAAAGTTGCAGATCGGGTAGGTATCACACGTTCTGTTATTGTGAATGCCATGCGAAAAATGGAAAGTGCAGGTATTATTGAAACCAAATCTGCCGGTATGAAGGGTACTGTGATTCGAGTTTTGAATGATGCAGTTTTCGAAGAATTAGAAAATATGAAAAAATAATACATAAAGTTCATAAAAATCAAAAAAACAAGAAAATTCGTTTTTTTTTGAATATTTCTTGTTTTTTTGTGATTTATTGTTATAATATATAAAGGTGCAAAGGGATAAGTGTTTGTGTATGGGGAAAATTCCCTGAAAAGAAGGGGTGAAAGTTATGATACAAGCAGGTGCGTATAATTATATCAACGTGCTACAGCAGGCAGCAGACGCAAGTTGGCTTAGAAATACAATTATTTCTAATAATATAGCGAATGTAGATACACCGAATTATAAGCGTTCAGATGTGCAGTTTGAGACATATTTGATTGAACAGATGGCGGGCGGAGATACCATGGATCATTATGTGGATGGGATGGATCTGTCTACTATTGAAGCGACCATATATACAGATAATTCCAACTTGAGTTATCGAATGGATGGTAACAATGTGGATATTGATACAGAGAATGCAGAGTTAGCAAAGAATCAGATTAAATATAGTGTTATGACGGATGCGATTTCTCAGGAGTTCGCTAGAATTAAAAGTGTGTTAAAGGGGTAATTCCTAGATTGATAAAGGAGGGGAAATTATGTCAGCGTTTGGGGCTATGGATATAAGTGCAAGTGGAATGACTGCACAGAGATTGCGTACCGATATTATTTCACAGAATATTGCAAATGTGAATACAACCCGTGATGAGAATGGGCAGCCATACAGAAGAAAGACAGTGGTGTTTGAAGAAAAGCCATCCAATAGTTTTAGTGACTATTTAAGTGTAGCATCCAGTTCCATTGGAAATGGAGTGAAGGTATCTTCTATTGTAGAAGATACAGAGACTGCTATGGTGATGACATATGATCCTTCTCATCCTGATGCGGATGAAGATGGATATGTTACATATCCAAATGTGAATACGGTAACAGAGATGACGAACCTTATAGATGCCAGTCGGGCATATGAGGCGAATATTACAGCTTTTAATGCAACAAAATCTATGACTACACAGGCATTGCAAATTGGGAAGTAATGTAGAATAGAAAATAGATGAAGAAATGAGTGCAAGTATACAACAAAATGTTAAGAGAGGGATTGTAGGTTTGCTTCTTAAGAAACAGGAAGCGTGCTTACATGTTTAGATAAGGAGAAAAAAATGAGTTTTAGTATGAACAACATTTTAGGAACAAGTAATGTGGGAAATGTATATTCAAACTATTCAACCAACAGTTTGAAGACAATCGCCGAAAGTTATAATAACAGTATTGACGGTGTTTCTGATGGGGAAGTGGAGAATACAACATTCGATTCATTGTTTCAATCAGCATTGGCTATGGTGAATGAGACAAATGATTATACAAATGCAGCTGAGGAAGAAGAATTAAATTATGCAATGGGGTTATCAGAAGATACCCATTCCTTGATGATTGCCCAGGAAAAAGCGAATGTTTCATTGCAGTATACTGTTGCTGTTCGTGATGCGGTAATCGATGCATATAAAGAGATTATGAACATGCAGTTCTAGCAGGTTTTTCAAGAGTGGGGGATTTAGGAAGTTGAAGTGGGTTTGTTCACTTTGATTTCTTGGAATTTCCCAGATAAGAACAGCAGAGAGAAGTACAAATATGCATGGTAGTGTGAAATGCAGATACAAAAGGAAAGAACAGTAGGAGACGTGTAACATGGCAGAAAAGTTAAAGGAAATACCTGAAAAACTTTTAGAGTTTTGGAATAAATACAGCACAAAGCACAAAGCAATCTTTATCTCGGTAGTGGCGTCTATATTTATTGCGATGGGGATTTTGGTGTTTGTATTAACTAGAACATCATATACACATTTGATAACTCTTGCAGATGAATCTAGTGTGACACAACTGAGAGAGTTGCTGGAAAGTGAAAACATTCCTTACAAGACTCAGAAAAAATCAAATGGATATGAGATAACGGTTGATGAGAAAAAAGCAACAGATGCGATGATCCTCATGGGTGATAATGAAATCGTAGATACCCAGGATGGTAGCGATATGGATTGGGAGACTGCCTTAGAGAATAGTATCGATACCACAGAGAGTGAAAAAAATAAAAAGTATACATTAGCATATCAGAATGATCTTCGTGTCTTTATTAAGAAGATGGACGGCATTGAAGATGCATGGGTGTCTGTGAATGCACCGGATGATGATGGCACCATCTTTGCAGAGAATCAGGATACTTCAGTTGCTGTTATGTTGGATTTGGAAGAGGACATGACAACAGCAGATGGTACGAAGATTGCACATAGTCTTGCCAATTATTTAAAGACCTCTGTGGGTAACCAGGATACTTCTAAGATTACAATCGTAGATTCCAACAGTAATCTGTTGTTTGACGGTTCTAGTGCAGATACTTTAAGTGGAAATGCATCTTCTACGGCCGAGTTCCAGGAAACCTTGCGGGCGGTGATCAAGAATGACTTAAAACAGATGCTGTTAAAGAATAACTACAATGAAGTAGAAATTGGTGCATCCAATCTTCAGTTTAATATGGATCAGGTATCTTCTTTGTATACTGAGTATTCCACTCCGGAAGGACAGGAACAGGGACCATATTCTTCCAGCTATGAATACGAAAGCAGCGGAAACAGTGGTTCGGGAGGAATACCTGGAACCGATCCCAATTCCAATGACACGGATTATATGATAGAAAATGGAAATGGGACAGAGACAAGTACAACTTTAAATAAATATGAGTATGATGTAAATAAAAAAGAGACCACGAGAGTAGAAGCAGTTGGTGCGCTAAAAGCAGCAGATTCTTCTATAGCCATTGTTTTGAAGCGATATACTGTATACGATGAAGCTAGAATGCAGAAGAATGGAGAGTTGGAAGGTACGGATTTTGATACATTCCAAAGTGAGAATAATGTAGCTACTGTTGAGAATGTAGATGATACGGTGATTGATCTGATTGCCAAAGCTACAGGAATTTCAGAAGCAAATATTTCAGTCATTGCATACAATCAGCCAATCTTTAATGAAGCAGAAACTCAGCCAGTAGAGTATGCAAATTACATTATGATCATATTGGCAGTGTTGATTGTTGCCTTGTTGATTTTTGTAATCTTCAAGGGTACTGCGCCAATCGAGGTTACAGAATTAGAACCGGAATTATCAGTCGAGCAGTTGTTAGCTACAACAAAGGAAAATCAGTCTTTAGAGGATATCGAATTTGGCGAGAAGTCAGAGACTCGAAGAATGATCGAGAAGTTTGTGGACGAAAACCCAGAGGCGGTTGCACAGTTGTTACGTAACTGGATCAATGACGATTGGGGTTAATAACATCAGGGATAAAATCTCAGTTTGCTATATGCCCAAGGGAAGCATAGGGATTATGCTTTGCTTGGGTATGCTTGGGTAAGGAGGAATACAGATGAAGGAAGAAATGAGTGGAATTGAGAAAGCAGCAGTGCTTCTCATTAGTTTGGGGCCGGAGAAGTCGGTAAATGTGTTCAAGCATTTAAAAGAAGATGAAATAGAACAGCTTACATTGGAAATTGCAAATACAAGAAGTGTATCTGCAGCAAAAAAAGAAGAAGTATTGGATGAATTTTACGAAGTGTGTCTTGCGCAACAGTATATTGCAGAAGGTGGTATTACATATGCAAAAGACTTGTTGGAGAAGGCACTTGGTCCGGACAAGGCAAGAGATGTTATTGGAAAGTTAACTGCTTCCTTACAGGTGCGTCCGTTTGAATTTGTCAAGAAAACCGATCCTACACAATTACTAAACTTTATTCAGGATGAACATCCTCAGACAATTGCGTTGATTTTGTCTTATCTTTCTTCTGCACAGGCATCTATTATCATTGCAGCATTGCCACCTGAAAAACAGGCAGATGTAGCAAAACGTATTGCACAGATGGATCGTACCTCACCGGATGTGATCAAGGAAGTAGAGAAAGTATTAGAAAGAAAGTTAGCATCCATGATAAATCAGGACTACACAATTGTTGGTGGTGTAGATGCGATCGTAGAGATTTTGAATACAGTAGACCGTGGTACAGAAAAACACATTATCGAAACACTGGAAATCGAAGAGCCGGAGTTGGCAGACGAGATCAGAAGAAAAATGTTCGTATTCGAAGATATCTTATCTTTGGACGACAAGTCTATCCAGCGTGTATTGCGTGAAGTGGATAACAATGAATTGGCTATGGCTTTGAAGGGATCTACAGAAGAGGTACAAAGTGTTATCTTTAACAACCTGTCAAAACGTTTGGCTGTTATGATCAGAGAAGATATGGAATTTATGGGACCAGTTCGTTTGAAGGATGTAGAAGAAGCACAGCAGAAGATTGTTAATGTAATACGTAAGTTAGAAGACGCCGCAGAAATTATCATTTCTCGAGGTGGAGGTGACGAGATCGTTGTCTAATTTAATTAAGTACTATAATTTTAATGTTACAGAGGACGACAAGCATCTTGTGTCCAATGACGATAAGGTTAGCGGATTTATTCCGGGGTTGTTTTCCCGCGGAGAGGTGGAAGTGAGAGATTTAGAACGGGAAGAATTCGATGAGGAATTTCCGGAGGAAATGTTTGCAGAGGAGGAAGAACAAGAAGAGGAAAATGCTGAGGTTATCTTACAGAGAGCAAAGGAAGAGTCTGAGAGAATTTTGGAAGAAGCCAGATTAGAAGCAAATCGAATTGTGGAGCAGGCTAAGGCAACTGCACAGTTTGAACAAGAGACGATTCGGGAGGAAAGTAGGAAAGCCGGCTACAAAGATGGTCTGCTTCAGGCAAATGAAGAAGTGGCATCTCAAAAAAAAGAGCTGGAACTTAGAAGTGCCCAGTTAGAAGAACAGTATGAAAAAATGTTTCAGGAAATTGAACCTGATTTTGTAAAGCTTGTAATGAAGTTAGTTACAAAGCTTACAGGTGTGATTGTGGAGGATAGACAGGGAATTGTCACCTATCTGATGGAACGTTCATTAAAAAATCTTGGGAAGACTTCTTCTCTGGTAATCCGGGTTTCAGAAGAGGATATAGAGTTAGTGCGTCAGTCTCAGGAGCGAATCTATGAGATCGTGCATGGGGAGTTTGAGTTGGATATTGTATGTGATCCGGCCATGACAAAAAATCAGTGCATGATAGAAGCGGATAAGCAGATTATTGATTGTAGCTTAGATGTACAATTACAGGGATTACTGGAAGATTTGAAAATGTTGCTATAAGAAGACGGTTTGCGTGGCAGGGCAGAGAAGGGAAAGAGGTTTGAATATGGCAGTGGATTTTCGCAAGTATGAGCAGTTATTAGAAAAACGATATGAAAAGCATTTGGGAAAAGTAGTAAAGGTGGTTGGATTAACCATTGAGTCTATTGGTCCGGATGCAAAGCTGAATGATATGTGCTATATTATTCCGAAAAATGGTGGAGAACCTTTGAAAGCTGAGGTTGTCGGTTTTCGTGATGACCGTGTGCTTTTGATGCCTTATGATAACGTGGAAGGTGTTGGTCTTGGAAGTAGGGTGGAAAATTCCGGCGCACCTCTTAAAGTGTATGCCAGTGAAACTTTGCTTGGAAAAACATTAGATGGGCTTGGACAGCCAATTGATGGAACACAGTTAAACCGGTCTGGGAGTGGATATTCCGTGGAGGCTATGCCACCGGATCCATTGAAAAGACAGATTATTGATGAAGTCCTTCCCTTAGGAGTAAAAGCGGTAGATGGACTAAATACCATTGGAAAAGGTCAGCGTATCGGTGTATTTGCTGGTAGTGGTGTTGGTAAGAGTACATTGCTTGGTATGTTTGCAAGAAATACAAAGGCTGATATTAACGTGATCGCCTTAATTGGAGAGCGTGGTCGTGAGGTTCGAGAATTTATTGAACGGGATTTAGGACCGGAAGGTATGGCAAGATCTGTAGTAGTAGTAGCGACTTCAGATAAGCCTGCGCTGATACGAAAAAAAGCGGCACAGACGGCTACTGCCATTGCAGAGTATTTCAGAGATCAGGGAAAAGATGTTTTGATTATGATGGATTCCCTTACCCGTTTTTCTATGGCACAGAGAGAGATTGGACTGGCATCTGGAGAACCCCCTGTGTCCAGAGGATATCCACCAAGTGTATATGCAGAGATGCCGAAACTCTTGGAGAGAGCTGGAAATGCGGAAAAGGGTTCGATAACAGGACTTTATACCGTATTGGTGGATGGTGATGATTTTAATGAACCGATTACAGATACGGCACGTGGTATTTTGGATGGGCATATTGTGTTATCCAGAAAGCTTGGCCATAAGAATCATTATCCGGCTATAGATGTATTAGCCAGCATTTCCAGATGTATGAGTTCCATTGTGACTCCAGAGCACAAGAAAGCGGCTGGAGAATTGAGAAATGTTCTGGCAACCTATACAGAGGCAGAGGATTTGATTAATATTGGAGCCTACAAGAAAGGGTCAAACAAAGAAATTGACCATGCGGTTGAAAAGATTGATGAAGTAAACGGTTTCCTGCGTCAGGGGGTATACGACAAATTTACTTTTGAAGAGGAGACGGAACTTATGTCTCAGATTTTCGACGTTAGTGCAGAATAACTGTATGGGAAAGTCTCTCAGAAAAGGGAAAATTTGAATATTTATGGAAGGAAACTTGTCTATATTTTTTCATAGAAATTGAATAGATGAAAGAACAGGAGGGAAGGCATGGCAAAATTTATATTCAAAATGCAAAACATTTTGGAAGTGAAAGAGAAGCTGGAAGAACAAGCAAAAAGTGCATATGCCCTTGCTCTTGCAAAAGTGGAAGAAGAACAACAAAAGTTGTTGGAACTGCAGGAAAAAAAATATCAATACGAAAAAAAATTGAAAAGTTTGATGGATTCAGCACTTCCTGTTATGGAGATCAAAAGATTAGAGGATGCAGTCGAAATTATGAAATATAAAATTGGTGTTCAGCAGGTTGCGGTTCAGGATGCTCAGATCAAGGCAGAGCGGGCAAGGGTTTTATTGCAGAATGCTATGGTTGAACGAAAGACTTACGATAAACTAAAAGAGAAGGCGTTTGAAGAGTTTAAAATAGAGCTAAACGCCCAGGAGAAGAAAGAAGTGGATGAATTAGTCAGCTACCGTTTTGGTGTGACAGCCGGCGAAGAGACATAAAAATAAGTGGACAGATTAGAAAGATTGGAAAGAAAGGTGTAGAAAATGGCAAAAATGGACGATGAATTAGATGTAGGAAACGAGAAGAATAATGCGGAGCAGAAGTCAAAGAAAAGTAAAAAAAAGGAAAAAGAAGAAGAGAGTGCAGGTAGTAAACTAGTTTCCATGTTAATCGTAATTGTGATTGTATTGATTTGGTTGGGCTTATTTGCAGCTGTTGTAAAAGCAGATCTTTTCGGCTTTGGAAGTGGCGTGCTTGCTCCGGTTTTGAAAGATGTTCCTGTCGTTAACAAGATTCTGCCAGAAGGATCGGTGCCGGGAAATGGATACGAAGAGGAATATGATTTTGACTCGATGGACGAGGCCATTGACAGAATCAAGGAATTAGAAATGATGCTGGATTCTGAGAATAGTTCAAATGGTGTAGACTCGAAATATATTTCAGAGTTAGAGAGTGAAGTTGAGAGATTGCAGGTGTTTGAGAAAGAACAGCTAAAGTTTGCAAAAGAAAAAAAAGAGTTTGATGAGAATGTGGTGTATACAGATAATGCACCGGAAATTGAAGAATATAAGAAGTATTATGAACAGATGAATCCGGACAATGCAACGGAAATTTATCGACAGGTTGTAGAACAGATTCAGGCTAGTGCTAAGGTGAAAGAGGCGGCAGACCGTTATGCAGAGATGGAGGCAACATCGGCAGCACAAATTTTAGACGAGATGACATCTGCCGATTTGGACATGGTATGTCAGATAT
This sequence comes from Lachnospiraceae bacterium, assembly GCA_045124315.1. Lineage (GTDB taxonomy): Bacteria > Bacillota > Clostridia > Lachnospirales > Lachnospiraceae > CAG-411. The sequence continues at coordinate 15,059 of JBGVLO010000107.1, forward strand.
TAGCAGAGATGGATCCGGAGAAGAGTGCATTGATTTTACAATCTATGGATTCTAATGTAGCAGCTAAGATTACAAAGCGTATGATTACCATACAATAGAGCTGCTTTGATTTCGTAATGAGAAAAAAATGAGGATGAACAAAGAAGTAAAAATTTTGTCAAATTGGGTGTAGGCAAAATTACAAAATGGGGTAGTTAGGCATTATGCCTTTACTATATAAATAAGGGTGTAAACATTTGTGGAAATCAGATGCGTGCACAAAAATAAGGGAAAGGAGGACATGGAATGGAGATACAAGGATATCTACAGAAAATGACAGAAAATTTGGTCATGAATGACACTGGAGATGCGTTGTCAAAAGTGAGTACCAATTCTGGTAAGGAACAAAAGTTTCAGGATATCATGGACCAGCAGGCAAAGAATCAGTCAGGTGTTTCTGCTAAGGCAGATAAAACAGAGAAAACGGCCTATGTACAGCAGGTAAATGACAAACGCCAGCAGGAATTACAGGATACTGGAAACGGGGAACTGGAAGTTCAAGTTTATGAAGATCCAAGTGTACAGAACTCGCTGGAGGATATGTCAGAGGAAGTTGTGGAGCAGGTATCTGAGTTTGTGTCGGAAATGAAGCAACAGATTTGTGATACATTGGGACTCTCAGAGGAAGAGTTGGAAGATCTTATGACGGAGATGGGGCTTGTATGTGCGGATTTGTTACAGCCTGTGAATTTGCAGAACCTTACTTTGAAAGCAGCAGACACAGAAGACAGAATGGTGTTGCTTACCAATGAATATATTGGGCAACAGGCAACCGATCTTGAAGCACAGATTTCGGAGTTGATGGCGGATGTGGAGGTTTCTGAGGAAGACCTTGCAAAGTTGCTTACAGAGGTGGAGAACTTAGCAGAAGTTGAGAGTGTGACACAGCCTGAGGATGTGGTGATAAAGGAACCATCACAGGTTATAGAGCAAAGCGAATTGCTAAATGAGATTGAGGTGGAACCAGAGGCCCTTGAAGGGGAAGCTACAAAGACAGATATTGATGCTATCGTTGAGCAGCAGAGTGGATTGACTGGTAAAGAAGGAAAAACAGAGAGTATTGAGGCTCCAAAGACATTGCCAGAGACAGATGCTTCTGTGACAAAGGAACATACCGTTGGGACTGACATGGACAATCCAGTCACACAAGAAACAGAGCCTGAAAACATTCAGAAGAATATTGTAGGAGGATCGGAAACGGAATTCGTAGAGAAGGAAGTGAATGAGAAAGACAGTATGCCTTCAATGTTGGAACTTCAATCATCTCAGCAGGAATTGCCAGAACAAGATTTGGAAAAAACGGATTTGTCCATGCAGGAAACTAGGCAACAGGATGGAAATAGGGAACTTGTGAAGGAAGAGAATTATTTGGCTGAACAGACATTGGGTTCCCCAAAAGAACAAGTGGGAATGAAATATGCCAATGCTACAGTGGATGTGAATGCAGAAGAGGAAACACCTGTGGAAAATACAAAGAGTGTTCCTGATACTGAATTTGTAGTTGAGACAAAAGATTCAGAGAAGATGGCAGATTATAAGGATCAGGCAGGTTCTAATTCAGAAGGCTTTAAGGAAGAACCGAAGACGGTATTCCAGAATGTGATGGAGCATATGGTGCAGACTGCTACAGAACAGGTCGAGGGTGTCCAGGAAAAAGTCCAAGTGGCAAGACAGGTTCATGAGATTGTGACACAGGTAGTGGAACAGATCAAAGTCGTGGTGACAGAGGATACTTCTGAGATGGTGATACATCTGAATCCAGAGCATCTGGGAAAAGTCAATTTATCCGTTGTAGCAAGAGAAGGGCATATTACGGCACAGTTTGTGACAGAGACAGAACTGGCAAGACAGGCATTAGAAAGTCAAATCCAACAGTTAAGAGATACACTGGGAGAGCAGGGCCTTAAAGTGGATAAAGTGGAAGTGAGTGTTTCTGATTTTAGCTTTACACAAGGTAATAGTGCAAATGCAGAAGAGCAAAAAGAGCGACAGAGAAATGCACATGCAAAAGCTCTTCATAGAAATCTAAACTTAGCCGATATGAACAATATCTCAGATATGACAGAAGAAGAATTACTTGCTGTGGATGTAATGAGAAGAAATGGTGGGCAGATTGATTTTACTGCCTAGAAAGGAGGATGTATATGGGCTCGAATGTGGCTACGGTTACAGATGGGAAGATTGAAAATACTTCAATCACAGATTCCAAAGTTAAGAATATTGGATCCACTTCCCTTGGGAAAGATGCATTTATGCAGTTGTTAGTTGCGCAGATGAAGTATCAGGATCCTTTGGAACCGTCATCTGATACAGAGTGGATTGCACAGTTGGCACAGTTCTCATCTCTGGAAGAGATGCAGAATATGAGTAGCACCTTGAGTAATACCCAGGCATTTACGCTGGTGGGAAAAGTTGTTCAGGTTGAGAACTCCAAGACTAGTGAAGAGGGTGTCGTAGATTTTGTTACGATTTCCGGTTCGACTGCGTATGTAAGCATCAACGGGAATTCTTACAAAGCCAGCGATGTGAAGGCTGTATTGGGAGAGGATTATCTCCAGTCTACCTATGGACCTAAGGTGCCGAATCAGACTGCAACGTATGATTATGATAATTCTGCTGATGTGAAGTTTTCTGTGTCAATGGGACAGGATGGTTACAAAGCAAGTGGAATGTATGTTGCAGTGGATGGAAAGTTAGTGGATCAACAGTATTTAAGTTACGATGAGAAGAATGAGATTCTTACCATTAGCCAGGGTGGATTGCAGGAATTGCTTCCTGGCAAGACTTACGATGTAACATTGATTTTTGATGATGTGGCACAGACTACGATTTCCGGTAATGCCAAGATCAAAGTGATCGGTTCTAAACCACAAGAGGATACGGAACAGACACCGGATAACGGAGAACAGGAAGACAAGACAGAGAATCCGAACACACAGGCATAGGAAGTTTTCGATTCAAAGAAAGGTGGGAGAGTAAATGCATATTTTAAATAATAATTTTGCTTCCATCGAGAGCATGCGTGACCAGCTTGCACAGAATACCACCAAAAAGCAGGAAAATCAGGTTCCAAAAGAAGCGGTTAGCTTTGCGGAGGTGTTACAGGAAAAACAGGTTGAAGCAGAGGAAAAGAAAGAAGGATTAAAGTTTTCCAAGCATGCAAATGAGAGACTTGTCAGTCGAAATATTGATCTTTCCAGGGAACAGGTAAAACGTCTGGAGGAAGGAACAAGCAAGGCTCGAGAAAAGGGTATTCAGGAATCTTTAGTGATGATCGATGATCTTGCATTTATTGTGAATGTGAAGAATAATACAGTCATCACCGCAGTGAAGGATACAGAGGATACCGTATTTACTAACATTGATGGGGCAGTCATTAGTTAACAGATAATTCGTGTACCGCTGGACCTATATGGAGGCGGACTCACCTTTGACTGACAGATAAGGTGAACACAACATTAGGGAGCGCTTTGAGCGCGAAATGAGGAGGAAAAAACTTATGATGAGATCGTTATATTCTGGTGTTGCAGGGTTGAAGACACACCAGACAAAGATGGATGTAATTGGTAACAATATTGCAAATGTAAATACCGTGGGATTTAAAGCAAGTAATGTGACATTTTCTGACGTGTTATATCAGACCACAAAGAGTGCAGCAGCAGCAAATGAAAGTACCGGCACCACCGGTACCAACGCAAAGCAGATTGGTATTGGTACGAAAGTAGCTTCCATTGCTACTACAGTTGGAACCACAGGTGGTTCACAGAATACAGACAATGCACTGGATGTTATGATCAACGGAGATGCCTTTTTTGTTGTGAATTATGCAAACGCTACCTACTTTACAAAGGCTGGTTCATTCTTTGTAGACGAAAGTGGAACTCTTTGTACCGCTGCAGGTGCTTCTGTTATGGGATGGGGAACCAATGAAGCAGAGGTAAATGAGAAGCTGGCACAAGGGAAAGACGCAGAAGCCATCAACATCGTTCGTAACGCAGTACAGCCACTTCGTGTTATGAGTGCGGAAAATATGACATCCGCACCTCAGGCTACTACCGATTGTTATGTAACCGGTAATGTGGATAGCACCGATACAAACCTTTCTTCAGCAAATGGAGTAGCCATGCAGGTGCAGTTTTATGATAACATGGGTAACAGCTATAATTTGAAGCTGAGCATGAAGGAAATAAAAGATACCAATGGAAATACTGTCGATGGTAAGTATGATATTGGGGTGACGGATATTGTAGATGCCGATGGACAGTCGATTTTCTGGAAGTATAAGAAAGATGCACAGGGAAAGGATACAGAGGAAAAAGAATTGACAGGCGATCCTGCTACAGTTGTATTTGGTGGAGTTACTTATACGGCTAAATTGGATCCAGCGACTTACACGGCAGGTCAGACACAGAAGTTTATATTGGAACCGGCAACCGGTGACGCATCTACTCTTAATTTTAATCCAGCAACTGGTAAGTTTGATTCGGTATCCGCAAACGGTGTGGGCGAGGCAGAGATTAAGGCAAATCCGAAATTAAAGAATGCGCTTAAACTGGATAAATTAGGAACAAGTTCCGGAGAATTTAAAGATGTTTTTGTTGATTTTAGCACTTTGACACAGTTTGCAGCAAATGGAAGCTGTTCTTTACAGGCACACAGAGGTATGACAGATGGTAGTGGTACCGGTGCGGGACGTACTATGGGTAACATGACAGGTCTTTCCATTGATGAGGCTGGTAAGATTTATGGTTCTTATGATAACGGTACCTCTAAGTTATTAGGGCAGATTGCAGTTACCACCTTTGCTAATGCAACCGGTTTGGAATCCGTAGGAAATAGTATGTTTGCCACTACGCAGAACTCAGGTGATTTTGATGGTATCGGTCAGGGAATACAGGAAACCGGTGGTTCTATGAGTACAGGTGTATTAGAAATGTCAAATGTTGACCTTTCTTCTGAATTTACCAATATGATCACTACCCAGAGAGGTTTCCAGGCAAACTCAAGAATTATTACAACCTCTGACTCTATGTTAGAAGAATTGATTAACTTGAAGCGTTAATAAAAAGGAATAATCGGTAATATAGGGTGATCTTACATTTTAAGAGGCACTACCTATCTGTTATGTGATTAGAAATAAAGAAGTTGGGTTACCCTAGTCGGTTTGATAAACTGTCTAGGGTAACCGTATGCTTATGGATGGGACAGGACTTTCTATATTTGGAAAAGAGAAGTGTGTGTGTTATTTTGTGAAGAAAGAAACAGGATAGTTTCGTTTTCGTAAAAATAAAAAAGAAAAATGACGAATTGAAAAGTTTTGTCAAATAGAGTATAATAATATGTAGAAAAGTGTCAGCAGACGAAAAAAGAATGTATTGGATTTATTTTTCGCTCTTATTTAGAAAGATAAATGGAATATGTCCTTTTGTAAGAAGAGTACCAGATTGCGTTGAAATGTGTTCTGGGGATTCCGCAGTCTAAGGATAGGCATGTGGATAAAATGTCATGAGGGCATGGGAGAAAGTGGAAGGGTAAACCGGACATAAAGAAATGAGGGATAGGATGATAACATTGACAAAACTAAATGATGAGCAGTTTGTGCTCAATGCAGAGTTGATTAAGACGGTGGAAAGTACGCCGGATACCATCATAACCATTACAACAGGTAACAAATATGTGGTAAAAGAAAAGTCAGAGGATGTTGTTTCGGCGGTGGTTCAGTATAAGAGAGATATATTTAAGAGTTTTATGGAATAACAGGGGGGTGTAGATTGTGGATATAGCTTCGATTATTGGTTTAGTAATGTGTATGGGGTTTATGCTTCTTGGTATTGTATCTGGTGATCAGGGGGCTGCTGCTCTTGGGAACTTTTTCGATAGAACATCGATTTTTGTAACATTTGGAGGAGCCTTCATGTGTTCGTTGCTCATGACGGAAGACCTTCCTAGATATTTATCGAATCTGAAGAGCTTTAAGCTGATTTTGAAAAAACAGGTGTCCAATGAACCGGAAGTCATTCAAAAGATAATTGAACTTTCTAATGTTTCAAGAAAAGAAGGACTGTTGGCATTGGAAGAAGCAGCCGGTAACATTGATGATGAGTTTCTGAAAAAAGGATTGTTATTAATTGTTGATGGTACAGATCCGGAGTTGGTTCGTAGTATCATGGAGACAGAGCAGCTTGCAGTGGAAGAACGCCACAAGACTGTTATTTCCTTCTGGGAGAATCTGGCGTCTATGGGACCTGCCTGGGGTATGATCGGTACTTTGATTGGTCTTATTAACATGTTGAAGATGCTTAGTGATATCAGCTCCGTAGGACCAAACATGGCGGTTGCTCTGGTTACAACATTTTATGGTTCTGTGTTGGCGAACTGGATTGCCACACCTTGTGCGACGAAATTGAAGGCTAACAGTAATAAGGAAATTATGGTGAGAAATATTATGGTTGAGGGCCTTTTGTCCATCCAGGCGGGCGAGAACCCTAGAGTAATTGAAGAAAAATTAAAATCCTTCCTATCGCCTAAGGAACGAAGTGTAATGAGTCAAGAAGAAGGTGGTGAAGAGTAATGGCAAAGAAGAGACAGGAAGAACCACCAAAAGGGTCGCCGGCATGGATGGCCACTTTTAGTGATTTAATGAACCTTCTGCTTTGTTTCTTTGTTTTGCTATTCTCTATGTCATCTGTTGATGAAGCGAAATACGAGGAACTGGTTGTTTCGTTAAGTAATAGCTTTAGTATTTTTGATGGAGGAGGATCTTCTCTCGGCGAGGGAATATTGATTTCCAGTGGTGTGAGTCAGCTGAATGAATTAGACGACTATTATAACGATATGGGATCTGCCAGTGAAGCGGAAGAGACAGATGAGGGAGATCCTATGGAAGAGTATAAGGAAGAGCTGGAAAAGGAAAAGAAAGAACAAGTGGAAGAGATGTACGACGAGTTATCAGAAATGGTAGAGAAAAGCCACATGTCAGATACAGTTGAACTTGGCGTGGATGATAACTATCAATATGTAAAGATTTCACTTAGTGGTGCAATATTGTTTGAATCTGGTCAAGCGGAATTTATTCAGGCGGCAAAGCCGGTATTAAGTAAAGTTGGGGATATTTTAAAGCTGTATGATGATTCGTTGATTAAGATTGAGGGGCATACAGATAATGTTCCGATTTCCAGTGGAGGTCGCTATAAAGATAATATGGCATTGTCTACTGCCAGGGCGATCAGTGTATGGAGTTACTTTGTAGAAAATAAGGGATTGAACCCAAAAACATTAGAGGCTTCAGGAAGAAGTCAGTACGATCCTGTGGCAAGTAATAAGACAGCCGATGGACGTGCGAAAAACAGAAGGGTAGAGATTAAGATTTATCGTGAAGCAACAGAATAGTGAAGCGAAAATATGGGAGGTAGAGTATGAAAAAAAATATTTTTTCTATTATTATCATGGCATTAGTAACTGTCAATGTGATTTTGACGTCAGTAATTATGTTTACTACATTGCCTGCAATGAAAAAAACAAACAATTTGGTTCAGGAAATCTCTAAAATGGTAGATTTGGAACTTGAATCCACAGAAGAAAACGAAGGTGCAGTTGTAAGTGTAAAGGATAAAGAAATCCATACATTTACAAGTTCTACAGCTCAGACAATTACCATCAATCTAAAGAAGGGCGAGGATGGAAAAGAGCATTATGCGGTTTTGGATGCAATTTATGTAACCGTTAATATGGCAGCGGACGATTACAAAGATGTTTCTGAAATTATTGATACAAAGGGAAGTGATGTGCAGAATATCGTAACGGATGTGATTGGCAGTTATGAGTATGATGCATTGACCACAAGTAAGGATGAGATGAAGAAGCAAATCGTCTCTGAGTTGCAGACATTTTTTGAGACAGAGAGCATTATTGATGTTTCGTTTGATAATCTTCGTTTTCAGTAAAAGAGAAAGAACAGAGTTAGAAGTGTGTCTGTAAAAGTACCAAATAGGTGTTTTTGTAAGAGCCATATATTTTCTGATTTGGAAATATATGGCTCTTGTTTTTTTGATTAGAAAAAAGCGGAAAGGGAAGTTCTGCAATTTGATTAGAAAAAAGAAAAATCATAAGATGAAAAATCGCAAAATGTGAAGTTGAATCTAATATTGGCGAAAAAATGAAAAAAATAAAGTAAATTGCAAATTTTTGCTTTGAATTCGTCGAAAAATGTGATATGATAGTACTATGTTATTATAAAAGTATAGAGAAGAGGCAGTTATAGAAAACTATAAGTGCACAAACGAAGTAAGTTGAGGTGAGATGAATGGGTGAGGTCCTATCGCAGGACGAGATTGACAATCTGCTTGCGGCTATGAATAGTGGTGATTTTGATGCGAACGATATGAAAGAGGACACAGATAAAAGTGTCAAAGTATATGACTTTGCCAGACCATCTAAGTTTTCAAAAGAGCATCTTCGAACGCTTGAGATTATCTTTGAGCATTATGGAAGATTGTTATCAACGAACCTTCCGGCGTATTTTAGAAAGTCTGTTCAGGTTGAGGTGATGAACTCGGAAGCGATTACCTATTCGGAATTTGCCAATGCATTATCGAATCCGGTTATTCTTGGGGTTGTGAGTACATCTCCATTAGAAGGAAACATCATTTTAGAATTGGCGGATAATCTTGGGTATACGATTATTGATCGAATGCTTGGTGGAAGTGGAAAACCAATGGAAAAATCAAGAGATTTTACGGAAGTAGAGCTTATCATTATCGAGCGAGTTATGAATGTATGTACGAATCTGTTGATTGAACCTTGGGAAAGTGTGGTCAGTATCGAACCTAGATTGGAGCGGATTGAGACGAATTCTCAGTTTGCACAAATTATTTCACCGAGTGAGATGATTGCTATTGTTACTATGAATATCAGTATTGGTGCAGTTGAGGGCCTGATGAATGTTTGTATTCCATATGCTACAGTGGAGAATGTAATTGAAAGATTGAATACGAAGTATTGGTATTCGAGTATGCAGGTACGTGACGAGGCTATTTATGAGGAAATGATCGAACGTACCATTCGAAAGACCAAAGTGCCGATTAAAGCAGTATTGGGTAAGAGTACAATATCAGTTAATGATTTTGTAAATATACAGGTGGGAGATATTATTCGACTAAATACGACAACGGAAGAAGAGTTGAATGTTTATGTTGGTAATATCAATAAATTTACAGCACTTCCGGGAGCCTCCTCGGATAAGTATGCAGTTAGATTGACATCGGTTATAAGGGAGGAAGAGTAAGAATGGATGGAATGTTGTCCCAAGAAGAAATTGAAGCATTGTTAAATGGAGGCGGAGAGGAACAGGCACAGCCTACTGGTGATGATTTGCTTGCAGATGTTGAAAAGGACGCGGTTGGCGAGATTGCAAATATTTGCATGGGGTCAGCAGCTACCACTTTATCTACGCTGGTCAACAGTAAGGTGTTGATTACGACACCAGTTGTTTCTATGGTTACGCTGAATGAGCTTTCATCCAGGTTTGGAAGACCATGTGTCTTTGTTCAGATCGCATATATTGAAGGATTGGATGGAAGAAATGTATTAATATTAGCAGAGAAGGATGTAAAGGTAATCACCGATTTGATGATGGGTGGAGATGGAAGTAATATTGGAGATGAACTTTCGGATTTGCATTTGAGTGCAATTAGTGAAGCTATGAACCAGATGATGGGTGCGGCTTCTACGTCCCTTTCTTCCATGTTAGAAAAGAAGATTGACATTAGTCCGCCTAAGGCTAGTTTGATTGATTTAAGCGACAGTATTCAGGATGATATTACATCGTTCCTGGATGGTGAATTTGTGATGGTCTCTTTCAAAATGGAGATTGGAGATATTGTAGATAGTCAGATTATGCAATTGTATCCATTGGATTTTGCGAAGGACTTATACAAAAAATTTGCAGGAGGTGGAGAAGCAGAAGCGGCACCAGCAGAGCCGGCACCGGCACCAACACCAACTCCAGAGCCGGTGGCACCAACACCAGCTGCGCCTACAATGTCGGCTGATCCAATGGCCCAGCAGGCGATGCAGCAGCCAATGCAGCAACCGGGTATGCAGCCAATGTATGGAATGCCAATGCCGGATGTAAATATTCAACCGGTTCAATTCCAACCATTTAATCAGGCGATTGTACCTTTGAATCAGCAAGAGAATATTGAACTGATTATGGATGTGCCGTTAGAGGTTACAGTGGAATTGGGCAGAACAAATAAATCAATCAAAGAGATATTAGATTTCTCGCCGGGAACCATTATTGAGTTGGACAAATTGGCGGGGGAACCAATTGATGTGTTGGTTAATGGAAAATTTGTTGCAAAAGGGGAAGTTGTGGTAATTGAAGAGAACTTTGGTATCAGAGTTACTGAAATTATAAAATAGTAGAGGATAAGGAGAGAGTTATTATGGCTAAGAATATTTTAATTTGTGATGATGCAGCATTTATGAGAATGATGATTAAGGACATTCTTACAAAAAATGGTTACAATGTTGCGGGGGAAGCAGAGAATGGATTGAAGGCTGTTGAAAAGTACAATGAGACGAAGCCGGATTTGGTAATGATGGATATTACTATGCCAGAGATGGATGGTATTCAAGCATTAAAAAAGATTAAGGAGTCAGATCCGGGTGCAACTGTAATTATGTGTTCTGCAATGGGACAGCAGGCGATGGTTATTGAGGCAATTCAGTCTGGTGCAAAAGACTTTATTGTAAAACCATTCCAAGCAGACAGAGTGTTAGAAGCAATTAAAAAAGTGGTGGGATAAAAGATGTTTATGCTTTCAATAACAAATACAACGAACAATTTTTTGCAATTTATTGCAACTTTGATTATGTTTGTACTAGTCATTGTTGCTGCGTATTTTATGTCCAGATGGGTAGGAACCATAGGGCAAAACCATTATGGAGAACGTAATATTAAAGTTATTGAAGGAAGCAAAATTGGACCAAATAAAATGGTTCAGATTGTAAAAGTGGGTAGTAAGTACTTCGTTCTTGGTATTGGAAAAGATGAAATTTCATATTTAGGTGAGGTGGAAGAAGAAGATTTAACAATAGCTGAGAACACAATTAAGCCTTTGCCAGAATTCCAAGATATTCTGGCAAAGGCAAAAGAAAAAATAACAGAAAAAAAGAAGAAGTAGGAAAAAGTAGAGGTTGGTATCGCATGTTAAAAATAATAAAAAGACTGGGTGGTAGTAGGGTTAGAATATTTGGTCTATTGTTTTGTATGTGTTTTCTGGCCTTTTTTTGTGCAAAAACAACTACAACGACAGTGATTCATGCTACAGGTGTGGATGAGATTGGAGGAAGTAGTTCAGTTGATGGCGCAGATGGAGATGCATTTAATCTGAGTATTTCTACAAATGAGGATAGCGCATCCTTATCCAGTACATTACGGATTTTATTAGTTCTGACCGTTATTTCTATTGCACCATCTATTTTGATTATGTTAACATCCTTTACCAGAATTTTGGTTGTGCTTCATTTTACTAGATCTGCTCTGGGAACACAGACTACACCTCCGAATCAGATTTTGATAGGATTGGCGTTGTTTTTAACAATATTTATTATGAGTCCAGTGTTTTCAAAAGTGAATACAGATGCAATACAACCATATAATGAAGGAAAAATTACACAGGAACAAGCAATAGAAAACGGTATGAAACCCATAAGGGAGTTCATGTTAAAACAGACAGATCGTAAAAGTCTAAAGACATTTCTGGATATTTCTAATGTGGATTCAGAAGACTTGAATGAGTCAATCGATAATATTCCAACAACAACGATTATACCAGCGTTCATTATAAGTGAGTTGAGAAAGGGATTTATTATTGGATTTTTAATCTATTTGCCGTTTATCATTATTGATATGGTTGTGGCATCGACTTTGATGTCAATGGGTATGATGATGTTGCCACCGACCACCATTTCTATGCCATTTAAGATTTTATTGTTTATTTTGGCAGATGGATGGGGATTAATTGTTGGAGAGGTAGTAAGGTCTTTCTACTGACAGCAATAGAAGGATGACTCTAAGTAGAGAGGAGAGATAGGATGACAGAGGAAACTGTGGTAAATATAACAATGGCCACTGTCTGGCTGATTCTAAAAGTATCTGCACCTATGCTTTTGGTTTCTCTTGTTGTAGGTTTATTGATTAGTATTTTTCAAACGGTAACATCTATACAGGAGCAGACACTCACATTTGTTCCAAAGTTTGTTGCGATTCTTTTGGTACTTGTTTTGACGGGTAGTTGGATCATGAATAATATTGTAAATTTTATGACAGAATTATGTCAGAACTTTAGTGTTTATATTCGATAAATGCCAGATAGAGAAATTGGAAAAGATATAGGATGTATAATTAGACACAAAAATTCTGCAAAGGGTTAGATTGCTATAATATACTGTTTGGACAGGTAATGTATATAAAAAGTGCTGGAAAGATTGTAAGAAGGGAATACTATGGATTTGAATTTTAAAATAGAAGATCTGGAATTTTTCTTGCTGATTCTAGTTCGAATATCTGGATTTGTATATACAGCCCCCTTTTTTAGTTTAAATAGTGTGCCAAGAAAAGTGAAAACGGCATTGAGTTTTTTCTTGGCCATTGTAGTATTTACAAGTGTTGATAGATATAGGTTGGAATATGTTGGTGTGATTGGTTATGCTGGATTGGTGATTCTAGAGTTGCTTCTGGGGATTGCTATAGGTTATATCATGAATTGTTGTATTCAAATTGTCAGTTTTTCAGGACAGATTATCGATATGGAAATTGGTTTTTCTATGGTTAACGTGATGAATCCTACTGCAAATACTACATCAACAATCACTGGTAACTTGTATACATATTTTATAATGCTTATATTGCTGGCATCGGATTTATATCAGTATATTCTTCGGGCTATTATAGATGCATTTGAACTTATCCCAGTAGGGAAGATGGTATTCCGTTCCAATGCATACGAGATTATGATAACCTTTATCAAAGATTATTTTATAATTGGATTTCGAATTGTTTTGCCAATCTTTGCGGCTACATTAGTGGTAAATGTTGTATTGGGAGTATTGGCGAAGGTAGCACCACAGATGAATATGTTTGTAATTGGTATGCAGCTTAAGGTATTTATAGGACTTATATTGTTAGCATGTGCTGCAAAGTATATTCCGGTAGTTGCAAATTTATTGTACGATGAAATGCGAATGATGGTGAATGATATTGTGAAGATTATGTCTCCATAAGCGTTAGGATGTGTCTGAGAAAGAATGGAGAAATAAATTTGGATACACAAAATTATTTTTTAGAATATAATCTTCAGCTGTTTGCAAAAGAGGGAGCTGGAGGAGAGAAGACCGAACAGGCAACTCCAAAAAAATTAGAGGATGCCAGAAAAGAAGGTCAGGTAGCTAAGAGTATGGATCTTGTAACAGGGTTTATGCTATTGGGAATGTTCGTTGGACTTAAGCTTTTTTGTGGCTATATGGGCACAAAGATGCTTGAGAGTTTTCATTATGTATACAGCAGAATAAATTTAATTTTAAGCAATGGTCTTGATTTGAATAGGATGGCTGCATTGACAAGAGAGTGTAGTATTAGTATTTTGCTAATCTCTATGCCACTAATGCTTATTGCACTTGTAGTTGGATTTGGTTTTAATGTTGCACAGGTAAAGTGGAAGCCCACAGGGAAACCGCTCAAACCCAAATTTAATAAGTTAAATCCCATTAGTGGTATGAAGAATCTGATTTCTATAGATAAACTAATGGAGTTGCTCAAATCCATTGCTAAGGTTGCTGTTTTGACTTATGTTGTATATGATACCATTAAGGATAAGATTGGATTGTTGTTTCAGTTTTATACATATGAAATTGGGACTGCATTGGTAAGTGTTGGTGATCTGATCATTCAATTAGGAATTAAAATCTCAATGTGCTTTTTGGTTATTGCAATGGTGGATTATTTTTATCAGAAGCACAAGTTTGCAGAAGATATGAAAATGACCAAGCAGGAAGTAAAGGATGAATATAAGAATTCGGAAGGAGATCCTCAGATTAAGGGAAAGATTAAGGCCCGAATGAGAGAGGCTTCTCAACGTAGAATGATGCAGTCACTGCCTGAAGCTGATGTAGTAATCACAAATCCAACCCATTTGGCAGTTGCCCTAAAATATGACAAGGAGAAGTCAACCGCTCCTGTTGTGATTGCAAAGGGAGCAGATTATTTGGCGGAAAAGATAAAAAAGATTGCCAGAGAGAATCAGATTGAAATTGTGGAAAATAAGCCTGTTGCCAGAATGTTGTATTATAATGTAGATGTGGAACAGGAGATTCCGCCGGAATTGTATCAGGCTGTTGCAGAAATCCTGGCATATGTATATGGATTAAAGAATCAATAAGCGATTACGACAGCTGTTTGTTAGAATTTGAGAATGGAAAGTGAAGAGAAGGAGGAAAACATATGAAAAAGGCAGATTTGGCCCTTGGTATATATTTGCTTGCAGCATTTATTATGTTTATTGTTCCCATACCGTCCATCTTATTGGACATCTTATTGGCGTTAAATATTTCCATTGCATTGATTATTTTATTTGATTCGTTGTTTTCAAAAGAAGCATTAAGCATGTCGAGTTTTCCAACTTTATTATTGTTTACAACAATCTTTCGAATTGCACTAAATGCTTCATCCACGAAGTTAATTTTGACTACAGGAGATGCGGGAAAAGTAGTAGAAACATTTGGTAACTTTGTTGGAGGAGGAAATCTGGTAGTAGGTGTTATCGTGTTTGCTATTCTGATTTTGATTCAGTTTATGGTAATCAACAAAGGTTCCGAACGTGTGGCTGAGGTATCTGCTCGTTTTACTTTGGATGCTATGCCGGGTAAGCAGATGGCTATTGATGCGGACTTAAATACTGGTGCGATTACAGATGAGCAGGCCAAAGAAAAGCGTCAAAAAATACAGGATGAAGCAAGTTTCTTTGGAGCCATGGATGGTGCTACCAAGTACGTAAAAGGAGATGCCGTTACAGGATTGATCATCACAATTATCAACTTGGTTGGCGGACTTGTTACCGGTGTTATGATGCAGGGATTAGAGTTGGGGGATGCCATCTCTAAATATACCATATTAACCATTGGTGATGGTTTGGTAAGTCAGGTGCCATCTCTGCTGATTTCATTGTCAACCGGTATCCTTGTGACGAAGGTTTCGAAAGAAGCAGATATTACCGATGTGGTAGTAGAGCAGTTGTTTTCTATTCCGAAAGTTCTTTATATGGTGGGAGGAAGCATGTGCTTTCTAGCTGTAGTTACACCATTACCTACACCAATCTTTCTGGCTTATGGAGCTGTTTTTATTGTAGCAGGATATTCCATTGCAAGTAAGGTTGGTGTGAAAGAGATTGAGGAAGAGGTAGATGCAGGAGAAGAACAGGCAGAAGAAATCAGAAGGCCGGAAAATGTGGTATCGCTGCTACAGGTAGATCCTATTGAGTTGGAATTTGGTTATGGAATTATTCCATTAGCAGATGTGAACCAAGGTGGAGACTTACTGGATCGTGTGGTTATGATTCGTAGACAGATTGCATTGGAATTAGGTTGTGTAGTTCCGATGATTCGTTTACGGGATAATATTCAGTTGAATCCGAACCAGTATGTCATTAAGATTAAGGGTGTTCCGGTTAGTGATGGAGAAATTTTGTTTGATCATTACATGGCCATGAATCCAGGTTATGTAGAGGAAGAGATTACTGGTATTCCTACCTTTGAGCCATCTTTTCATTTGCCAGCGATCTGGATTACAGAAAGTCAGAGAGAGCGTGCAGAATCTATGGGCTATACAGTAGTAGATCCACCTTCTATTATTGCCACGCATTTAACAGAAGTAATTCGAAATCATTTGGATGAATTGTTGACAAGACAGGATGTACAGAATTTGATCAACAATGTACAGGAGGCAAATAGTACATTGATTTCTGAACTGGTTCCAAAGTTATTGGGAGTTGGTGAGATTCAAAAAGTATTACAAAATTTATTGAGAGAAGGAATCTCTATTCGAGATCTAATTACTATATTTGAGACTTTGGCCGATTATGCGCCGACTACAAGAGATACGGATGTATTGACCGAATATGCAAGACAGAATCTGAAACGAGCCATTTCTAACAAATATTTTCCAGCTAATGAAATGACAAGTGTGGTTACATTGGACCCTCAGATCGAGCAGGAGATTATGGGATCAGTAAAACAGACAGAGCAGGGAGCCTATTTAACATTAGATCCTGATAAGAAACAAAATATTATTAACGCTCTGCAACAGGAAGTTGCAAAGTTAGAGGACTTGGGAAAGAATCCGATTGTGATTACTTCACCGATCGTTCGTATGTATTTTAAAAAGATGACAGAGGAATATTTCAGAGACTTAATTGTGGTTTCTTATAATGAAATAGAATCAAACGTTGAATTACAATCAGTTGGGATGGTGACAGTATAATGGTAATAAGAAAGTTTCAGGCAGAAACAGAGGAAGCAGCGATTTTACAGGCAAAAGAAGAGTTGGGAAAAGATGCTATTGTTATGAATATAAAAATGGTAAAGCCAAAGGGGATACAAAGGTTTTTCCGTCAGCCAAGCGTGGAAGTGACAGCTGCTGTGGATGAAGAGAAGAACTATAACACAGGTGAAGATATGCTTTCTAAGATGCAGGAGATTCAAAAGAATTTTGTGGATGCACAAAAGAAAGAAGAGGAAGAACGAAAGAAAAAAGAAGAAAAGCAGCTTCAGACAGATAATACCATGGCAATAGAGGACCGTTTGGACAATCTACAACAGATGCTGGAAAAACAAATCTTAAATGAAGAGAAAGAAGAAAAAGAGGAAAAACAGGAGGAAAAGGCTTTAGAAGAAGAGGAGACAAAGGCGGATGCCTGCTTGCGATTAGTAAGAGAACAGTTGATCAATAATGAAGTAGAAGAAAAGAATGCGGATAGTATCTTAAATGAGATCAAAAGTAACATTAAGAAAGATACTGCGATTGATCAGGTCCTTGCCAGTATTTATCAGAAAATTGTGCTAAAACTTGGACAGACAAAGATAATCGATGGAAACTCTCCAGAGTCAAAGTATATATTCTTTATTGGTCCAACAGGTGTAGGTAAGACTACTACCATTGCAAAGATTGCGTCGGATTTAAAATTGCAGAAGAAAGTGAAGGTTGCATTGATTACTTCGGATACCTATCGAATTGCGGCAGTTGAGCAGCTTCGAACCTATGCGAATATTTTAGGGGTGCCGTTAAAAGTAGTATATTCCCAGGATGAGATGAAAAAAGCACAGGAGGAATACGCGGATTATGATGTGGTATTAATTGATACGGCAGGAAGATCTCATAAGAATGTGGAACAGACGGAAGATATCGAAAAACTGATTTATGCAGTTTCAGAAGAAGTTAGAGACATTTATCTGGTATTAAGTGCTACTACAAAATATAGAGATTTGGTAAAAATCACAGAAACCTATGCAAAGATAGCAAAGTTTAACTTGATTTTTACAAAGTTGGATGAAACTTGTTGCATAGGTAATATTTTAAATATAAAAATGTTGACCGATGCGCCTTTGTCATATTTAACTTCTGGTCAAACAGTACCGGATGATATTGAGACAATCAATGCACAAAAGATTGCGAAGCAATTATTGGGAGGTCAGTAATACATGGATCAGGCAGAACAGTTAAGAAATATAATAAAAACACGAGTTCCCCCAAAAAGAGTATCTCGCGTGATAACCATAACAAGTGGTAAGGGGGGCGTTGGAAAAACTAGTCTTGCAGTAAATCTGGCTCTTCAGTTGCAAAAAAAAGGAAAGCGTGTAGTGATTTTAGATGCAGATTTTGGCCTTGCAAATATTGAAGTAATGTTGGGGGTAAGACCAACGTGTAATTTGGCAGATTTAATGTTTCAGGGAAAAGCATTAAAAGAAATTATTATGAAGGGGCCGGAAGATATCGGATTTATTTCAGGTGGATCTGGGATCAAAGAATTAGCAAATATGACAAGAGATCAGATTTTTTATGTAATGCAATCCTTGTCGGAATTGGATGATCTTGCCGATATAATAATTATAGATACCGGTGCTGGTATTAATTCTTCTGTATTGGACTTTGCAGCAGCCAGTGAAGAAGTTTTGTTGGTTGCAACTCCAGAACCTACATCGATTACAGATGCGTATGCATTGCTAAAGACTTTAAATCGTACACAGGAATTTCAGGCTTCAAGAACCGTAATAAAGTTGGTTGCCAATCGTGTAGAGAGTCAAAAAGAGGGAAGAGAAATTTTTGATAAAGTGAGTTTAGTTGCAGAAAAGTTTTTGAATATTCAGTTGGAATATTTAGGAGCAGTCATAGATGATGGGAATGTGTCAAAAGCAGTAATGCAACAAAAACCGTTGATGATAGCATATCCAAATTCTCACGCGGCGAAATCCATAGAGGGTCTTGCAGATACACTGGAGAATGGGAGTGGATCCGTTGTTGATAGTGGAAAGGGTATAAAAAAATTATTTACAAGTTTGATACACGCAAATATGAAGAAGTAAAAAACTCAAAAATTGCTGGATTTTTACGAGAGAGGAGGAGTCGTATGAAGGAACAGGTAATTAAAGTTGGGGATAAAATAGAAATGTATCGAATAAGCGCACAGATGGATGAGAAGGAAGTACGCAGACAGTATATAAGTCAGCTGTTAGATTATATGGAAGATGATCAGGTGAAGCTTGCTATGCCAATGGAAGGGGGAAGAATGGTTCCCCTTACGGTTGGAGATATGTATGAGGTCTGTTTTTACACATCTGGTGGTTTATTTCAAGCAAGATTGGAAATTGTTGACCGTTACAAAGAAAATAACATATTTTTGTTAGTTGGCGAATTTCGTTCGGATTTGGAAAAATGTCAGAGAAGACAATATTATCGCTTAGAGCAAATTATTGATATTGATTATAGAACTTTTACAAAAGAAGAAGAAATATTGGAACGTCGATTGAAGTTGAATGATTTTGCCAATGAAGAAGCTAGAATCAGTTGCAGAAAAATTCTGAATGAGGTGCAAAATAAATGGATGCTTGCTACAATTACAGACATTAGTGGAGGCGGAGCACGTTTCAACTCGTTTATCATGCATAAAAAAGAAGCTATGTTGTTCTTACGGATTCCAATTACGCAGAATGGTGTTTCTACGATATTTGAATTAAAGTGTGAGGTGGTAGCCAGTGATGTGTTGCCAAAGAGAACCGATTTTTATGAGACGAGAGTAAAGTTCGTAGATATTGACAGAGATGAAAGAGAGCAGATTGTTCGTTTTATTTTTGAGCAGGAAAGAAAAATGCTTAGAAAGGGTATATCGATTTAAAAAGATCGTCATTGTTACGAATGGGGAGTAGAATAATCTGTTTTGGTGGAATTATAAGAAAGAAACGAAACGGGGGAGATCTGATGAAAAAGAATATATTAATTGTAGATGACTCTGCACTTATGAGAAGGTTGTTGTCTGATATAATAGAGTCAGATGATAGGTTTCGTATAGCAGGGGTAGTTAGAAATGGGGAAAGTGCATTAAGGGAACTGGAAAATAAATCGGAAGAATATGATGTGGTTCTTTTGGATTTCTTTCTTCCAGATATGAATGCAGATGAGCTGTTGCAGAAATTAAGCATGAGACGATTGCGTGCGAAAGTGATCATTATAAGCGGCATTATCAAAGAAGATGCCATGGAGGTGATCCGTGCATTGGAAGATGGTGCGTTTGACTTCGTTACAAAACCAGAGTCATTTTCTTTTACGAGAAGTAATGGTTTTGCAGAACGTTTATTAGCGTGTGTGGAATTGGCTACTTCTACTTCAGAACAATCTTCTGCTTTTGTTGTTAAGCAGGAGAAAAAAGTAAAGAAACCAATCTCAATAAATTCAAATCATGTTAAAAAGAAAGGGAGTGTGCGAGGGGAAAAACTAGTAGCATTGGCTTGTTCAACCGGTGGACCAAAAGCATTACATCAGGTAATACCAAAGTTGCCTAAAAATATGGATGCTCCGATGGTTATCGTACAGCATATGCCAAAAGGCTTCACAAATTCTTTGGCTATGCGACTAAACGAGATGAGCCAGGTAGAAGTGAAAGAAGCTGTGAATGGCGATGTATTGAAGAAGGGTTGTGTATATATCGCTAAAGGTGGCATGCAAATGCGAATAGAGAATGACAAGGGTAAAAAAATTCTTAGGTTAACAGATGAGCCGGCAAGAAATGGGTTACGGCCTTGTGCAGATATTATGTACGAGTCTCTTGTGGGATCGGATTACCAGGAAATTGTTTGTGTTGTTCTTACCGGAATGGGTGGGGACGGCACAGCGGGGATTAAGCAACTGAATGAAAAAAACAATATTTATTCCATTACGCAGACTGCAGAAACATGTACGGTATATGGTATGCCTAAAGTTTTTTATGAAAGCGGTTTAGCAGACGAGGTGGTGCCGTTGTCGAAGATTGCAGATGCGATTGGAAAGCGTGTGGGGGTGCAATAATATGGATGTAAGTCAGTATTTGGAGATTTTTATCGATGAAACGAAAGAACATTTACAGAATTTGAATGAGCAGTTATTGATATTGGAACGGGAACCGGACAATACGGACACGATCAATGAAATATTTCGAGCTGCTCATTCTCTAAAAGGTATGGCGGGTACCATGGGGTACAAGAGAATGCAACGTTTGACACATGACATGGAAAATGTTTTCTCTGAAATTAGAAATGGTAAGATTACTGTACAGGATTCCATGGTGGATGTACTATTTCGCGGGCTAGATGCTCTGGAAAATTATCTTGAAGTAATCACTAATTCTGGTGATGAAGGAGAAGAGGAGAATCAGGATATTATTGATGATTTAAATGCATTCTTAAATGGCGGTGCGGTTGCACCAAAGAAAGAGGAGAAGGCAGCGGAAGGGAAAGCAGTTTTGGAAGATGCGAATACGCAACAGAACGAGTCTGTATTCAGCAATTTGAAGGTGGCTGATTTTGAACAGCATGCTATTGAGAAAGCAAAAGAAGAAGGAAAGAACGTTTATGGTATTCGCGTTATTGTGGATGAGAACTGTATCTTGAAGGCTGCAAGAGCATTTCTTGTATTCAAAGCATTGGAAGAGATCGGAGATGTGATTAAGTCGATTCCAGATGTTCAGGATATTGAAGATGAAAAATTCGATTTGGAATTTACGGTTTTGGTAATTACAAAAGAGGATGCTGAAGCAGTAAAGAATACGGTCTTGAGCATTTCGGAAATTGCAAAGGCAATTGTGGAACCATTTAATTTAGATTTGACCATTGAGCAGAATATCGAAAAATCAGATGGAAGTAATGTGACCTCTGCAACCTTAGATTCTTCAGAAAACAAATCTGCGAGCGCAAGTGCAGCAGCAACTACACAAGCAGCTGCACAGAAGCAGAAAGCCGGAGGAGAAAAGAAAGCTTCTGGAAAACCTGTTGTAAACCGATCTGTTCGTGTGGATATTGAAAAGCTAGATGTACTCATGAACTTAGTGAGTGAGTTGATTATTGCGAAGAATGGATTAGTTTCTTTGAATGCTGTTGGTGGTTCGGAAGATAGTAGGGGAAGCAGTAATTTCAATGAGCAGATTGAATACTTAGAGCGTGTTACAACAAATCTTCACGAATCAGTTATGAAAGTTCGAATGATGCCAATTGAAAGTGTTGTAAATAAGTTCCCACGAATGATTCGTGATCTCTGCAAGAAGTTGGATAAGAAGATGGAACTGTACATGACTGGTGAGGAGACAGAATTGGATCGTACTGTAATTGATGAGATTGGAGATCCATTGATGCATTTGTTGAGAAATTCTGCTGACCATGGTTTGGAGAGTAATGAAGATCGTATCAAAGCTGGAAAGCCGGAGGTTGGTTCGGTTTTCTTAGATGCATACCAAGACGGAAATAATGTTGTGATTGAAGTTCGTGATGATGGAGCAGGTATTGATTTGGAAAAGGTAAAAAAGAAAGCCATTGAAAAAGGAACAATTACAGAAGAACAGGCAGAGACTATGACAGAAAATGATTTGATCGCATTACTGTTTAAGCCAAGTTTTTCAACAGCAGAAAAAGTTACGGATGTATCTGGTCGTGGTGTTGGACTGGACGTTGTTAAGAGTAAAATCGAAGGTCTTGGAGGAGATATTGAGTGTAAGACCGTTAAAGGAGAAGGTAGTACCTTTACGATTCGTTTGCCATTAACACTTGCTATTATTACAGCTCTTATGGTTGAACTTGGGGATGAAAAGTATGCAATTCCATTGGGAAGTATTCAGACGATTGAAGATATTCCATGTTCAGATATTAAGTATGTGCAGACAAGAGAGGTTATTAATCTCCGAGGCACTGTTATTCCTTTGATCCGTCTGGATAGTATTTTGGATGTGGAACCAAGAGAGGAGCAGCCAGAGAGCTTAACTGTAGTTATTGTTGCTAAGGGAGAAAAACTTGCTGGTCTTGTAGTTGATAACTTAATTGGACAGCAGGAAATTGTTATTAAGTCCATTGGAAAGTATATCAACAATAATAAAATCATCAGTGGAGCAACGATTCTTGGAGACGGTGAAGTTGCACTTATTATTGATGCAAATACATTGGTGTAAGGGGGTTATCACATGGAAGCTAAGCAGAATGAGTTAAATACAACAGTTGTATCAGAGGGTAAACAGTATATTGTTGTAAAACTAGGGACTGAACAATATGGAATTGATATTCAGTATGTAGATAATATTGTTCGTATGCAGAATATTACCAGAGTGCCAAAAGCACAGCATTACTTTAAAGGGGTAATTAATCTTCGTGGTGAAATTATTCCGGTTATGAGCTTGCGATTAAAGTTTGGTTTAGAGCAAGATGAATTTACAAGTGCAACGCGTATCATTATTATCAAGTTGGAGGCACAGGCTACAATTGGTATTATTGTAGACGAAGTAAAAGAAGTTGTTACTTTGAATGAGGAGGAAATTGATAAGCCAAGCTACAGCGAGAATGACGAGAAAGCAGCGTATTTATTTGGTGTAGGAAAGCATGGAGGAAGTTTGATTTCCTTGTTGAACATTGCTGGAGTTATTGTAGAAAAAGAGAAAACAAACGGATAAAATGGAGGAATTGTATGTCAGATCATGAGCAGTATGCAGGTATGAATGATTTGAATAGTATGCGTTACGACATTTTACGTGAAGTGGGAAATATAGGTGCGGGCAATGCCACTACGGCATTGTCCCAACTTATAAATACCAAAATTGATATGACGGTTCCTAAAGTAGAATTGTTAGATTTTTCGTCATTGGCGGAAGTCGTTGGTTCAGCTGAAAAACTTGTCGTAGGTATACTTTTGAATCTGAGTGGAGATATTGACGGTATGATGATGTTTATGGTGGAGCATTCGGCCGCCAGACAAATTGTTAATCGTCTAACAGGGAAGGAATTGGATTATCAAGGGGCATTTACAGAAATTGATCTTTCCGCATTGAAAGAAATCGGAAACATAATTGCAGGTGCATATTTGTCTGCATTATCATCATTAACAAATTTAAAAATTGTAGAATCTATACCGTATATGTCTATTGATATGGCAGGTGCTATCTTAAGTGTTCCGGCTATTGCATTTGGGGAACTAGGGGATAAGGCTCTGTTGATAGAATCACAGTTTAATCAAATAGGATATAGTGCGGATGGATTCTTTATTTTGATTCCTACGGAACAGTCCTATGGAAAAATTTTATCCTCATTGGGAATGTAGGTGAGTAAAGTGGCGAATATGATAAGAGTTGGAATGGCAGATTTAAATATTTGTAGTGCGCCAGATGCGATCACCACTTTGGGGCTAGGTTCCTGTGTTGGAATTGTTTTGTATGATTCTGTAGCAAAAGTGGCAGGATTGGCGCATATAATGTTGCCGGATAGTACACAGATAAGGAGTAATTCGAATGTGGCAAAATTTGCAGATACCGGAATAGATGAACTAATCAAACGTTTGGAACAAAATGGAGTTTCAAAAAGTCGTTTGATTGCAAAGATTGCAGGTGGAGCGCAGATGTTTGCGTTTTCTAGTGAGAATTCTATGCTTTGTGTTGGGAAAAGAAATGTGGAGGCAACAAAAGAGAAATTAAATAGTTTGGGAATTCGAATTGTTGCAGAAGATACTGGTGATTCTTATGGAAGAACAATTGAGTTTTATCCAGAAACAGGTCAACTTTTGATAAAGACAGTTGGAAAAGCTGCAAAAATAATATAAAATGTAGGGGAGACAGTTTATATTATAGGGGAGGAAATAATATGAAAATCCGATATATACCGGCGGGTATCACTTTGATTGCCGGTGCAATTACATGCCTGATTTGTCTAATGAGAAATCTTGATGTGATGTATAGTCTTGAAATCCTGCTAATTGTATTAGTTATTTTTCTGTTTATTGGAATAAAGGCACAAAAGATTATTGTAAATATATTGCATGAACAGAAGATGGAGGAAGAAGACGAAATACGAAGAAATGAATTTAGAGAGGCTGAAAAGTTGCGCAGGATCCAAAATGGAGTTGAAGAAGATCCAGGAGATGAAAAGGAAGAAGAAACAGAGATAGAGGAGTAATCTTGTTTTAAAAGCTGGATCGCGCAAGTGTATAGAGTAGACAAGTAAGGGCTTGTTTTGGAGGAAATGCATGAACGAGGAAAGTAGAGTGAAAATGTGGGAGGATTACGCAAAGAGTCATTCTCCACAGATAAGAGAACAAATAATAATTGAATATGCCAGCTTGGTAAAAATTGTGGCAGGTAGACTCAGCATGTATTTAGGGTATACTGTTGAATATGATGATTTAGTGGGATATGGAACATTTGGACTGATTGATGCTATTGATAAGTATGATCTTATGAAAGGGGTAAAGTTTGAGACGTATGCTAGTTTACGAATAAGAGGTGCGATTTTGGACCAAATTCGGAAGATGGATTGGATACCAAGAACTCTGCGTCAAAAACAGAAAAAAATGGACCAGGCCTATCAAAAGTTAGAGATAGAACACGGGAGAGTTGGCACGGATGAGGAAGTTGCACAGGAAATTGGTATTTCCACAGAAGAGCTGACAAATTGGCAGAATCAAACGAAGGTTACAAATCTAATTTCGCTAGATGAATTTCTGGAACAAGGAGCGGAAGTTCGTGTAGATTCCGATTGTAGTTTACAGTTTGAACAACCAGAGCGGGTAATGGAAAAGGAAGAGATGAAGGAGACCCTTATCAAGACTTTGGAGATGTTGACTGAGAATGAAAAGAAGGTAATTACGCTATATTATTATGAAGATCTTACATTGAAGGAAATTAGTCATATATTAGAGGTTTCAGAATCTAGAGTTTCTCAGTTGCATACGAAGGCGTTGCAAAAAATGAGACAGCGCTTGGGGAATAGTATGGAAATGTTCTGGTAAATATATGCAGGAAATTTTTTGGAGGGAAATCGAAAAAATAGAGCAAAGAACAGCTGGTAATAGGGGAGATGGGGATTATGAAATATAAGAATGGGTTCTTTCAGATGATACACAAACAGGATGGCACATATTTGAAATTTTTTCCCCCAGTACAGGGTGGGGAAGAGATTTTCATTGATGATGTATTGTTTTATTTGCACAAGTTAAAGTTAGAGGAATGTGACGTAAGACAATTAAAGGAGTGTATTGATAATTTAAATGGTGAGCCTGGTGAATTTCAAGTGTCTACAGAAGAAGTCTATCCTGAAAATGAATACATGAAGATAACAATCAATAAAAGCAGAACAAAGGCTACGGTTCGATTTTATCCTCCATCTAGTAAAGGAAAATTGATCACTCGTAGCGAAATTATGAGTGATTTAGAGCATTTTGGCGTAAAGCATGGAATTATCGAAAGAAATCTTGATGTTTATTTAAAAGCCAGACAGTTTTGTACGGATTTTGTCATTGCAAAGGCGACTCCCCCGGTGCAAGGGAAAGATGCAGTGATTACGTACCATTTTGATGTAAATAAGGTTTCAAAACCTACGATCAAAGAGGATGGTACCGTAGATTTTCATCATGTGGATAATATGAATCATATAGAGGCGGGGGATTTGCTGGCTACTTTGGAACCGGCGGAGTTAGGGAAACCTGGAATTGATGTGTCAGGAAGTCCAATTAAACAGGCAAAAGTGGCAGTTAAGGTATTGAAACACGGACGCAATATTCACTTAGAAGAGAATGATACAAAAATGTATAGTGAGGTGTCAGGTCATGTTCAGTTGACAGACGATAAGGTATTTGTTTCCAATACATATGAGGTTCCGGCAGATGTAAGTACATCTACGGGAGATATTGAATATGATGGAAATGTGCATGTAAAGGGAAATGTAATTACAGGCTTTAAAATTGAAGCAAAAGGTGATATTATTGTAGATGGTGTTGTGGAAGGTGCTACCCTGATCGCAGGAGGACAGATTGTACTTCGAAGGGGAATTCAGGGAATGAACCGTGGTGTATTACAGGCAGAAGGTGATATTGTAACGCGTTTTATTGAAAACTCAGAAGTGAAATCTGGTGGCAATATCAGTACGGATGCCATTATGCATAGTACGGTTTATGCAAAGGGTAACGTAGAATCGACCGGTAAGAGAGGTTTGATCATTGGTGGAAGCGTGTCAGCAGAAGGTAATATTTCTTTAAAAGAGGCAGGTGGAACCATGGGAACAAAGACCTTGCTAGAGATTTGTATGGATCCCGCTTTGGTGGAAGAGTATCAAAGCCTGGAAAAACAGATTGCCGGTATGACCGAAGAAATTGAAAAGTATAATCGTACACTTGGCGTTTATGCCAGTAAAGTAAAAAAAGGTGAAAAACTGCCGGAAGATAAAATGAAACAATATCAGATTGCCAAGAAAAGTGTGGAATTATTTCGTGAAAATATTGAGAATGCAGAACAACGTTCCCAAGAACTACGAGCGGAAATGGATGCTAGAAGTCAGGGGAGGATTCGAGTTTCAGACATTGCGTACCCAGGAGTGAAAATTTTGATTACGGGGACAAATTTGGTGATACGCTCAGAAGTTCGAAGAACTCAATTTTTGAAGGATAGATCGGTGATAAAAGCCGCACTACTCTAAAAAGAAGGAGTGGTAGTATGCCAATTAGACCAATTGATATGATTAGTATTGCGCCACGTTCGCAGGAAGCGGCACAACAACAAATGAGTGATCATAATCGACTTATGCATGCAAATGAAAATGCGCAGCAGTCTTTTAGCAAGCATGTGAAGGATGGAGCAGAAGTAGTAATGAAGCCAGAAAAAAGCGAACAGCATGAGTATCGTTATGATGCAAAAGAAAAAGGGAATGGAAGTTATAAGGGCTCAGGAGACAAAGGTAAGAAAAAAAACAAGGAAAAAAATGAAAAAAAACAAGAGGAAACTATAAAACAAAGTACATTTGACATTAAGATTTAAAGGAGCAAATAATGACCATTTTATTAGTAGTAGTAGGATTGCTTATTGTTGGAGTAAGTTATTTTATTTCGGAAAGCTTTTTAGAGAAGAAAACCCAAGAGGAAGAAGTAGTAGTACAACCTGAGTTGATAAATGAAGATTTTGTAAAACGACTGTTAGAAGAGAATCAAGAGAAGTTCAAAGAGAGTGCACAGTCTGTAGTGAATGATACAGTAGAAGAAGAATTAATCAGAGTGGATGATGCATTAAGTCATATTTCCAATGAAAAGATTATGGCTGTGAGTGAATTTTCTGATCAGTTATTGGAAAAAATTGAACAAAATCATAAGGAAGTTGTATTTTTGTATGATATGTTGAATGCGAAAGAAAATGAGATGAAAGAATTTGTTCAGGAAATCGACAAATCAAAAGTATTCTTAGAAGAGCTTGCAAATAAAGAATTAGAGAAACAGAAGATGCTTCAGCATAAGAGAATTCAGAAGGAATTAGAAAAGCAACTTAAGAGACAGGAAGAGTTAGAACGGGAAAGAATCGATTTGGAACAAGCGGGCATAATCAGAAAGGAATCGCTTGAAGCGGATTCTTTTGAAGAGGAAGAGAAAACCATGAAAGTGGAAACTCAAATGTCTCCGTTGGAACGGATGGGACTTTCAGAACAGGAGAATTCTGTGTCTGAACCAATAATAACAAAGGATACGACTTCAAAAGAAGAGATTGCATTGAATGCTGGTGTATTGGAAGGAAATCAAAATCAAGTCATATTAGATTTGTATAATGAAGGTAAGAGCATCATGGAAATTGCCAAATTATTAGGTAAGGGACAGGGTGAAGTGAAGTTAGTGATTGATTTATTCCAAGGAGCAGGTAGATAATGAAATTAAGATATTTTTTAAGAGGATTAGGAACCGGAATTATATTTTCAGCAGTTTTAATGAGTTTGTACGGGACTATGAACAATAAAATGTCCGATGAGGAGATTCGTAAAGCAGCGTTGAAGTTGGGAATGGTGGAAAAACAAGATGCACTTGATGTTGTTTTGGGACTGAGTGGGTCAGAGAAGCCGGAAAGTACAACTGGTGGATCGGTAGACAGTGAGAAAGAGAGTACACCGAAACCAAGTGAGGATGTTGAGGCCACAGAGGAAGTGACAACAGAGCCTGTAACAGAAAAACCAACCAATTCACCAGATGTCATTGGAGATATTTTAAGTAGTACTTCGGGAGTTTCGAAGACAGATTTAGAACAGGCAAAGAAAACAGAAGAGCCAGTTGCGTTACCAACACGAAAACCTACAAAAAAACCGGTTGTAACAAAGAAGCCTGAGGTAAAAAAAGAAAGCACTACATATGTGAGTATGGAAATAAAATCAGGCATGTGGTCGGATGAGATTTCAAGAAAGTTGGCTGAGCTTGAGTTGGTGGACAATGCAGAAGCTTTTGATAAGTACTTAAGTGAAAATGGATATGAGTCCAATATCAAAGTTGGTTCATACCGTATTCCAGTGGGAGCGACGTATCAGCAGATTGCAGAAATTATTACTGAGTAAGTGAATAGAGAAAGAATACAAAAGGAACTTTATTTTGAGGTTGATATACATCTTATACCTCGGTATAAAGTTCTTTTTCTATGAAATATGAGTAACAGTTCAGCCGTGGGCTGTCCTGTTACGGCTCACAACAAGCTTACGCATGCAAATTGCTGTGATCCACACCTGATTTACACTTTCATACGTCCTTGCACAGCAATGTGTGCAAGGACTACCTGAAATGTTACAAATATGACAACAATTTTTGGAGTTGTTCTTGAATAATCGAATTAAGATAAGTATAATAGAAATACTAAACTTATGAAAAAGATAGGAATACTAGAAAAGAGGGTTGAAGAAGATGTGTGAATTATTTGGTTTTTCCGGACGAAGGCGGATGGAATTGAATGAGTACTTAAAAGAGTTTTTTTCTCATAGTGTGGAACATCCACATGGTTGGGGATTGACGCTTTTGGATCGGGATAATTATTCTATAGAGAAGGAACCGGTACGAGCAATCGATAGTCGATATTTAAAAGAACGATTGCGGATGCCTATTATCAGCAGCACAATGTTAGCGCATATAAGATTGGCTACAATTGGTAATCTGGAATGGAGAAATAGTCATCCTTTTGTGGGCATGGATCAAAGTGGAAGACGATGGACTTTAATCCATAATGGCACGATTTTTGATTACCAGCCAATGGAGAAATACGTGAGCCAACAAAATGGGGATACAGATAGTGAAAGAATTTTATTGCATCTACTGGAGTTGATGGATAAGGCATATATAAAAAAAGGAGAATCATTAACTGCAAAAGAGCGATTTGATGTGTTGGATCGTATGGTAGTGGCTGCTTCTCCCGATAATAAACTAAATTTGTTAATTTATGATGAGGAGATGCTATACGCACATACAAACTATCAGGAATCCCTGCATCAACGAACGACGGAAGATGGGGTTTACTTCTCCACACAACCTTTAAATAAGGGTGTTTGGGAACCATTGACGCTTAATACGTTGCTTGGTTACAAGAATGGAGAAAAGATTTATACGGGAACCACCCATAATAATACCTATGTTGTCGATCCAAAGAAGATGGAATTGTTGTTTTTGGCATATTCTGGATTATAAAAAATCAAGGTTGTGTGTACGAAAGAGAAAAATTAGACATGGAAACATGGGAAAAGTCAATGAGTTACAATGTTTATTGGAGCAGGATAAGGTGTTGTACTACCATGGCTATTCAGAGGTGGAATTAAGAAAGTTGATGAATGGAAGGACATGGCTGAATTTTGTGGATAAAGGTGCTCTGAAAAAACTTTGTTTGGATGTTTTAGATCTTGCAAAGGAAGGATTGGTGGAAAGAGGTTTGGGAGAGGAAAAATATTTGTTACCGTTGTAGGACCGTGCCAAAACTCTAGTTTCTCCAGGTAGAAAATATGTGGAGGAAAAGGAACGGGGCAAGGCAGTTACAGATCTTGTGAGAGAATACTCTTTATAGGGAGGAATTGCGTGTGTTACAGATAGCAGACAAAAAGGTTCGGGCTTTGTTATTTCAGGGGACATTTGGGTTGGAAAAAGAAGGATTGCGCGTAACAGAAGATGGGCGTTTTGCACATTCCGTCCATCCATTTCAAGATGATGTCCACATTGTCAGGGATTTTAGTGAGAATCAGACAGAGATTAATACTGGCATATCTACAAGTGCGAAAGGTGCACTGCAAGAATTGGAAACGTATACCAGTATTATACATAAAACGTTGGATGGATTACCGGAAAAGGAATATTTGTGGCCTTTTTCAAATCCACCTTATATTGAAAATGAAGAAGATATTCCGGTTGCGGTTTTCCAAGGGGAACAATATGAGAAAACAGTATATAGACAGTATTTGTCCGATCGATATGGAAGATATAAGATGACTCTCTGTGGAATTCATGTGAATTACTCTTTTTCGGAGGAACTTTTGGAAGCGGCTTTTGCAGTGGATGAAGAGACCGATTTCCAGACATTCAAAGATCAGCTGTATTTACATGTAGCGGAAGGAATGGCAGCTTATGGATGGATTGTTACTGCGGTGACGGCAGCAAGTCCTGTTATGGATGGTTCCTATATGGAAAAACGCATGAAAGGAAAGGATACATTCCTTGGCATGGCATCTGTCCGGTGTGGAGAGTTGGGCTACTGGAATTATTTCGCTCCAACTTTTGATTATTCCAGTGTGGTATCTTATGCGGATAGTATGGAACAGTATGTGCAGGAGGGGCTGATTTCCTATCCTTCTGAGTTGTATTATCCTATTCGCTTGAAACCGAAGGGGGAAA
Organism: Lachnospiraceae bacterium; assembly: GCA_045124315.1. Classification (GTDB taxonomy): domain Bacteria; phylum Bacillota; class Clostridia; order Lachnospirales; family Lachnospiraceae; genus CAG-411. The sequence continues at coordinate 46,524 of JBGVLO010000107.1, forward strand.
ATTCTCTGCAGGCATTGCGGGAGGGGGGAGTCAATCATATTGAATTGCGAATGGTCGATTTGAATCCTCTTACCTATGCAGGTGTGGAGGAAAAGGATATTCTGTTTATTCAGTTACTATTGATTTGGTTGGTGGCAACACCGATTCCGCATTTGGGAAAGAAGGAACAGGTGCAGGCTGTCCAGAATTTTAAAAATGCTGCTCATTATGATCTTAAAACGGTGAAAATCCTAACTCCAGAGGGCGAATCCTGTTCGGTTGCAAGTGCAGGTTTACAAATCATTGGTCGAATGAAAGAATTTTACCGAGACTTTTCAAAGGAGATATTGGAAATACTGGAATTTGCAGAGGAGAAGTTTCTATATCCGGAAAAACGATATGCATGGATTGTGCAGGAGCAGTTTGGTGAGGGATATATGCAAAAAGGTATGGAATGGGCAAGAAAACGACAGGCAGAAGGTTGCAAAAAATGGGAAAAAGGAAAATGAATGAAAAAGAAATAGAATTTTATATAAACTCTGAATGCATGTTCAGAGTATTTTTGATATATATCGTAAAAAAAGCTGAAAAAATGGAAGGAAAGCCAGTAAATATAAGAAAGACCTTCAGAAATGAACAATTATTTTGCGGATTATAAAGCATTATGGCTTGCAGAAAACTGCTGTGGAACCTTACACAATCTGTATCCGATCCGTGGCGCACAGCTTAGAGATTCTAGTGCATGGACAGATTACATTTTGGAAGCAATGGTAAAATATGCAGATAAGAGTCAGGTGATTTTCCAGTCACACAACTGGCCACATTATAATACAAAAGAAAATCCACATGCAGTTCGGGAATACTTGTTAAATAATGCAGCTATGTATAAACATACTCATGATCAGACATTGTTGTATGCAAATAAAGGCTATACCGCAAAAGAAATTGCTAGAAAAATTCGGATTCCGGACGGATTAAAACAGAACTGGTATGCAAGACCATATTACGGTTCCCTCCAAATCAATGCAAGAGCAATGTATACCAAATATCTTGGTTTTTATAATGGAAATCCAAATGATATTGATCCGTTGACAGAGGTTGAATCAGCCAGGGCATTTGTAGAGTATGCGGGTTCAGAAGAGGTTGTGGTAGAAAAAGCAGAACAGGATTTTTTAAAAGGGGACTACAGAAAGACTGCTTATGCAGCTGGAAATATAGTTTTGGTGAACCCTTCCAATGAAAAGGCCAGATTGCTTTGTGCGGATGCCTTTGAGCAGTTGGGCTATATTGCTGAGTCTAGTGTTTGGAGAAATGCATATTTACAGGGAGCATTGGAACTTCGTTTTGGCGTGAAAGAAGGACGATTTACACTTTCAAAGGGCAGTGACCTGCATCAATGCATGTCTGTGGCTCTGATGTTAAAATATCTGGGGATTTTGCTGGATAACGAAAAGGCAGAAAAGGAAGAATTCTCTATACGGTTGAATATTCAGGAAGCAGGAAAAGAACCTACAAGTTATGTTGCAACGGTACATAGTGGCGTATTACTTACTTATATAGAAGAAGATGCAGATATCAAAGAGTATGCAACATTTACAAAAGACAGCCTGTTTGCATTGTTGGCAAAGAAATTGGATGTGGTAAAAGATAAAATTGAGACGAACAGTTATGAAACCTTGAAGAAGTTGGAAGGCTATCTGGTGGATCTTTCAGTATATCGCAATTTTCCAGTGATCGAGCCTGTGACAAAGGAGTGATGGACGTGATTTGTTTATAGTAAAAGATGGGCCAAAAGATGCGCATCAAAGAAAGAATTGGTTGCCAGCACCTATGGATGAGAAACATTTTAGCCTGGCAATTCGAAACTATTGGCCGGATGAGCAATCGCTAAGAGGAGAATGGAACCCGCCAATCATAACGAAAATAGCATAAATAGAGAAGAGGTGTTGCCTCTTCTTTTTTTCAAAAGTAATTGTACAAACGGGAAAATGATTGTTGGATGATGGATAGAAGAGAAATGAAACAAAACAGAGGAAAAACGTGAAAATGTTTTCAGAATTATTGGAATAAATTGACGATGTTTTTTTGGGGAAAAGAGAAGAAAATCTACTGTTTGTACTATGGATATCGTTTTCAGAATTTGCAGAAAATTAAATGAAAAATGTGTTATTTTTATTTATGTAATCAAAAACAATAGAGAAATGGAGGAAGAAGAAATGAGAAAGAAAGAAGAACCAATCATTAAAGTGGAACATTTGAATAAGCAGTTTCTGGTGGATAAACAACCAATGGAAGTGCTAAGAGATATCAATTTACATATTAAGAAAGGTGAGTTTGTTACTATTGTAGGACACAGTGGTTGTGGTAAGAGTACGTTGTTAAAGATTATGTGCGGGTTAGTTGATTATGAAGACGGTGTAGTGGAAAGAAATGGACACGAAGTTGTTGGTCCTGGTCCGAAATGTGGAATGGTGTTTCAAGATCACCGATTGCTTCCATGGCTTAAGATCAAAGAAAATGTAGGATTTGGTCTTAAGGGGCTTAGTAAACAGGAGAAGGAAGAGAGGGTGCTGAGACATTTGGAAATGGTAGGCTTAAAAGGATTTGAAAATAGCTATCCAAGCCAGTTGTCAGGTGGAATGTCACAAAGAGCAGCCATTGCCAGAGGGCTTGCCAATAATCCAACTATTTTATTACTGGATGAACCTTTTGGTGCATTAGATGCATTAACAAGAATTCAGATGCAGAAAGAAATCCTTCGTATCCAAAAGGAAGAAGGAACGACCATGGTAATGGTAACACATGACATTGACGAGGCAATTTATCTTGGAAATCGAATTGTAGTCATGTCAGCTAGACCTGGAGAAATCAAAGAGATTATCAATGTAGATCCTGTGGAAGGCAAGAAACGAAACAGTAAGTTGTTTAACCAATATAAGAAGAAAAAATACGGATATTTCTTTGAAGAAGAGCAAGAACATGAAGTAGAATATGCCATTTAAGAGAGGACGGTGAGAAATATGAGAGCAGTAAGAAAAACAATATTAGCATTTATAGTTCCAGCTTTGATCGTTTTACTTTGGTTTTATACAACAACATATAAAGGTGTACCTGCAGGTATTTTGCCTGATATTCCTAGGGTTGGAACGACATTTCAAAGTGTTTGGGAAAGTGGTCAGTTACAGCAGGATCTGATTGTAAGTTTTGGAAGAGTATTGCGAGGATTTTTGATTGCAGCAGTCCTTGGGATTTTACTTGGTGCGCTTATGGGAATGTTTCGAACGGTAAGGGAATTGTTGATGCCAGTAATTACAGTCATTCGACAGATACCCATTATTGCATGGATTCCGTTGATTATTTTGTGGTGCGGTATTGGCGAGTCGTCAAAAATAGTGATCATCGTAATTGCGGCATTCTTCTCAATTTTAGTAAATACAGCAAATGAATGTGGAAAGTAGAAAAAAATACAGTCAGAAAAGAGGGTTGCACATGTCAATTAAAAAAGTAGCGGAAAAAGTTGGAGTATCTCCATCAACCGTATCTCGTGTGTTGAACAATCCGAACTATAGATGTTCTTCTGAAAAGTTGAAAGAGAAAATCTGGAACGCAGCAGTGGAGTTAAACTATTCACCGAATCAGGCTGCCAGGAATTTGAAATTGGGAACCGATAATAAGGAGACGAAAACCTTCTATATCAATATTTTAGTTACGCGAATGAATTCACAACAAACCGATCCTTTTTTTACGGAATTATTGCGTGTTCTGGAAAGTGAGATACATAGAGGGTACTGCGTGCTTACAAAAGTATGGTACGAACCGTTCTTTTCCGATGAGAAAAAGTGTAGAGGCAGTCTTGCAGAACAAAAAATTGAACAGTTATTTGAGGAGACGGAAGGAAAGAATGATGGATTGATCATCATTGGAAAATGCCAGGCTGATGCCATAAAGATGTGGAAAAATAAATATAAAAGTATTGTATCGGTGAATCGGAATTCTACCAATTTCCAGGTGGACGAAGTCTTATGTGATGGACGAAAAGTATCGGCTCTTGCAGTGGAGTACCTTGTTTCTATTGGACATACCAAAATCGGATATGTGGGAAAATGCAATCAGGAATCTCGTTACAAGGGATATACCGATGTATTAAGAGCAAATAATTTGGATCTAAATGAGGAATGGGTAATGGATTTAGAACCTACGGAAGCCAATGGTCTGGCCGTGATGGAAGAGTTTCTGAAGAAAAAGGATCCTCCTACTGCCATTTATTTTGCCAATGATATTGCAGCAATTGGTGCACTGAAGTGCCTTGGAAGAAAACGTCGAAACTTTTACCGACCTTCCATTATTGCAACGGACGACATTGAAGCGGCCCAGTATACAAAGCCTATGTTGACTACAGTGCAATTGCCAAAAGAAGACATGGGACGGTTTGCTCTGCAATTACTTGTGGATCGAATGGAAGGAAAACATAAGGGAAATATTCGGATGGAATTGGAAGGAAAACTGGTGGTTCGAAATAGTTGTACAGCTCCAGATAATGGAGACTGGAGTGATTACTGCATTTAACAGGACAGGTGTGTTAGTGAATGGATTAACACATCTGTTTTGTTGTATCATAAACAATCCATCATATAATATGAAGCAAAAATGATTGCACCAAACAAATTTTAAGAAATGCTTGCTTTTTTTCTTTGACTATGCTATTCTATGACGGTATGAGTAAATTACACGTAGAGTGATCTTTGTATTGGTGCCTACGGGTTATACAGAGAAATGATCTCTATGGAAGAAATCAAAACCAATGGAGGTAAATTATGAGCGTTATTTCAATGAAACAGTTATTAGAAGCAGGTGTACACTTTGGACATCAGACAAGAAGATGGAACCCTAAGATGGCTCCATATATCTACACAGAGAGAAATGGTATTTATATCATCGATCTTCAGAAGTCTGTAGGTAAAGTTGATGAAGCATACAATGCAATCAAGGATATCGTTGCAGATGGTGGAACAGTTCTTTTTGTAGGTACAAAGAAGCAGGCTCAGGATTCTGTTAAGACTGAAGCAGAGCGTTGCGGTATGTACTATGTAAATGAGAGATGGCTTGGTGGTATGCTTACCAACTTTGAGACAATCAAGGGTAGAATTGCTAAGTTAAAGAAGATTGAAGCAATGGCAGAAGATGGAACATTTGATGTATTACCTAAGAAAGAAGTTATCCAGTTAAAGAAAGAATGGGAAAAACTTGAGAAGAACTTAGGTGGAATCAAAGATATGAAGAAGATTCCAGATGCTATCTTTGTAGTAGATCCTAAGAAGGAAAGAATTTGTGTACAGGAAGCACATACATTAGGAATTCCTTTGATTGGTATTGCTGATACAAACTGTGATCCAGAAGAATTAGATTACGTAATTCCTGGAAACGATGATGCAATCAGAGCAGTTAAGTTGATTGTTGCTAAGATGGCAGATGCTGTAATCGAAGCAAATCAGGGTGAGCAAATGGATGCAGCAGAAGAAGCTGCAGATGCTGAATAATTCATGTTTTTACATTTGTTCAGTTCTAATCAATAACTGGTGTGAATTTTGCCGAAACAGTAATGTGTAACATTGTTCATAACGGTTTTCACATGGGACTGAATAGGAAATAATAGATGGAATGCCTTTGGCATTCCATCATTTCTCATAGTTAAGATTTGTATTTTTAAAAATTAAGATAAATAATGGAGGTATATCACAATGGCTATTACAGCAGGAATGGTAAAAGAGTTAAGAGAAATATCAGGTGCAGGTATGATGGATTGTAAGAAAGCACTTACTGCAACTGATGGAGACATGGATAAGGCAGTTGAGTTCTTGAGAGAGAATGGTTTGGCAAAGGCTGAGAAGAAGGCGGGACGTGTAGCAGCAGAAGGTATGGTAGCTACAAATATTAGCGCAGATGGAAAGACAGCAGCAATCGTTGAAGTAAACAGTGAAACAGATTTCGTTGCTAAGAATGAGAAGTTCCAGAATTATGTGGCTCAGGTTGCTGCTCAGGTTGCAACTACAACAGCTACAGATGTTGATGCATTCTTAGAGGAAGCATGGATTGAAGATGCGTCTAAGACTGTAAAGGAAAATCTTGCTAGCATGATCGCTGTAATTGGTGAGAACATGACTATTCGTAGATTTGCTAAATTACAGGCTGAAGATGGTGTGATTGAAAGTTATATCCATGCAGGTGGAAAGATCGGTGTTTTGGTACAGGCTAAGACAACTGAGAATAATGACGAAGTGAAAGCTTGCTTAAAGAATGTTGCTATGCAGATTGCAGCATTGAATCCAAAGTATACAAGCAGAAATGAAGTAGATCAGGATTATATTGAGCATGAGAAAGAAATCTTAAAGGCTCAGGCTATGAAAGAAAAGCCAGATGCTACTGAGAAGATTATTGATGGTATGGTAATGGGACGTATTAACAAGGAATTAAAGGAAATCTGCTTATTAGACCAGGTTTATGTTAAGGCTGAAGATGGAAAGCAGTCAGTTGGAAAATATGTAGAAAGCGTAGCAAAGGCTACAGGAACTGCATTAGAGATTACCGGATTTGTTCGTTATGAGACAGGTGAAGGTATTGAAAAGGTTGAGACAGACTTCGCTGCAGAAGTTGCTGCTCAGTTACAGTAATTTCATATTTAATATCATGAATTGTAAAAAGGAGTTGTTGTGCTAAAATAGTACGCAACTCCTTTTTGTTATTCTAAAATAAGGATGTTTTTGAAGTAATATGTATTGAGAAAACAATATATAAATAGGAAGTAAAAAGACAACCTCGTTTTTTGTGAAATTATATTCATAAATTGTAAAAAAATAACAATAACTTTACATCTTGCAATGAGAGTGTTATAATATGTAGTACATATATGTTTATATGAATAAAAAGAAAAGGGGAGAGCGAGATGAAGTATACCCAAATGACAAAACGTGTGCTTGCTTGTGGAATGGCACTTGCAATGGCTACAACTTCTACTGGATTTTATCCATCACTTACTGTGAATGCAAAGAAAAAGTCTAGTAAAGCAAAAGCTGGCAAAGCAAAATTAAACAAGAAGAAAGCAACACTCACAGAGGGAAGTACAATTACATTAAAAGTGAAGTCTGCAAACAAGAAGGTGAAGTGGTCTTCAAAGAACAAGAAAATAGCTTCAGTAGCTAAGGTTAGTGGAAAGAAAAAAGACACTGCTACAATTAAAGGTATGAAGAAAGGAAAGACAACAATCGTTGCCAAGGTTGGTAAGAAGAAATTAACTTGTAAGGTTACTATTCAGAAATCAAACTTGAAAGCAGTTGCTGTTGATACACTGGATTCATCTGCATTGATTGTAACATTTGCTAAGAAGACAGCGTTGAATGCAGCAGATGTAAAGATTGCAGTGAAAGATTACAAAGAAGGTACATATAACGTACAGCCTAAAGTAGAAGCAATTTCTACAAAGGATCAGAAGACTTATTATTTATACCTTACTTCTGAGATCCAGAATGGTGATTATGTGAAAGTATCTCATGGAAAATATGTGAGAGAGATTCAGCATAAAGAAAAGTTATACACAGAAAAGGAAAAGTATACCATTATTTATGAAAAAGACAGTACAGTAAACGAAAAACTTTTCGTAAAAGACAGTATAGAAAATAAATATGTGAAAAATGCAATTGGTAATGTTAGCTTTTCTTTGAAAAAGAAAAACAAATTACCGAAAGGCATGGTACTTGCCGGTAAGAAAGCTCTGTTGAAGGGTATTCCTACAGAAGCAGGAAGTACGGAATTTACATTGGTTGCTACTGACGAAGCAGGCAGAAGCATAGATGTGAATTACGTGTTTAAAACTTATGATGAGAATACCCTTGCTGTGGAAGACTTATTTGATGAAGATGATATTGCATTAAATGATTACATGGTGGATGTGAACACGGTCGTACAACCATTGGTTGCTACTACAGCCGGTGTAATTGGTGACCGAAACACCTATGTAAAGACCGTTACAGTAGCTCCTAAGGGAGGATCTGGAAGATATAAGTTTACATTAACAGCTTCTGATCCTAACGTGCGTTTATCAACAGATAAGTTGAATGCGACTACAAACGCAGTGGAACAGGAACCATCTGCTTCTACAACAATCTATATTCCTTATGGATTGGCTGAGGGAGAGCATTCTTATACATTGAATATTCAGGATGCGGCAGACGGCAATCGTGCTACCACTACAACAGTTAATTTTGCCGTAGATGCATATTACAATGTAAGTGGTACGGTAACAGATGCCCAGGGAACTGCTTTGCAGGGAAATGAGCTTGTATATTTTATTCCTAAGGACGCAAAATCTATGGCTGAAACCATTGGAAAGCAGACTTATATGAAGGAACAGTATACAGCAGCCGATAGAATTTGGAAAGTTGTGGGTGGAAATTACAGAGAGACAGAAGGTGCTTTGGTAGAAAGTGAACTGTACACATTTGTTGATGGATCGAAGGTTGAATATGAAGAATACATGGCAGGATATTCTGCAAAAGTGGGTCCATTACCACTTCCTACTGTATTGGTAGATTCTCCTGTGGCAGCTCCAGTTACTGCAGCTCCAACAGCAGATGCTTCAGCAGCTACAGCAGCTCCTAGTGTGCCTACAGCGACACCATATGCAGTGCCAAATCTGGATGCTGGAAAGTATCAGGCAGAACTTCCTAAGGGAGATTATGTTGTTAAGGTAAGAGGAAATAATGGCGTACTTTATCAATTAGATGGAGCAGTATCCGTTGCCGCAGATGCAGTTGATACTACAAATCTACAGATGCCGGTTCATTTTGCAAATGCAACAGGTGTCGCGAAATTTGCAAATGGAAAGACTTTACCTGGTGGAGAGCGTATTTATTTTGAAACCTCAAATAAACAGTACGAAAATTTTGTTTTTAGTGCCAAGACAGATTATACAGGTAAGTTTAGTGTATCCCTTCCGGTTGGTACCTATAATGCATATTGGCTGGATGAAAATGAGAAAGCACAATATTTTGCTACTCCAATTACGATCAATGACAACACAAATGTTGAGCTTGGTGAGATTAGTCTTTCTATCAACAGAAGCGTGGTATCTGGTGTGTTCTATGCAGGACCAGCAGGAACTGACGGAAAGAGACCGGCGCTTGGACATGAAACTTTGTATTTCTATGATGCAAAAGGTAAGTGCTATACTGTGAGAACAGATGGAGAGTACAAGTATGTAAACGGTGTTAAGACAAATTGTACAGAAGGTGCCTATTCTATTGTATTGCCGGATGGTGCGTATACGGTTCGTTACAAATCAAAGATTGAGAAGGTGGAACCAACTGCAACACCTGGTGTGACTCCATCTGCAACGCCAGATACAGTTCCGACTGCAACGCCAAATTCTTCGGAGAGAAGTACGGAATCTGTTGGCGGAGATGCTGCAGTAGTAACAGCAGCTCCAGCAACTACAGCACCGAATTACGGTTGGGATGATGACTATAATTATGGTAATAGTGGAAGCACATCGACAGAGTATGCGATGTATACATTGGCTACTGTAAATGTAGCAGGTGCGGATGTTGCACAGGATCTCGAATATGAAACAAGCAAGAGTAGAGATTTGTTGTTCTCGAAAGCAACCCAGATTACATTGGGAGCAGATAATACTATGGTTTCAACCGGAAATAACGATATGATTGCCAAATTTGAGGTTCCGGCTGTAGCTGCACCTGATACAGATAAGAAGTATGAATTTGATATTACTTATACAATGAACAATGATAACTATCGTATGGGAACGGTAAAAGTAATTGGTGCAGATGGTAGTGTATATGATACAACTACAATTAATCAGACAGATATTAGTAAGGACTATGGATATAACGAGTGCAAATATATTACAACCCAGGTATTGACAGCTGGATCTTATTATGTAGTGTTTACACCGTATGTGGAAAGCACAAAAGCACAGGCAGTCGGTATGATGACAGCGAAAGTGGGTGCATATGTACCTGTTTCCTTCACAACACCTCAGAACTTAGTATCCGGTGCATCTATTGAGGTAACATGTACAAAGAATTCAACAGATCCTCGTATGAAGGGATATGGATACTTCACAATGGATATTGCAGAAGGCCAGAGATATGTTGACCTTACACTTACTACTGCTACAATTGGAGCAAATACCCATTCTATTTCTTATAGTTTAGATGGTTTGTCATGGTCATCATACGATGAGGGTGAATCCCTACCGGTAGGAAAGGTATACTTCCGTATTTATTGTGGAGATGTTCTTTCAGCAAAATACACAGTAACAGCAAAATAATGGTGATAGATTCCTATTTGAGAGGGTGTCTAATTTGAATATATGGACAAAGGAGATGGACTAATGAAATCAAGAAGTTTCATTAAGGGAAGTATTGCCTTTGCGATGGCACTTACAATGGCAGTAGGTGGAACCGGTATTGCAGATACAGGAATTTCTACTGCCGCTGCAAAAGTAAAGCTAAGCAAGAGCAAACTTTCTATTACAAAAGGTGATACAGCTACTTTGAAAGTGAAAAATACCAAGAAAAAGGTAAAATGGAAAACAAGTAGCAAAAAGATTGTGAAAGTAACAAAGACAACTGGAAAGAAAAAAGAAGAGGCGACTATTACCGGTGTAAAGCCTGGTAAAGCAGTTGTAATTGCGAAAATTGGTAAGAAAAAATTAAAATGTAAGATTACGGTTAAGAAGCCGGTAGATAACTTTAAGTCTGTAAAGATGGATACTTATGACAGCAAATGTGTCTTGTTATCTTTGAAAAAAGCAGATAATAAGTTAAAAGAAGAAGATATTACGGCTACAACTAAGAAGCAGAAATCTGGTAAATACACAAATCAGGTTGATGTAAAGAAAGTAGTAAAGGTAAGCAAGAAATTGTACCGTGTGTATTTGGATGATGCCGTAAAGAATGGATATTACATCAATCTTTCATCTGGTGTAAGTACCGCAGATACGCAGCAGAAGCAGGAATTCTATGCTGCAGAAAAGAAGAAAGAATTTATATTGAAAAAAGATGAGGTTGCCAATGTTTGTCTTCATAGCTATGTGAAAAATGGAATTGGAAATGTGAAGTTTACCTTGAAGAAAGGAAGCAAGTTGCCAACTGGTTTGGTTTTAGATAACAAGTATAGCGAAATCAAAGGTATTCCTACAGAAGTTGGTGCAACAACTGTTACAATGGTTGCAAAGGACGAGCTTGGCAGAAGTACAAATATTGATGTAAAATTCAATGTATACGACGATGCGACTCTTGCTGTTGCAGACCAGGAACAGGAAATTGAATGGTCCAAAAAAGATGCAGAAAATGCAGTGGCTTACAATGAGTACAATAAGACTGCATTGGATGCAGAGAAGAAGTATCTAAAAGATTATACGATTACTCCATATGGAGGATCCGGAGTATATACCTTTACTTTGGATGCTGGCGGATTGGAAGGTGCTCGTTTGTCCACAGATATCATTGCAGACGACGCAGCAAAGACGGTTACCCAGCGTAAAGCAAATCATACAAAATTGTGTATCCCATATTCTATTGCAGCAGGAACATACACACTGAAAGTAACGGCAACAGATGTTCTTGATCCTAGCAAGACATGTGTATCTACCATTACATTAAATGTAGTGCAAAAATACAATGCAACAGGAGCAGTAAAGAGTACGAACGGACAGAAAATTTCAGGTGTTGATGTGTATTTGATTCCAAAGGGAGCAAAGGATATTTCAGAGGCGTATACAACGGAAATCAGTGGTAATTTGACTACTGCAGGTAGCGATATTGGATCATATTCTGTTTCTGTGCCAAGTGGAACTTACACTGTGAAAGTGCAAGGCGACGTAATGTATGAGATGACTGGAAAAATCAAAGTTGGAAAAGAGGATAAGGTTGCACAGATTACCGTACCGGAGAAGTTCTATGCAGTATCCGGTAAAGTGACCTATTCCAATGCGGATAATGAGTTGAGAAATAAAACTTTGTATTTCGAAACAAAGACCAATAAGTACGAGCAAGTAGCATTCACTACTACTACTGACGATGATGGTGCATTTGCTTTGAGTTTGCCTTCTAATACTTATTCCGTATTCTATGAAGACGAAAAGGGAAATAGAAAATATTTCTCAGGTCAGATTGTTGTAAAGGACAAAGATCAGGTTGTTACCATGAAGTCCTCACAGGCAAGATATAAAGTGGAAGGTGCTGTATTCAATGGTACATCGTTAGATGCTGCATCACAGTACATGGATACCATTAAGAATACAACCTTATACTTCTACAATCCACAGGGAATCTGTGTAACAACAGAAGTAGATAATAAGGGAACTTATAAGGTATTCTTAGAAGGTTCTACTACTTATGCAGTCCGTGCAGACTTTGGTGGAACACTGCGTACCATCGGTACAATAACTGTAGGTACAGAAAATATGGTAAGTGCAAATCTTTCTTATGCAGCTACAAAGGATGCTATGGCAGCAGCTGCGGTAGAGTACGGTGTAGATAAGATTGGTACAGCTCAGACTATTCTGTCAACTGGAGCAAATGATATCCTTTGGAAGTTTACTCCGGCTACAGCAGGTAAGTATGGATTTGACATCTCTACTGTTCTTAATTGTGGAGCAAAGGTGGCTATTTTGGATGAAAACCTAAAAGTAGTTGCGAAAGGAACGGCAGCGGCTGATGAGTATGAACTTGTGACAGAAGCGCCAGTAGCAACAGATAATGCAGAAGAAACAGCAATGCCAACAAGAACACCATCACTTGATGAAGTAAAACATGATTTTGAAGCTGTATTGGAAGCAGGTAAGATCTATTTTGTACAGGTAATTCCAAATGCTGCTTCTAAGTATGCAAATGGACAGGGACAGGGAGACGTTAAGTTGATGATTTCTGGACCAATTGTAGAGCCAACAGCAACTCCAAGAGTGACATATTATCCAGGTTGGGATGATGAGAATGGAACTTTAAGACCTACAGGTACTCCAAATTACGGTTGGGAGGATGAGTATGTAACTCCAACCCCTACAAGTAATTTCGATAGGGATAATTATTGGGATAGTGTATATGATGAAAATCAAACAGCAACTCCAACCCCTACAAGCACTCCGTATAATGAAGATTAACTAGTGTAATATAGGAGAAGTAATAGAGAGTCAATCAGAGAATAGAAATCTTTGGTTGACTCTTTTTTATGTAATCGAAAACTTTGTCTCTGATAACATAAAACACCCCGTAAGGATGGGCACAGATGTGAGAGAAATATAGGGGACTGAACTGTTACCCTATTTGAACTCTATGCATCGGATATGGCGATTTATAGGGGAATCGAGAAGAAATGAAGTATAAATGCAGCATTGAAAGGTAAAATTTTTTCGCACAAAATTCACTTATTTACTGCGAACTTGAAGCAGATAGAGTAAAATAAAAGAAAAACTTTGTCGCAAAGGAGTTCGTATGAGTAGAGAACGTGATAGAATCGCAAAAAAGATG
>JBGVLO010000108.1:0-35468 GCA_045124315.1 Lachnospiraceae bacterium
TTCATACCCGTAGCAGTCACCTGCTTCTAATATTTTTAGTAAGAGCATCTCAAGTCGGTAGAGATTTCGATTAGCCATATGGAATCATCCTTTCTATGTATGATATTTTATCAAAATAAAATGTTTAATACAATACCTAGATAAAAAAAATAATGATTGACATAGGATTTATGTTCGTGTAAACTATAGATGCAAGAATTCAAACGCGTGAGAAGAATTGTATATCTTTTGGTGGAAACTGTGATTGTAAATAAGAGCAGAATAGATCAGAAGGAAATCAGAGAAGAGTAATAAAAAAAAGACATTCTCCTACATAAGCTCCAATCTTATTTAGAAGAATGTCTAAAAAGTAACTGTAAACCGTCTTTTTGAAAAGACAAGTTTCACTTGGTAAACAAGCTAACCAATTTTATCACGAATAGGGAGATTGTCAAGTGATAAATTAGAAAAAATGAGATCAAAAAAAACTTAAAGACAATGTTTGGAACTGTTTTAGTCCGATGACTATAAAATAGGACGGATAGTTATCATTGATTGCATTTAAATCATATTTGGAGATTTAAATTTAAAGAGTAACTAACTACTGCATTCCTTGTTTGGTTGTTTTATAGGGAATGCTTGAAAAGACGTAAGGAGATTTATGATTATGAAACTTAAAAATTTAAAAAGAAAAATTGTTAGAAGTTTAGGCGTAGGGTTATGTGGAGTGATGTTTATTACTGGTAATCCATGTTTTATTGCGAGTGCAGCTGCTAGATATGGTGCAACTTACATAGATGGTTCACATGGATACCTAAGAGGAAGCTTAACAGGTAATTACGATACTGCAGAAGGTAAAATACTATGTACAGCGGCGACAACTGATAAAGTAGTATCAAAGATTAGGGCTTATGAGTCTGTATATATTACCAGTACAGGAAAAAAAGTGGATTCAGACAATTCATATTGGCAATTATCGAGAAGTTATGCAGCGGCTGAGTGTGATATGATTCATGCGGATGCTAAGGGATACAAAAATGTAACATTAACAACTTATGGAACTTGTGATGCGATTCAAAAAGATGCATATGTTGTATCGTTGTCATTACAGTATTAAGTGAGAATGTAGATATTCAGAGCGTTTATAGGAATTAGGACGCTCTGAATAGTTATTTATAGGAGATATTATATGAAACAAACTAGAATAAAAGGAATTTATGCAATCATTTGTATTATTACTATGACAATATTGTCTGCATGTGGGAGGACGGACAACATATCTGTATCACCTGATTCTACGATTTCGGTTGTGGAAGAAGAAAATCCTTTTGATTTAGAACAGATAGAAAATTCTGGAGCAAAAATTGAAAAATTATATGGATGGGGTGTTCGAAATTATGATAGAGAGCTTTGTGAAATTTCTCTTGATAAAAATGAATTGATATTAGATCTATCATATAATAATTCAGGGATTGGATTTCAAGCTGGTGTGCTTGTTTTTATAGATGGTATTGCGCAGAAATACTCTGTAAATGGAACTGAAGATTACTTAGTACCTGTAGATATAGAGGATGGAAGCGAAAAAGGAAAGGAAACAAAAATCCAAATTAAACTCACACCAGAATATGGAATAGACGGATCAGAACATACACTGTATCTAGGTTCTATTGAAGATCCCGAATATCGTGTAAAAGATGCAGAATATAGTTATATGCAGCATCTGCAAATGAGTGTGCAAAATACTTGGAAGTTACATGTAAATGCCACAAAGGGAGAAGTTTCAATTTCTCAAGATTGCCAACGTGTACCTTTTTTAGAAGGTGTGTTAGATACATATATATATGAGGATATAGATGGAAAGACTAAAAATAAGTTAAAAAATGAAAAAATCGATTTATTTGAACAAGATGGAGAAATTTTGGAAAATAGTGGTATTGACGGAAATAAAAAGGTCTATTTGTATAGTGCAGGTGGAACGGTTTCAAAATATCGTATCTGTTGTATGGTAAACAATAAACCATATCCCGCTTTTCATGGATCTTGTTATGCGGATGTAACATTGACGGACAAGGATATGGCAAAAGTGGAAATGGATTTTTCAAGAGAGAAGTATGAAAAAAATAGTTGTATGTATGTGCTTTTTTGTCCATATTCGGATAACGGTATACCAGAAGAAAACTTTATGTGGGATAAATCAGAAAACTATACATTAAAGTAAAAGGGTGGGGAAGTTGTTTATGAAAAAAATAATGTATTTGAATCTATTTATGATTTTGTTGATTACAGCATGCGGACAAACAAAGAAAGATTTGGATCCTCCCCAAAAGGAAATTGTATCTGCAACTAAAAACATAGAACAAAGCATAACAAATTCCACAGAAAAAAATTTTTTGGAGAATTATTTGAATACACACAATTGTGAAAATATTTACTGTTTAGAAGAAAACTTGTTAGCTTGTGTGTTTCAGGAAAATGAAGAATATAACTTGTCTATATTGGATTTGAAAAAAGAAGAGATAAAGTTGCAACTTAAGGAAAATTATTTTGATGCTAATATGAATGTGGAAAAAGTTGGAAAGTATACTGTGATTTGTCAAGGTAGGAACTGTTACCGTGTGCCAGAAGAACTACAAGCTATGGTCATAGATGAAAATATGCAGGTAATTGATCGTATAATACTAGGTGAAGAAGTGACTACTCGTGCTTTTACTTTATTACCAAAACAAAAAAAAATCATATATGTTGATACATAC
The DNA here is from genome assembly GCA_045124315.1 of Lachnospiraceae bacterium. GTDB lineage: Bacteria > Bacillota > Clostridia > Lachnospirales > Lachnospiraceae > CAG-411. The sequence continues at coordinate 2,733 of JBGVLO010000108.1, forward strand.
GGAAGTGAGTGGAAAATGTGTTTGAAACAATGTGATTATCAAGGAAACGAAGAAAAGCAATTGATACAGTTTTCGGATGTTACGAAGGTTGCGGATATCACTTGTCTAAAAATTTCGGAAAACGAGAAACAGCTATATTTTACTGGAATGTATAGCCGTAATCAGCAGCGCAGCGGAGAATTATTAAATTGTATTGGAAAAATAACACTAGGTGAGCAAAAAGAAATCGTGTATCAAACTGGGAAAACAAATATTTACATGAGTGGAGAAGAAGCCTATTTTTATGATGATTGTGTTGAAGAAACAGACGGAGATATTTATTGTATTCATAAAGATGGTAGCTTAACAAGTACCCATCTTGAAAATAGAAAGGATGGAAAGATGGGGTTCTCCTTGGATGCATCTCTTATTTGGACGTTATCTCAAAATAGAGGAAAAGGACAGGAGTCTATGTATACGATTTCTGTTTATAGAAGTAGAGATGGAGCAAGAATCTATACCAATTCTAATACGAAAATATCCTGGGGGGCTTTGTTCTTTTTAGAAGAGAAACGGTTACTGGGATTCTATTTTGGCGAACAGGCATTAGAAACAGAATGGTTGCGATATTAAAAATAAAGAAAATGAGTGTAATTACGAAGGAGACTGTTCATGGTTAGGGACAGCTATCTTCACAGAAAGGATAGCAGGATGTTAGAGTTAAGGCAGATTGAGAAATCTTTTGGAAAGAAGAAAGTGCTTAGAGGAGTAAATATGCAATTTCAGCACGGTATTTATGGGTTGGTGGGATTAAACGGAGCAGGAAAATCAACACTCATCAATATTATAACAGGAATTTTAGATGCTGATCGAGGTAAAGTCTTATACAACGGTATGGAAATTAGCAACAAAAAGAGTGCGTATTGTGAAAATCTTGGATTTATGCCACAATACACTACATTTTATCCTGAATTTACGGCAAAAGAATTTTTGAAATATATGTGTGTTATGAAGGGAATACCCAAAAGAGAGCAGGAGCAAAAGATTGCACAAATGTTGGAGCAAGTGAATTTAACCGAGTATACAAATGAAAAAATAGGTAGTTTCTCTGGGGGAATGCGTCAAAGAATTGGAATCGCACAGGCAATCATAAATGAGCCAGAAATTTTGATAATGGATGAACCAACAGCAGGCCTAGATCCGTCTGAAAGGATACGTTTTCGACATACATTGACAAAACTGGCATCTAATAGGACCATCTTATTGGCAACACATATTATACCAGATATTGAGCGAATGGCAGACCATGTGCTGTTGCTTCATGACGGAAATATCATTGTAAAAAAACAATCAGATGAACTTGTTGAAGAATTGGAATTGTTTTTTAGCCAGGGAGGAGAGTAATGCTACAAGCGATATATTGGGAACTCAAAAAAATAGGAAAAAATAAATTTATTTGGGGACTTTTTGTGTTTTTTTTGATTGCGGATGCCTATAAAATGACGCACACCTATTTTGGGATTAATGACACTACAAAAGGTGAGCAGGCAATCTATCATAAATTGGCAGGAAATATTACAGAAGAAAAGGTTCTATTTCTTATTGATAACGTAGAAAAATATAGCCAACTGATAGAATCTGGGGAATATAGTACAGCAGGAAATCAAAAAGGAACATATACTGGTTACATAATGGGAGATTATAATATATTTTCATCATGCTATGAAAATATGAAGAAAGCATATGACTATAAACAATATGCTGCAAAAATCTGTGAAAAAGCTAAACAGAATGCGCAATTGTATGAAAGTAGAAATGTTTCCTATGAATTGAAGAAAAATAATATGATTTACCATAATTTTTTAGGAAGAGAAATTAAAAATTATTATAATTGTAAGGTTTCAAATGCACTATTTTCGTATGACTTTTCTACAATATTCATGATATTATTGGTCATAACAGTAGTGGGAAGTGTTTTGGTGTTGGAACAGGATCATCACATGTATGAAATCTTGGAGACGGTTTCTTTTGGAAATAGGAGAAGAACACAAGCTAAATTATGGAGCATTGCAATATTTTGTGCTATTGTTGTAGGAATATTTATATTCTGGGATTGTTGTGTGCTACAGATGCAATATGGATTGATTGATAATTGGAAAAACCCAGTTTATAGCATGACTGGATATGAAAATTCTCCATTGCGATGTTCCATAATTGCATATTTGGGTATATGGATGATGCAACGATATCTGGTTGTACTGTTCTTTGCACTCATAACTTTTGTAATGTATGATTGTTGTCTGAATGGGGTAAGAACTGTTGCATTTTCGATTGCTATATATGTTGTTTTTGTAGTGATTTGTATACAGACTAATTGGTTCATAAATCCTATTTCTTTGTGCAATGGACAGGAATTAATTAAAAAAACTACTTTTGTTAATTGTTTTGAAACACCATTTTACGATTATGAAATTGTAACTACGCTGACAGCAGCAGGTGTTCTTTTGTTGTCTGTATTAATTTTGTATATTGGGACAAAGCAAAATGTATCAACTCGCGTAAAAATTTCGGATATATAGAAAAGAAAGCAGGGATAATACTTGGAAATGTTTGGACAGGAATTACAAAAATGTATGAAGAAAAGCCATATTTTATTAGTAACATTACTATTGCTTGTTATAGCAGGATGTTACAAAATTTGGATGGAGCCAGCCAATATATATGTTGATGTGAAAATTGAAGAAAAGAAAGCACAGTATATGCAACTTATGGATAGACTAGAAGGTGCATGGACAGAAGAAACATCATGTTATTTTGAGGAAATAGAAGATAAGCTTTCGAAAGAAAGAAATGAGATTGCTAAGGCGGGAGAACTGGAAGTATCAGGGACTCTTTCAAAGGAAAATTATTGGCAAATCGTAAAAAAAAATGGGGAATATCGAGAACTAAATGAAAAGTTTGAACTTATACAGGATCAAAAGGCATATGTGGAGGAGGATGTGCAAAATCGTTTCTTTTTGTACGAAAATGGATGGAATCAATTTTTTGGAAACCGTTCTATCAATTATTGGTTGCTATTTTTATTAATTCTTAATGTTCCTGTTATCTTTTGTAGGGATTATGAGACTGATATGTACCGGATTAATCGTGTAACACGATATGGAAACGCAAAATATTATTTCTGTAAAATTGGTGTGGGAATGTTCTTGTCTTGCCTATTTACAATACTCTTTTGGTTGGAAGATTTGGTCGTTTGCCATATACGATTTGGCCTTGGGCAGTGGAATGTACCAATACAAAGCTTATCTATATTCAAGGCATGCAAATGGAAGGTATCCATAGGCTTTGGTGCGGTAATTAGTTTGTTGCTGACTCTTTTAGGGGCTTGTTTTTTTAGTACGATTCTAATGCTTTTTTCTGTCCTTTTGCGAAAAAGTTTGTATGCAATTGTGATTACTGTCGTTATATGTATTTTACCAATATATATGGAAATTACAAAATGGCTCTGTAATTTACCGTTGCCTACAGCTTATTTGGATGAACAAGGGTTCCTATTGGGATATCCGTCTGATCAAGGAGATAAGATTATGTATACTATGCCACAAGTTTTGGAACGAATTCTATGCTCTGGATTTGTTATGTTTCTATGCGTGATGTTAGGATATTTTCTCTATCAACAAAAAAACATTGTAAAAATTTTGATAAGAACGGTTAAGAGAAGCTGTTTTTTGCCGTTATTGGGTGTAATACTCACAATGACATCTTGCGGAGTTAATGAAAAGGCAGGGGAATCGACATACTTTGATACGATTACATTTGGGGAGTTTTTTGTTTCTGATGCTGGTATCATTAGTGCTTCACAAAATAAGTATTCCATATATAACGAAAAAAATAGAACTGATTTGTTTCAAGATCCGTTTTTTTTAGAACAGGAGAAGGAAACGATTACTTTACTAAATGTGCAAGGAAATAAACTATACTATCGAAAAAACAAGGAATATTCGGAATATGAGGTTATAGAGTTGGATTTGTACTCTGGCGAAAGTAAGAGTTTATATAAGAAAAATACAGTTAGTGCTAATGGACAGGATTATCTAAATATTGTATCAGAGCATGCGGGAAATATGCGCGATATAATCAAAGAGGCTACTGGTGGATGTGCTTGGGTAGATGGGGAGCTATATTATCATATTGAGAATCAAAATTTAATGCAGTATAACATTCGGAATAAAAGTGACAAAGTGATATTGAATCAAATTGCAGAGGAAAGCATTTCTTACGCAAATGGGTATCTTTTGTATATCAACAACAAAGATTACAACATATGGATGTACAATGTAAATACAGGAGACAATGAAAAAATATCGGAACAAAGTTGTTTGAAAATGAAGGCATTCCAAAATTGTTTTTATTATCAAACTGCAAATGGAGCGTTATATAGAATAACACCAGAAACAAATAAGGTAACTAAAGTACAAAACTATTTAAATGGAATGTTTTCTTGGATGGACGAAAAATATGTGTATAGCATGGATGGAAACTATATTTATCGATATGAATACAAAGATGGGAAAGCAGCAGACAAATACAAAATCAATGAAACAATTACATCAATGGCAACCCTCCGTCCGGAAGGAGAAATTTATTTGAATGTCATAAATCCAGATTCTACCTTTCGGGTTGAAATAGTGGGGAGTGAGTGTTTTAAACAGTAGGTGTAGGAAGATTATTGACATATACATGATTGATAATAGATTAGAGGTGTAATTATGCTTTGGACGTACATAAAATATAATTTTTCTGTCATGACAAGAAAGAAACTTTTCTGGATTACTTTATTTGGCATGATGTGTTTTGCTATAGGAATGCCTTTTTATCAGGTATGGAAGTATTATGGGTATTACAGTTATGAATTACCTTCAGCGGATACCTTGTACATAGGAAACTATAATGGGCTTATATGGAGTTATCTGTCTATGCTCCTGCCATTTCTCATAGTGCTGCCTTATGGATTCTCCTACATATCTGAGGTGCGTTCTGGAATGAGGCATTATGTACAGGTGAGAGGAACAAGAAAAGTATACTATTTTGCACAGTTATGTGTTTGTTTTTTCTCTGTTTTTCTTGTTTTTTTTATTCCCTTGATCATCAATATAGGTCTGAATGGAGCATTTTTCCCGGTAAATGGGAATGATTATATTACCTTAGCACATGTTGGTACATCCAATTGGAGTTCCTATATCACAGGAAGTGGCTTCCTAAAAAAAGTTCTTCATCATGGAATGATTCTAAAACAAATTGCCATCGATTCTCCTCAGTTATACAATGTGATATTTGCAGCTATTACTGGTATTGGAACTGGAATTATGGGGATGTTTATTTATGCACTTTCATTAGTGTTAAAGAAAAATTATATATATATGTTGATCGTGAATTTTCTGATTTTTCAATTATGTATTGCACTTAACCGGTTTTCCTATGATGGAATATTATCGTCTGTTTATGTGGATTTAAAACCAACAGATTATTTTGCAAACAGGATAATAGCCAATGGAAAAGATTATATTATTTTTGGTATTTTTTTGTTGCTGGAGATTATTGTCGCTGTTGGAATTATAAGAAGGCAAACAAAGAGGGATGAATTATGATAACATCTGATACAAAGCAAAAAATCAGAAGCATGGCATTGGTTCTTCCGATTGTATTTTTATGGAGATATGATCTTTTTATTGGAATGAAAACGCGAACGAAGGATCCGGTATCCACCGTATTTTTATCCCATTTGTTTGGTGGCAGTTATGCAAGAGAGAAAATGGACTATACGGTATCTGTATTGAGCCTGATTGCTATTATTTATATTACGCTGGTTTTCTCGCAGCATTTCGTAAAAGACATTGAGGAAAATTGTGAATATCTGTTTACCAGATATAAAAACAGAAGCACCTGGTACATACGAAAGTTAGGAAATCTTTTCGTATGGGGAATGATTGGTGTAGGGCTGGTCTTAATCATGTATGCAGGAAATGCAATAGTAGAATCTTCTGCTGCAATTACACTGGAAGATATCAAGATGTTCTTTTGTGTATACTTTATGTTGTTTTTCTTCTTTTATGTCAGTGTTTTGGCAATTAACTATATTGGACTTTACAAGGGAAGTGTAGTTGGAATTGTAGGTTATTACAGTATTGTTTTTTTTAGCAGTGCACTCACATTGATGGAACAGAGAAGAGAAATGGACTGGGAATGGTTTCACATCCTAAATCCCATGTCTAATATTTACATCAGTTGGAATTTTACCGATGCTCATGTACTATGTGGCATTCTATATTTTATACTTGTTTGTATTGTGTTTATATGTTGCATATGGATAAAAATAAGAAAAATGGACTTAGGTATTAATCAAGACAAGGAGAGAGTTTGAAATGAAGCACGTAATAGAAGTGGAGAATCTATCGAAAACATTGAATGGAAATATTATTTTGCAAAATGTGTCTTTTTCTGTTGAGGAAGGGAAAATTTACGGCTTTGTTGGAAAAAACGGATCGGGAAAAACAATGTTGTTTCGAATACTGGCAGGTCTGGTAAATCGGGATTCTGGTAGTTTGAAATATGATGGAGTAGAATATATTTTTGGAAAACAGGTTCCATTAAGAATCGGAGTAGTAATTGAAAATGCAGGAATGTACCCTGAATTTTCCGCAATGGATAATCTAAAACTTTTAGCAAGTATTAACAAAAGAGTTACAGTTAAGGACATTGAAGAAGTCATAAAAGCAGTAGGGCTTGATCCAAAAGACAGACGTAAAATCCAGAAATATTCTTTGGGAATGAGACAGAGGATTATTTTTGCACAAGCCATAATGGAAAAACCGGAACTGTTGTTATTGGACGAACCTACAAATGCACTGGATAAAGAAGGCGTAGGCATCATACGGCAACTGATAAAAGAGCAAAAGGAACGTGGATGTATCGTATGTCTTTCCAGTCATAATCGCGAAGATATTGATATGTTATGTGATGAAATCTACCAGATTGAAGAGGGGACATTATATCCAGAAAGGACACAAAATGAAAAATAAAAGAGTATATGTATTATGTGGTGTGCTGGTATTTGTCCTACTGACAATGATACTTGCACCCTTCATAAAGAGTCAGGTGTTTTCTTATGCACCTATAACGAATGAAATGACTTTAGAGGACTTGCAAAAACAAAAGATACAGGTGACTTATGTAGAATCAATAGAAGGTTGGAGTGAAAAAGATATCACCCAATTTGGTAAAGAACAATTGAAGAAATCAAAAAAATGCAAAAATGTTTTTATAGTAAAGCCCACTGGAAATATATATTTTAATCAGGGATTGATCTTACAGGAAGTAAGGATTAACAAGGTAATCAAGGGAAAAGAGACTGCTGACACCATATGGGTAAGAAATGGATTACATTCTACATTGCATTACAAAAAAAAGAAAGACGAAGTGGAATTATCCGGCATGAATCGATCCTTTATGCAGACCGATTGTGAGTATTTACTGTTTTGCAAGCCGTCCGAGACAAATATATATTCTACTCATAAAATATATACAGAAGCCGGGAATATGTGGTTTGGTTGCTATAATTTGACAAAAAGCTCGGACCAGGTGGTTCCGGCAAAAAATGCCTATTATGATTCTTCTATTGAATTTTATGCAGATAGTGAAAAATTATTACTTGCTTTTCAGGATGCAAAAGAACGGTTGACCAAATATTATATAGCGGAGAAATAGGGTTTTTTTACTATACTTAATACAAACTGTTTTCATACCCAATTCTTTTGTGTTATACTAAATGCAACATTAGGAAGGGTCCACGATCCAGTATTCACGAACTCCTGCATCCGAATATAGTTTGATGCATTCTACTAGGAGCTGCCTGGTTATAAACCAAGTATCCGTCTATCAGTTCCGCCCGAACATCTTCCGGTAAATTGTAGTAATCTTCTTCTGTGTAAAATTCTGTTTGCGCCAATGGCATATGACCGCCTCCTCTCGGTAGTTATCGTAACAGGACAGCCCCCGGCTGAACCGTTACTTTATAAGAAAAGTATAAGGCAATTTCATTGGAAAAACAAGGAGTGAAGCAACAGTGTTTATTTCAATTGACCGTAAGCAGGAATTGTGTTACATTTTGGAGGTAATGCAAATTGACGAACCAGATATTTTTAAAGAGGTAGTAACTTGACACTGCTAGGGCAGAAGGGAGTCGGAAGAAAATGAAATTAATTTCTTGGAATGTAAATGGATTGCGAGCCTGTGTAAAAAAAGGGTTTGAAGAAGTTTTTAAGGAAATGGATGCAGATATTTTTTGTGTGCAGGAGACAAAATTGCAGGAAGGGCAGATTGATTTTGCACCGGAAGGGTATCACTGTTACTGGAATTATGCGGAAAAGAAAGGCTATTCCGGAACCGCAGTATTTTCAAAAGTGGAGCCTCTCAATGTGTCTTATGGCATAGGAAGCGAACAGCACGACAAGGAAGGTCGAGTGATCACCCTGGAATTCGAGGAATTTTATTTTGTGACAGTGTACACACCAAATTCTCAAAATGAACTGGCAAGATTGGATTATCGAATGGAATGGGAACAGGATTTTCGAGAATATCTATGTGAGTTAAATAAGAAAAAGCCAGTGGTTATGACTGGTGATCTGAATGTGGCGCATAATGAGATCGATCTTAAGAACCCGAAGACAAACAAGACAAATGCCGGTTTCACACAAGAGGAAAGGGACCAGTTTACAGCCCTTTTGGAAGCCGGATTTGTAGACAGTTTTCGTATGCTTTATCCAGAAAAAGAGGGAGCCTATTCCTGGTGGTCGTATCGTTTCAAAGCCAGAGAAAAAAATGCTGGATGGCGTATTGACTATTTTGTCGTCTCGAAAGACTGGAAGGATAAAATTGAGAATTCTTTGATATACGCAGACGTGATGGGTTCGGATCATTGTCCGGTAGGGCTGATTTTAAAGGAATAATCAGATGAAAAGATTACAAATAAAATAGAAATGTTAAGATAATTTTAATTTTTTTTAAGTTTTTGGTATTTTGTGGGAATCTCTGAAAAAATGTATTATAATCATATCATAACAGTTACTGAGAGGGGGTAATTCTTTCTGATGATTGTTCTTGGGGGGGAACAGTATCAGAATAGCATGACCTTACAATGATCCTGAAAGGGGGAACGTCTTATGCGAATGAGAAGATTAGGTGAAAACCCATACGCAGCATTTGTTGTGACTGGAATGGAAGGGGAGGATCGTTACCAGGTATTGTGTCGTTGGAGTGCAGATGGCAGAGATTACATTGGTTACGAGATTTATGCCATTGATGGTTGTTATGCCATGATAGGGAGTGTAAATAATCAGGGCGGTTATGTACCATATGGACAGCAACAGGAAGAGACGATGAAGCAGATACAGGATCCGCTGTTAAGAGAAATTGTATTGTATTGCCGAGGCAAAGTGGGGGAGTGCATGTGTCTTAATGCTGGTTAGGCTTTAGCCTTAGGGGTACAAGGGGTATTAGTGATGAGGCATCCAGATTCAGAGGTTCTGAGTCTGGGTGCTTTTTTGCTATATAAAAAAATACCTTTTGATCCCAATGATACCTACGAATTGCTACGCTGCCAACAGCTCTCGCAATTCTACAAACATTCGTATAGTGTTATACTGTTTGGCGGGTCCCAAGGTCATTCGCCCACATATGAGCGAGCTCATGTGGGTTCAGACCTTTTGACCCTGGTATCAAATAATTAATCTAAACTTAATGTTTTGTAAAAGTCATTTTAAGAAAACTATTTTATGATAGATACATGGTTAAGGACAAAAGATAACCAAATGAAGAAACGAAATCGTTACTGTTCACAGGTATGTGAACTGTAACACGAAATCACAAAGAAAGGGATAAAGGTGAGAATTATGGATCAGTTAGAAAAAGTAGAAAAATTAAGAGAAAGAGCAAATGTATCTTATGATGAGGCAAAGAAGGCACTTGAGGAAAACAATTGGGATTTGCTGGAAGCTATGGTGGCATTGGAGAAGGAAGGAAAAGTTCCTGAGCCGGATACCAGCAGTTATACAACCAGCTATGAGGAGCAGACCGAATATATTTCGGTGCCGGCTACGGTATATGAACAGCAGCAGAGACAGAAAGAGGGCACTTGGGATAAGTTCAAAAAATTTGTGAAAAAGAGCTGGCAGATGAGCAAAGACAATTATTTCCGTGTAGTGCGTCACGGAGAGGAAATGTTCCGTATGCCGGTTTGGGCACTTATTCTTCTATTATTATGCGGATGGCATTGTATTGTACCGTTGATGATCGTAGCATTTTTCTTTGATTGTCATTACCAGTTCGTAGGAAAAAATGATCTTTCGAAAGTTAATGAAGCAATGGAAAAAGGAAATGACTTGGCAGACAAAATCAAAAACGAGTATAATAAATAAAAAGGTGATTATTCAGAACCCTATATGATGATACCAGTCAAGCAATTCGTAGGTATCATTGGGGAGGCAAAAATACCTTTTGCCCCCAATATCATATAACAGAACAATTAGATACATTGTCCCGGCATGCACGAGAGGTTTTGAATAGTTATAATCTAGGAAAAGAGGAATAGAAGATGGGAGCAAATATTTTAGTAGTAGAAGACGATGAAGGATTAGCAAGATTTATTGAACTGGAGCTGCTTCATGAAGGATATGAGGTGACGAGAACGGACAATGGAAGAGATGCATTGGACATAGCCCTGTCACAGAATTTTTCTTTATTGCTTCTGGATATTATGCTTCCGGGGCTAAATGGCTTGGAGGTTCTGCGCAGATTACAGCAGAGCGAGAATACGACTCCGGTCATATTGCTTACTGCCAGAGATGCGGTTATGGATAAAGTGGCCGGATTGGACGCAGGAGCAGTGGATTACATAACCAAGCCATTTGCCATAGAAGAGTTACTGGCAAGGATTCGTGTGGCATTGAAACTGCATGGAACTGCAAATGTGATTCGTGTTGCAGAGGTACAGGGGGATGAACTGGTTTGGGGCCCTCTTACTCTCTCCGAAGCGAGACATCAGGTAAAATACAACGGAGAAGAGATTTCTTTGAAGAACCGAGAGTTTCTTATGCTGAAAACATTGCTGGAAAATCAGGATATTGTGTTATCACGGGACACTTTGTTAGAGCGTGTATGTGGATATCAGTACATGGGCGAGACCAATGTGGTAGATGTCTATGTACGGTATTTGCGCACAAAGATTGATGAAGTGTATGGTGTGAAAATGATAGAAACTGTGCGTGGGGTTGGATACGTTATAAAAAAATATCCATCCCCCATAGCATAAGATTATTCATATTCCAACCCCTTCGTAAAAGTTCAAGGCTTAAGCAAATGACATTGATTCAAAGGAGAGAAATATGGCGAAAAATATTGAGCAAAGGGAAGCGAAGAGAATGTCCTCTATTGCCAGAAGATTGCAGTGGAGAGTGACGGGAAAACAGTTGGAAGTATATGTCAAGATGGATATACTTCTTTTTGTAGTGTTGTTTTTTGGAGAGATCCTTCGCAAGGAATATGAGGCAGTAGGTGGATTTTCCAGAGAATGTATTCGAGTGGTAAGGCATTGGAAACAAATTAAGGAATGCACGTATATTGTTATGGATCCCAATGAGCAGGTTTTGTTCTCTTATGACATCTGTCCAATTTTATTTTTCTTAGGAATTGCAGTGGGCACTCTTTTTTGTATACAGATGATGGGACTTCTGTTTTCTGCTCACAAGGAAAAAACAAGGATTTCAAAAATTTTAGAACCGATCAATGAGATTGCTCTGCGTGCAGATGAATTGAGCCGGTTTGCATTCACCGAGGACAAATATCACTTGATCGAGGATGCCATTTCTAATGTATCTCCAAAGGATGAGCAGATGTTATCGTTCGGGGACAGTGAATTACAGGGAATTGAAGTGGCAATGAACAATCTGTTGCAAAGAATGCGTGAGGCTTATCGCCAGCAGGCAAGATTTGTAAATGATGCTTCTCATGAGCTTCGAACACCGATTGCGGTCATAGAAGGGTATATTAACATGATTGCCCGATGGGGAAGGGAAGATGAGAAAGTGTTGGACGAATCCATTGCAGCGTTGCAACGGGAATCCGGGCATATGAAAAAGCTGGTAGAGCAGTTGCTGTTTTTGGCAAGGGGAGACAGTGGAAAATTGCAACTGGAGCTTAAGAGTCTTTCTGTTTCTACATTAATGCAGGAGATTTACGAGGAATCCATTTTAATTGATGAAGAGCATGTGTATCGTTTTCGTGGACAAGAAGAACTTTACATTACTGCAGATGATCAAATGATAAAACAGGCTGTCCGTGTGCTTTTAGATAATGCTGCCAAATATACCCCTGAAAATGAAGAAATTTGCCTCAGTGTGGGGAAGTATCAGGATGGGCAGGTGTATTTACAGGTGCAGGATTCCGGAATCGGTATGTCGGGGGAGGATGTTTCCCATATGTTTGAACGATTTTATCGTGCAGATGATGTAAGAAAATACAAAGGAACCGGATTGGGGCTTTCCATTGCAAAGTGGATTGTGGATAAGCATGAGGGACATTTTGAAATCCTGTCCCGCACGCAGTTAGGAACCAGAATTCGTATCGTTTTGCCAGAGAGTAGAGGGCTGTAGCATTGATAGTTTAATACGCACTTTTCATTTAAGGAGCAGCGTTCCTGAATACCAGCTTGCTGATTATGTCAGCATATTAACCCAAAATGCCATAGAAGCATCCAAAGAAGGAGATAGAATTTATATTTGTATTTCCTCTGATCAAGGTCGTTTTCAATTTGAAATTCGAAACCTCTCCTTGCAACTTGTATCACCTTCTGATATTAAACATTTCTTTCAGAAAGGCTATACGTCTAAGTGAAATGAAACAAAAGAAAATGGTTCTCCTCATGGCTACGGCTTATATTCTCTTCATCAAAATATAACTGATTCAGGTGGTATGATTGGTGCAGAGTGTATGGAACATGTCGGTAAATATTTGATTATATTTCGATTGGAAATATAAAAAGCAGAAAGCTTATGGACAATTCTCCACAGCTTTCTGCTTCTTTTACATTACATATTCTGTTCTCTACACTACAACTTCCAAAATATCTTTCATTGTCTCGCTTTTATCCAATTTTCTGCATACATATTCCTTATTTTTCAAAAAGGAAAAACTAAGCAGATATCCCCTGTCAGCATTCCGACTATCCAAGTATTCCTCCAACTGTGCAATGCCTTTTTTACGATATTCCTCGCCATGCCATATTTTAAGCTCTATGATATGTTCCTCGCCACCATAGGTAATGACCAGATCCATACGCTCGTTATTTCTAGTCTCGGGCTCTACATAGTAGAAGCCTGTACCGTTGATGATAGGCTTGATAAAGCATAAGAAGAGGAGTCTCCCCTGTTTTTCTAAAAATACTTCATCTTCCTGGCGGTATTCTGCCTTCATGAGTTCTTGGAACTTTTGTAATATACGGATTATGTTCAGCTTGCCGTTGTCGATAAACTGCGATTTTACAGGTGTATCCATAACAGATTTCAATAAATTTTTCATGATAATATGATTGTAAAGAACAATTTCAAATATTTTGTTTGCGATCTGAAGTATTCCGTTATCCTCAGAAAATAGACCGAACGTAATGCCTAAGTCCACTGTTGGATTCGTTGCTGTAAAAGGAAATTGTTCCCCCTGTAACACGATTCGATCAATTAGTGTCTGAAGTTCCAAGTTATTTTCATAATTCTTTATAAGACTATCAATTAATGGACTTTTATTATTGGTAATGTGCTTGGTTGCTGCTATAACACTATCTTTTGTCCAAACAGCATTTAAAGATGTTGCTATGAACTTACATATAGCACTGACCAAATAAGGATAACCATTGGTATATTTATAAATCTCCTCAGACATTGCCGTAATATCCATGCCTGTGTGGTTATCATCCTCATATTCCTGCAACATAGTTGCGATTTCCTTTGGAGAAAAACTCATATCCACGTCAAAATCTACTGCAACGTTCCAGGGACTATTATATTTCTTTTCCTCATCTGGACGGAGCTTCAACTTCATGTTTTTGATGTCATACACACCTGCCAGAATCACGCTCCAAAAGGTCGGAATATGATCTCCCACACGTTTGATATACTTGTTTCTCAGCATTCCTAGGAAATGTAAAAACACCTGATTATCTGAGCTTTTATCCACTTCATCGATCATTAATATAATCTTCTTCGAACACTGTTTACAGAACCAAGTGATACGTTTGCTTAGTAGATCAAAGGCATCTAGCTTCTTTTTCTTGGCATCAACAGGCTGATTCCATTCGTCAAGCAGTTCGGTATATTGGTCAGTTTCTTCCAAATACTCAGCCACAGATGAAAGAAACTGATTCACAAACATCTCGTCATCCGAAAACGCTTCATCTCCCAGCCCTTCAAAACTAAGTATCAGAACAAGATACTCCGTTTTGAGTTTTCGACATAACGAATACATCATGGTCGTCTTTCCATATTGTCTGGCACGATTGATGGTGAAATAATCACCGTGTACAATCAATTTCTCGATCTGTTGCATTTTTTCTGTAGTATCGACCATGTAGTGTAATTCTGGTACACAGATGGCTGTTGTATTAAATGATTTCATGCATTCACCTCCCTATTCTTCCATTTAATGTTTCTATCTTTCGCTCTTTCGTATTATGTTCATTATAGCATGATTCCAGGTTCTTGTGAAATAACAATTGTACTAAGTTGCTAGCGCGACAGCTAGTGACTTGGTACAATGAAATCTGTTAGAAAACTTTTTTACATCATACCTATGAAACACAAAAATGTAACTGTTCAGAGGGTATAATTTGTACCTTATCCGCAAGCGCAACTGTACAAACTGCACATACTCAGTTGCACCCTCTGAATAGTTAAAAAAAATTTTTACAAACCAAAAACTTTTTTTCAACCAATTTCGTATATATCTATGAACGGATAAAAAAGGAAGTGAACATGCATGCAGTCGGACAACCAGTTAATCCGCAAAATCAAACGGAAACAGAATAGAGAAGCCGCAGATGTTTTAATCGATAGATACTATAAAGAAATCTATGCATTTGCATACAAGCAACTTGGAAACCGAGAACTGGCAATGGATCTAACCCAGGAAATATTTATTCTTATATTACAGGGGATTGGCTCCTTTGATGAGAAAAAAGCAAATTTCCGCACATGGGCATATCGAATTGCCTCCAATAAAATTACGGATTATTATCGAAGCTCTGCTCATAAACGGTCAACCATGGAACAGCCTTTGTATGCATCCGAGAATAGTCAGGGAGAGGAAACCGAAGAAGCCTTCTCCCAGCAAATGACCAATGCACTGGTACAGGATCTGTCTGAACGGATCATTCAAAGAGAACTGATACAGCAGATTATGGCAGTTGTAGTAACATATGAGCTTGAATGAATACTAATTTTCCAAAAGAAATGCTTTGAGGAGATGACCTTTACGGAAATTGCGGAAGATTTGCATTTATCTGTAAATACGGTCAAAACCAGATTTTATAGTATGTTAAAGAAAATCAAACAGGAGGTGGCAATGGATGAATAAAGAAACAGAATTTCATCAAATTTCTCAGATGGAAGTGGAATATCCTTCCGAACAAGAGATTAAACAGCAACGGGAATACATATTGGCAAAAGCAATGCCGAAAAAACAAAGTTTATGGGAAAAGGTAAAAAATATTTACTGGGGACCGGGAATCAAAACGATTTTTTATCATTGCCAAAGCGCATGGCTGGTTACCGCATTTGTGTATATAGGCTTATGCTTGGTAAATAAAACACTAATGCACGACACAAACACACAAATGGCTTTATCCCTGTTAGAGTTTCCAATCTGTTACCTGATATTTTCTTTCCTGTCCTGCTGGCTGGATGAGCAGGAAGGGGTAATTGAACTAAAAAATTCCATGCATTATTCGGGAACCTATATTGTCAGTCTTCGAATGTTTTATGCAAGTATTATTATCATGTTATGCAATTTGTGCTTAAACCTTGTAATGAACAGATATGAAGGGCAGTATTTATGGAAAATTGGCGCAGTGGGAGTCAGCAGTATGTTTTTATTTGCAACCGCTTCTCTCTATCTCTACCATAAATTATCGAAAAGCTATTATATTGGCATTTTGATTGGTATCTGGGCAGTGATGGCTGTTGTATCTGTCCGATTAGATCAAATTTTGGTGCAGATCTTACTGGAAGACATACCAATTGCAATACATGGAATTACCGCAGTTTGCTGCTTTATTGGACTTATGATTTATATTGGAAAGGTGGAAAAAAAAGATGCTTACTCTTTCGCATATTAGTAAAAATTATGGAAAATTTTGTGCAGTGGAGGATATCTCCCTGGAACTGGACAACGGTTTATATGGAATGCTGGCACCAAATGGTGCCGGAAAAACCACATTGATTAAAATGATCACAACCCTGTTATTTCCTACGGATGGACAAATTTTGTATGATGGTGTAGATATTCAGAAAATGGGAGAAAAATATCGTGATCTGATAGGATATCTTCCCCAGCAGTTTGGCTACTATAAAAACAATACACCCGTGCAGTATTTAGATTATCTGGCTGCACTAAAAGGCATGCCAAAACAGGGGTTGAAGGAGAAAAACTTGGAGCTCCTTGAAATGGTAGGGCTTTCTGATGAGGCAAATAAAAAAATGAAAAAATTTTCCGGAGGTATGATTCAGAGGGTGGGAATTGCCCAGGCAATGTTAAATGATCCAAAGATTTTAATTTTAGACGAACCCACTGCAGGTCTGGATCCCAAGGAAAGGGTGCGTTTTCGAAATATCATATCTGCATTGTCCAAGGACAGGATTGTTATTTTGTCTACCCATATTGTTTCAGACATTGAATCCATTGCAAATCAGGTAATCATGATAAAAAATAAGCATTTATACAAAATGGATACGGTAGTGAACATTTGCAGTGAATTGGAAGGAAAGGTTTTTGAATGTCCTGTACAGGAACAGGAATATGAAACCTTTGAAAAAAATCACCTGATCCTTTCTGCACGTCAGGAACGAGGATATCTGCAGGTACGATATTACAGTGAAGAGCAACCATCTGCAAGTGAAAATGCCGTATCCTGCGTACCAAATCTGGAAGATGTATTTTTAGTTGTTTATCAGGAAAATAATGAGGGAGAAACGTTATGAGAATAATATGGAAAGAATGTAAAAAAATATTAGATATCCGTTTGGTATTGATTTTATTGGCTTTTACAACTTTATTTTACAATATGTTTATGGAGATAACACGGTATCCTTGTGGCGGACAATGCACAAGTTCTCCGTATGATATTCCATTTGCAGCAGAATTAGTAAAAGAATTTGGCCCCTCCTTAAAAACAAAGGACTGGTCAAAAATCGATAACAAAATAGAAGAATTAAAAGACGAATACAATACCATCATAGCTTCCAATGAAATTCTGAAGGAAGCAGGCATTACCACTTTTGATGAAATGAAAAAGTACAGAAATAAGGAAAACTTAACAAAGGAAGAACAAAAAATTGAAGATGAAATTAGCCGGCTTACTTTTTCTGAGGAGACTTCTTCAAAACTATTCTTTGGATTACAATATGCAGAACAGATGAATGAATTGCAAGGACACTCTTACGACATATCAAAAGATTACCTTTCACTGTTACCAGAAGGAATGCTCTATATTTTACAATCCGATATGAAGTCTATGTCCGTTTTGTTATTGATTTGTTTTATGGTTTTAATTATTCCATACCAGTTAAAAGAAAAACTTCGAGGAGTCACTCCACTTTATGCAACTACAAACATTGGCAGAAACATATATAAAAAACAATTTTTGGCAAGTATCTTATCTTGCGGAGTTGTAGGAATCTTGCAGCTACTTGTGTACTTAGGTCTCTATATTTGGAATGGTCTAACACCTTTTTGGACATGTGAGTGTTGGTCCATCGGTGGCAATAGTTATTGGTGTAGTAACATTTCCTATGGTGCTTATATGGCAATCTACATGCTTCTTATATTACTGTTTACTTTGGCGGCAGTAGTGATTGCCTATCTGATTGGCAGAATAGCTGCAAATTATATTGCCGGAATCGCATGTTCCATTTGTGTAGGGGGGATAATCTATATCTTTATGATAAACTTATTTTCCGGTTTCTTTTATCTTAACGGAAAATCGCCCCTGGCTATGTGGGAACTTCCCTGCATAGCAGTGTGGCTTTTTGCAACTTTTATAATAATTACACTTCGCTTGAAAAAAGACAAAAAAACAGACATCAGTTAGGGGGGGAAATAGCTTGCGAATTGCAAAAAAGGAATTTTTTAAACTGATAAAAAGTCCGTTCATCTGGTTTGTATTTCTGGCATTTTTTCTCCTGAATACAGTTATCATTTATAGTTATGTAGGTGAAAAAAGTATCTGGCAGGAAATGCGCAAGATGTATGAAACAATCTTAGAATATGGCGTAAATCTGCAGGATGTCAGCCCAAAAGAACAAGTGCAGACAAAAACAGCAACTACAAATACAGAAGACAAGACCGACTATATGGAATTTTATCAATCCTACCTGGAAACCTATGGAACCATGTATGATAATCTGGATATGATGGATATTTTAAAACAAAAAGAGAGAATGTATGACTACCATCCAACCGGAGCTTACGGGAAATTTATCAATGAAAATTATGAAAAATTACAAAAGCGTGTGGAAGAGATTAAGCAGTCTGGGGAAGATGACTATGGCTTTTATCCTGGTATGGTATATAATATACATGGTTTTCTGTATGGCAAGATTGGAAAAAAACTTCTGCTGGAAATGACCGTTTTGGTTATCTTAAGCATTTTATTTTTAATGGATTATGAGCGGATTCACAAAACAAGAAATCTTGTACTGGTAACCCGTACCGGAAAACAGGTGATGAGAACAAAAGTCTTGATGGGGTTATTGGGAGGCCTCTTATACAGTCTTCTTTTAATGGCAGGAACTTATGGTTACTTCTTTTTCCATGTATCCTTTATCGGCTTATGGAAGGTACCGGTCGCATCTAATCTGATTACTGAGGCAAGAGGGCAGCTTACCTATCCATTTATCACTTTTTGGAGACTATCAGAAGCAAACTATCTTTTACTGACACTCCTTGTTTTCATGGGAATACTGCTGCTTGCAGCCGGACTTAGTATTGCCATTCAAATGCTGCTGCAAAACAGTTATCTTACTTTTTTGGTACAATGTCTGCTCTTTATGAGCTTAGAATTGTTTGCTTATTGGAACACCGCAACCTTTTTTGATGTAGTGAAAGCAGTCTGCAATCCTGTAGTTCTGTGGATTACCTGCGGAGCATGGTTTATGGAAAACGAGTTATCACTATCCTTCGCTGGAAATGAATTTTTGTGCATTGGATGTAGCGGAATACTTGTAATGGCATTGATCAGTATTGGATGTTTCCGGTATAAAAAACTTGAGGTGAAATAAGGCAAATAAGCGGTACAATTAAAGAAGCATTGATGTTTTAGCTAAACGAGGAGGTGTTATTATGATGGTTGTTACTGCAACTGATATCCAAAACAGGCTGTCGCACTAATTTTTAGTTCGACAGCTCTCCATTTTTAAAGAGAACTTTTCATACTCTACTTTAATTCAAAATAATACAAATACACATCCTCCAGATTTGCCTCTGCCTCATAACATTCATATTCTTTTGGCATTTCATATAATATCCTAAATCCGATTTTGCCATTTGATTCCATGCAAAACAAGTTTGCTGATCACTGCCATTCTCATATTCTAAGGAATATTTCTTTAAATCAATAAGCTGTTCCTCAAGTTCACCTTCACTATTTTTCGTTTCCTGGGACTTTACAGCATCACCAACAGAATTTTCTGTGCTGTCTTTTCGGCCACAAGCAGTGAAACCGAAACACAACAAAAGTAACACACATAACACGCCTCTTTTTCTTTTCATTTCTACTCCTCCAATTTCTATACTTGTTATTTCTGTAATCACGAAACAACAATATTATACTTTCAGCACCTTACATATAACTGATATTTTCCTTACTTTTTTCTTAATTCTTCAAAATTTCAACAGTTTAAAAAGCAATCTTTTGGCATATTAACTTATAGGTATACTTATAGAAAAACGGTAAAAGCTAATAGAGAGAAGGTGGTGAATAGTGTGAAGAACGTGTACATGAAAAAAGGAATATCTGAGCTTTTGTTTCAGGAGCGTGTGTTAGAGATCGCAGCAAGGAACAACATTCCGGTAGGAGAAAAGCTGCGTTTTTTAGAGATTTTCGAAGAGAATTTGGAAGAATATTTTCGTATCAGAAAAGAGAAAAAGAAGAAAACTTCCAAAAAAATGAAACGAAAGCTGAGGGAAATGGAAAACCGAAAACAGGAAATCTGGTGGAATATTTTAGAGGAACTGAAGGAGAAACAGGAAAACATTTCCAAAGAGTACAGGCAATATAGTAGAGAGAATTGTAGGCAGTTAAGGGCTTGTTTGAGAGAAAAACAGGAATATTTTTTTGAGGAACAAACAGAGGAAAATTGGTGTGAGGATACTTTGAACAGAATGGAATGGGTAATGGAAAAAGACCGGTTGCTGGTGTACCCATATGAAAGTATGCAGCCGTTTTTTTCGTTGTTGGAGCAGGCAGCACAGGCGGATGAGGTGGAGGAAATTGCAATCACCATATATCGTCTGGCTGAGGACAGTGAACTGGTAAAAATTCTTGCAAGAGCCGTAGAAAACGGGAAAAAAGTAACGGTTATCATTGAGGTTCATGCCCGGTATGAGGAAGAAAAAAATCAAGCCTGGGCCCGGATTTTGGAAAGAGCCGGCTGCAAGGTTTGTTGTGGAAGAAAGGAACAAAAGATTCATGCTAAGGTGTGTCTGATTACAAAAAGAAACAAAGAAGAGTTACAATATATTTCCCATATAGGAACAGGAAATTACAACGAAGATACGGCAAAAGCCTATACCGATTTTTCTTTTTTTACTGGGGATGAAAGCACTGGAAAGGAGCTTGCAAGGTTTTTTGAGGAAGCTTTCAAAGGAAAGATTAAGCATTCCGGAAAGATAGTATGGTTCTCACCGGTAAATTTAAAAGAACAGTTGCTACAGAAGTTTGAGGAAGAAATTGCATATGCCAAAAGAGGAGAAGAGGCGTATATCGGAATAAAAGTAAATGTGTTATCCAGCAAAGAAATGATAAAAAAATTGGTGGAAGCTTCCAAAGCGGGAGTAGAGATCCAACTGATTGTGAGAGGAGTTTGTTGCCTGAAAGCAGGAATTCCAAAGTTGACAGAGAACATCCGAGTACGAAGTCTGGTAGGGCGGTATCTGGAACATTCCAGAATGTATCTTTTCGGTAAAGGAGAAAGGCAGGAGATTTATATTTCTTCTGCTGATTTAAGAGAAAAATGTATGAAGGGCCGTGTGGAAATTGCAGTGGAAATAGAGGAGCAGGAATGCAAAGAACGGTTAAGGAGTATGTTTGAAGACATGATGCAGGAAACGGAGAATGCCTGGGAACAACAGCCGGATGGTTCCTATCATTGGCTGGGAGAAGGCAAGGAAAAATGAAGACTCAAGGGGATGTGGAATCATCCCCTGAATAAGCAGGAAAACATTACATATTTTTACAAAGTATAGTATAATGATACCAGGGTCAAAAATACATTTGACCTAAGTATCACAGCAAAGGGGGATTGCTATGCGATATGGTTATATTGTTGCATTACTGATATTGATGGTAAGCATTATTTATTGTATGTACCGATGTACAAAAGAAAAAGGGATGTTAGCTGTAAGTGAGGGCAAGCTATTATTTGCAGGGGCATTTTCGGTTTTTATGCAAATTTTGTATGCATGTTCTACCAATGAGTTTGTAAGTACGTTGTTTTTTGGTTGGTTTACTGCTTCACTTGATTTTACGCTGCTGTTTTTATTGGAATATACATGCATTTATACAGGAAACAAAGAAATGCCAAAGAAACTGAAACGGGCGTTGTTGGGATTGGCTTTTTTGGAGGATGCTTCGTTTTTATTAAATGCAATCTTCCACCATGTGTATCGGTTAGAAGAGATTGCAGTATCGGGTATGCCTATGTTTGTATTGAAGAAATTTCATATTCTGTACTGTTTGCATTTGACATACGCTTATATTTTAGTGGCCGTTTCCTTTGGAATGTTAGTATTCAAGGCAATTCGCGTGTCAAGTTTTTACAAAAAGAAATACACTATCATCCTGGCTATTTATATGGTCGTGCTGATCTTGGACATGGTCACTCTCTGTTTGAAGCTGCCCTTCAATATTTCTGTAGTTTTTTACGGGTGGATGGCAATTACCATTTATTATTATTCTTTTAGGTATCAGCCGAAATCGTTGATTTCCAATATGATCGGTCTGTCGGTGAGAGAACTGCACACCGGTATTATTTGTTATAACGATATGGAGCAATGTGTCTATTCTAATGATAGAATTTGGAATATGCATCCTTGTGGTTTGGATCATGACAATGTGATACAGTATTATTTGGGCAAGATACGGGAGCAGGGAGATGACAAAACCCTATTTACATGGGGAGAAGAGTTTGAGATAGAAGGTCGCACCCGTTACATAGAAATTACCAGAAAGGTACTGCGTGATTCCAAGCAGAATCTGGTTGGATATTGTTTTATTACGGAAGATCGTACGGAACAAATTCAAGGATATTTGGATGAAGTGGAACTGGCAAACAAGGAGAATCAGAAAAAGTCAGAATTTTTATCCAGAGTGTCCCATGAAATTCGGACACCCATCAATGCAATTTATGGCATGACGGAGATGATTCTGAGAGAGAGTAAGGAACAGGAAATTTTAGAATATGCAGAGGAGATAAAATCTTCTTCTCAATTGCTGATCGGCATTATTAATGACGTATTGGATTTCTCAAGAATCGAAGCGGGGAAAATGGCTATTGTTGAGAAGGAATATAGTACAAAAGAACTGTTGAATAATGTGGTCAGCATGATAAAGCCAAGGGCAGTTTCCAAGGGACTACAGCTTCAGGTGGAGGTTTCGGAACAGTTGCCAAAGTCTTTATACGGGGATCGTATGCGTATTGAGCAGATTATCATTAATCTTATGACCAACGCGGTCAAGTATACAGAAAAAGGTTCGGTCCTCATGGGAGTGTCTTTTGAAAAGGAAGACGAAGAACAGATTGCCTTGCGAGTAGAGGTAAAAGATACCGGAATCGGCATTAAAAAAGAAGATTTTTCAAAACTGCTTACAGCCTTCGAGCGATTGGATGAGACAAAAAATCACAGCATTCAGGGAACCGGGTTAGGTTTAAATATTACAAACCTGTTATTGGATCTGATGCACAGTTCCCTGAAGGTAGAAAGTGAATATGGAAAAGGCAGTACCTTTTCTTTTGTGTTGAAACAAAAAGTAATGGATGCAAGTCCTATGGGAAGTCTGACAGACCATCCGGTTCGGGAACAGAAGAAATATGAAGCGGTATTTACGGCACCGGATGCGCGGGTGCTTATGGTGGATGACAATATGGCCAATCGAATGGTATTTAAGAAATTACTGCATAGAACCCAGGTGCAGATTACGGACGTGGACAGTGGCAGAAAGTGTCTGGAACAGGTAGCGGAGCATACATTTGATCTGATCTTTTTGGATCATATGATGCCGGAGATGGACGGTGTGGAGACTTTCCAGAAGATGAAGGAGATGGAGCACCAGTGCAAGGATACACCAGTGATCATGTTGACTGCAAATGCCATTGAAGGAGCCAAGGAGCAGTATCTGGAGATTGGTTTTGATGATTTTCTGTCCAAGCCAATTCTTCCAAAGAATCTGGAAGAGATGATGTGGAAATATCTTGCAAAGTAGTGGTTCCTATGTATATCATGGTACTAGAGGAAATAGGAATTCGTAGGTATCACGTTGGGGAAAGGAAAGAAAAAATGAAATTAAGTGAACTCAATCAATATGAAAAGATTACCATACAGACCCACAATGACCCGGATGCAGATGCGATTGCTTCCGGATATGGGTTGTATTGTTACTTTAAAGCACAGGAAAAAGAAGTGGATCTTGTGTATGGCGGATACAATGAGATAAAGAAAGCCAATCTTGTATTAATGGTCAGTGAATTAGAGATTCCATTGCGATACATAGGAGCAAACCCGGAACCGGTAAAAGAAGGATTGCTCATAACGGTAGACTGCCAGTATGGAGAAGGAAATGTAGCAAAGCTGGAAGCACCACATATTGCCATTATCGACCATCATCAGCAGAACAAAGAAAAACAGGTGGATTACTGTATGATCTGCAGTTACTTAGGTGGGTGTGCTACCTTGGTTTGGGATTTGTTGCGACAGGAAGGATTTTCCATGGATGTTTCTTTGCAGACTGCCCTGTATTACGGGTTATATATGGATACGGCACAGCTTACCGAGATTTCCCATCCGTTGGATAAAGATATGCGTGACAGCCTGCATTACAATCGGATGTTGGTGAAGAAATTACAGAATTCCAACCTGAATATGAAGGAGTTAGAGATTGCGGGAGTTGCACTGATACGATGCATTTATAATGCGGAGTATGAGTATGCGTTGGTGGCAGCAGAACCCTGCGATCCCAATATACTTGGATTGATCAGTGATTTAGTATTGCAGGTCAGTGAGGTAAAGACCTGTCTGGTATTTAATGTGATTAAGGATGAATTGATTAAGTTGTCTGTCAGAAGCTGCGACAAAGAAATACAGGCCGATCATCTGGCTCGGTTTTTAGTGCGTGAAGTGAATGGATTTGGTGGTGGACACTTAGACAAGGCAGGAGGTGCCATTCCAAAGGAACGTTACAATGAAAAATATAGGGGAACCGATTATGTGGACTATTTCAATAAACGGATGCAGGAATATATGGAGTATTATCCTATTATACACGCTGAGACACAGGAAGAGGATTTGACAAAATGTAAGAAGTATGTGAAGAAGTCCATAGAGGTAGGGTATGTAAAGGCAACAGATGTGGTGCCTGTAGGAACGCCGGTATTGGTTCGTACTTTAGAAGGAGATCTGGATCTGATCATTGAGGAGGATACCTTTATTATGATTGGAATACAGGGGGAAGTATATCCGATGAAAAAAGAAAAGTTTGAAAGAAGTTACAGGCCAATGAGTGAGCAATACAATTTGGAAGTGACCTACAAACCTACTATAAGGAATTCCCAGACAGGAGAAGTCTTTGACCTTACCGGAAAGGCAAAGACCTGTATGGCGTCCGGCGGGACTAAGATTTACGCAAGACCGTTAGAGAAGGGAGCAAGGGTATTTACTTCCTGGGACAAGGAAAAATATATGCGTGGTGAAGCAGGAGATCTGCTGGCAATCCGGGAAGATGATGTTCATGATATTTACATCATAGAAAAAAGTATTTTTGCCAAGACTTATGAAGCCTGTGAATAATATATTCTGGCATTTTACGAATGGCACCCTCTGTACTGTTTGTTACGAATGGCACCTTCTGAACAGTATCACGCTGTACGAATGTTTGATAGAAACGGAGAGAAAAATGAACGAAAAAGTAAAAGAAAATTATGACGCATTTATCAGTTACCGCCATGCGGAGTTAGACCAATTTGTTGCGGTAGAGTTACATAAAGTATTAGAAAGTTTTCGCTTGCCAAAAAATGTAAAAAAGAGTGAGAACTTTTCGGGCAAGACTAAGATCGAACGAGTATTTCGGGATCGGGATGAGTTGCCATTATCCAGCAATTTGTCGGATCCTATCATGCAGGCATTGGAACGCTCCCAATATTTGATCGTGATCTGTACCCCGCGACTGCCACAATCCCAGTGGTGTGAACGGGAGATTACCTCTTTTATAAAAATGCACGGAAGAGAGCGCGTATTTGCAGTCTTGGCAGAAGGTGAGCCAAATGAATCTTTTCCGCCTGCTATTTTGCATGAGGAAAGGATTGTGAAAAACCCGGATGGGACAGAAGCTGTGGAAGTTGTGGATTTTGAGC
This sequence comes from Lachnospiraceae bacterium, assembly GCA_045124315.1. GTDB lineage: Bacteria > Bacillota > Clostridia > Lachnospirales > Lachnospiraceae > CAG-411. The sequence goes on from JBGVLO010000108.1 coordinate 28,871, forward strand.
CATTGGGTGCAGATGTGCGTGGAAAAGACCAAAAAGAAATTAAGAAAAAGATCCGAGAGGAGGGATTGCGTGCGTATGACAATGGGAAGCAGTTACAGCCTAAGTTTTATTTGGAACAGGAGGTAGCCATAACAGATATGCAGGTGACTCCCGGAATGGACCTTTTGCTCACGGAAGATGCGGCAAATGTGCTTCGTGTGTGGTCGCCAATGGAGAAGCAGGTGTTGTTAGAGGTTGCCACCAATCGCACGGATTTGAGTAAAGAAATGTACACATTTTGTGGAACGAATCTGCTCATAACCGCCCAGGGAGATGGCATTGCTGCCTATGATGTGACAACAGGGGAGAATGTCTGGACGGTGGAAGACAATAGAGTATATTATGTGTGCAGTTTCAAGCAAGGTGAGGAGATTGCCGTGCTTGCAAACAAAGAAGGGAAAAACTGCATTTTACTGTACAACAAGACTGGGCAATTATTGCAGGAATATCCGGTGGAAGGTCAGGTGGAACATCGTTTGGTAGTTTCACCGAGTGGGGATAAAATTGCATACATTACAAACGAAGCTTCCAAGAAGAAGGTACACGTGTTGCAGAGAAGCAATGGAAAAGAGCTTGCCAGGTTTGTATTGCAGCAATCCATTTTGGAAACCATCAAATTCACGGATTCTGATACACTTTTTGGTGTTACCCTCAATAGTGGAGATATGGAGGATATTGAGTCTGTTGTGGAATGTTTTTCTGTGAAAAAGAAGAAGAGACAATGGGTACGAAAATTAAGAAATACAGTAGAAGATGTCTATGTTTTGAGTGATTCCGAGTTATTGGTGCGTGGTTCCTTTGTGTTACAAATGTTAGACCCAAAGACAGGAAAAATAAAAAGGCAGGCCAAAATGGAAAGGGAGATGTTGCATGTAGGTCTGCTTGACAATGGGAACTTCCAGCTGTGTACCTCAGATGGTGAGATCGCAGTTTTGACAAGGGATTTCAGCTCGAAAATTGAATATCGTGGAAAAGATGAAACCATTCATTCTAATTTGAAATTATTTGTGGGTGGCGATGGATTTTATGCAACCAATGTGTGGCCGGAGAAGAAAGTACTGGTATACAATTTTGAAAAGGGACAGGATTTTTCTCTTTGTCTGGATACCCGGGAGAATTTTACGGAGAGCTGTGTGGATGGAGAGGGAAATCGGATTGCATTGATTTCTATGGATTCCAGGAAAGTCTCTGTTTGGGATAGACAGGAACAGAAAAGTATGTACACCATAGAGACAGAAGCAAACATAACACACATGGAGTTTCTTGGTAAGGATACCCTTTGTGTGGTGACGGATCAGCTGAATCTCTATGATGTGGCAACCGGACAACTGAAGAAACAGGCTTATGTGAATGAAATAGCCGGTAATAGTCGGAGTTGGACTTGGCAAGGCTATTCTTCAGAGAAAAATCTGTTGTATTTTACCGATAGAGAAAGTATATTGGCTGTCCAAGGAGACACCTTGACGAAACAAGCCATGTGGCAGTTAGAAAATGTGGAGGATAAAACCTTTATCAGTGATACGGGAAACTATTATGTAGAATTGTGTATGGAGGAAGGCACCTTAGAGTTGCGAAATTCCCAAGATCAAATACTGGTAAAGAGCATTACAGATGCAACCGGATTTATTCAGAATGTGGTCTTTGCACCGGGAGATACCTGTATATTTGTGTCTTACCAGGATGGAACCACTGTGGCCATGAATACGAATTTGGAAGTGATAGAGACTTATGAAGAATTTTCGGATGCCATTGGGTATTGTCACAAAATCGGAGAAGATACCCTTGTAGTGGGAAATCAGAAGGAAGCCTATATTTTGCAGGGAGATCAGTATTCTCTCGTAGGCAGAGTGTGTGGCTATTTGGGAGCAGTTCCAAGCCAAAGTGTGTTCTTATGTGGAGATGGTACCGGTGCCATCTATCAGGTGCCACAATACTCTTACACAGAGCTGCTGGCTTATATGAAGGAATGTATTTATGCAAAATGATTTTGATGTGCAATTTTACAATAGCAATTTAAAAAGTGATCTTTTGACACCTTAATCTACATAGATACAAGAAGTTTAACAGAAAGAAGAGGAAGAGAAATGAATAAGAAAAAAATTGGAGTCGCAGGCGCAGCAGTACTATCTGCTATGGTAGTAGGTGGAGGTGCAATTTATGGGAATATACAGGCCGAGAGTACAAACAGTCCGAGCCCTACAGCTGCCATTGCAGCCACAAATGGAGGATACAATAGCAGCTGTTCTGCACCTGTTGAAACTGCTACGGCTATGCCGAGCATAGCGCCTACCTCAATAGTTGCACCAACACCAACTATTGCACCTACGCCAATAGTCGCGCCAACACAGGTGCCAACGCCTACTCCTGTGCTGATACAAAAGCCAAAGAAGATGGAAGTGTTAAAGGCGAAGCGTTTGAATAAAAGAACGATCCAGGTAAAGTGGAAGATTCAGGATTTTGTTTACGGATATGAGGTGCAGCTTTCTACCGGTAAGAAGTTTGCTAAGAAAGCTACTAAGACCAAAGATATTACTAAGTATGAGACGAAGACACGTTTTAAATTGTTAAAGCGTAATAAGACTTATTATGTTCGTCTGCGTGCGTATCGTCTGGATGAGGATCGAAATAAAATCTGTGGAAAATACAGTAAAGTGGTTAAGGTAAATAAAAAATAAGATAGCTTTTTGAGTAGTTTTCGTAGTAAAATTTGTTATGAGGAATTAATAGAAAAAGGCTGAAGATATCGGATAGTTTAGTGTTTTCAAGAATAACTTAATTACAATGAGGGGGGCTCTTAATGCTGAAAATAGCAATATGTGATGATGAAGAAGTGTTTGCGCAACATTTAAAACAAATAGTGGGTCGCTTACTTGATGAGAAACTAATACAACATGAAATTCATTTGTTTGGTTCGGGGGAGGAGTTTGTTACGCTTAACCTGGATATGGCAAATTATCGAATTGTATTTTTAGACATCAATATGGAAGAATTAGATGGAATTTCAACAGCTAAAAGGTTGAGAGAATTGTGTAAAGATACTTTTGTTGTTTTTGTGACAGCTTTTATTAATTATGCTTTGGACGGATATGAAGTAGAAGCCATTCGCTATCTCCTAAAAAATTCGTCAAATTTTGACAAAAGTGTAAGTGAGTGTATTGAGGCTATCTTGGAAAAAATGCATTATGAGGCTGTAATTCATAAGTTTCCATTCAAAGAAGGAACGAAAGAAGTGAATGAGGATAGTATCGTATATATAGAAAGCAATTTGCATGAATTATGTTTTTACATTATGAAACAGGTACTAGAAGCCCATCGGCTGGATGACACGTTGAATCATATAGAAAGCAATCTTGACAATACGAAGTTTGTTAGGATTCATCAAAGTTATTTGGTTAATATGAAGTATGTGAAAAGTATGAGGTTGCAGAAGGCTTTGTTGATTGACGGAAGGGAGCTGCCGATTGCAAAAACCAGATATAAAAATGTAAGAAAGATATATGCAAATTATAAAGGAGCAATGTAATGCTATCATATATTCTAGGATATATTGTTATTCCATTGGAAACGATATGTTGTAAAATGTTTTTTGAAACGTTTTGTTTGAGAAAAAGAAATAAAGCGTTATATCAGATATTGTTTTGGTTGTCTTTATGTGTGTTACTATACATACTGACCATTTTCTTTGGAAATTCATTTGTGTTGAAACAAATAACCGTGATTGGAATTGTTGCAGTTGCGACAAAAATCTATTGGAGAATTACATATAAAAAAAGCATTATGTTAGCCTTCTTGTTTCAAAATCTTGTTTTGATAGCAGATTATGTGGTTGTTATGATAGATAGCTCTCTTTTAGAGAAAAATATAAATCAGAGCCAAGGGACACAAGCTTTTTTTGTTCTTCTCTCTAAGATGGTATTATTTTTATTAATCTTGGTCATTAAGCATATCTTTGGAAAAAGCCAGTTGGATTTTTTGGGGGATGCAGTATGGCTTAAATTTATGTTTTTTCCTTTTTTTACAATCTGTATCATCATTGCACTCATTTATAAACCGGATCTTATGATTGATGAATCTCAAAAGCAGATATTTTGGGTGTTTGCTTTGGGATTGATCGGAATGAATATTATGTTCTTTTATTTGTTGCAAGATGTAGCAAATAAAGAACGCGAATTGTGTGAACAGAGGATATTTGAACGAGAAGCGAAGCATAAATTCTTACTATATGAGTCTATGGCAGAAGCAACAAAACAACAGCAGGCACTGAGTCATGAATATCAAAATCACCTTGTTTGTATCCAATCATTACTTCATGAAGGGGAATATAAGAAGTTGGAAGAATATGTGGAGCAGATAACGGGAGTAGTACTAAAGGATTTGGATTATATTGATACAAATAATGCTATCGTAAATGCAATACTGAATGAAAAGTATTTTCAGGCAATCAAACAAGATATTGTTATGGTGTATAAAATTAATGATTTGACCCAAATAACAATTGAGGATCAAGATATTTCATTGTTATTATCTAATTTGTTAAATAATGCAATAGAGGCATGCCAGAAGTGCACAACTCAAAAAGTAATAAAGGTAAAATTCGTTTTAGAGGATGAGAATATTGTGCTATCTGTAAAGAACACCTATGATGGTCATGTAATCACATCTGAAGATAATTACTTAACAACAAAAATTGATAAAGAAAATCATGGAATTGGAATAAAAAATATGATAAAGGTAATTGAAAAATATGATGGTTTTTATTCAATTACTCATGATGAAAGTATTTTCTCTTTTTCTTGTATATTTCCAAGATAGTCTTACTAGCGGTAAGACTATTTTTTTGCTATATGAGAAACTTCGTCTCCTATATAGCATACGCAGTAGCCTTCAACCGACTATGAGAAACTCGCTTTACGAGTTTCTCAAGTTATCGCGGCAGTCGCCAAGGTCTCGTGCCCTAAAGGACTAGCTTTGCGTCACAATCGTGGACTTTGGCTCGTTACTTGCGTAAATCAAACGTCGTCTTTGACTCGTTTTCGTGGGAAAGCCTTTCTTGCCAGTTTTCTAGCCTGCGCTTTGACCTTACGGTCTTTGATTAGGCTGAAAACAGTGCAAAACACTCCGCGAGGATGTGCATAGATGCGAAAGGAGTATTGTTGCAAGAAGTATGCAACACGAATCAGGTACAGACTATTATGCTGAAAAATCAAGAGAAAAAAGTCATATTCTGCAAAAAAAGGGTCAATACTGCGAAGGAGATAGATTTTTTAAAAAATGTATTGTATATTGTGTGACAGGAGGTAGGACATGATAACAAAAGCAGTTAAGTATTTAGTGGATCAGCTTGTTAAAAAGGAGTTAATAGAGGAAATGCAACGAGATGAATATTTATATTCTTTGACATGTTTCGTTGAGGGAATATTAACAATTGGAAGCATATTGATACTTGCGATTTGCTTTGAAAAAATAATACCAACTATTATGTTTTTATTATTTTTCTTTTCACTCAGAAGAAGAACAGGAGGTTTTCATTTAAATAGCTTTGGCAGTTGCTTTATCGGTACACTTATTTTATATGTTTTGATTGTGATATGCGCAAAATATGCCGTACTGGAACGGTTAGTACTTGTATTATTTACGGTATGTTCATATGTATGCATCTTGATTATCGGAACTGTCAACCATCCTAATATGGATATGAGCAAAGAAGAATTGAATGCGTCCAAAACATCATCAAGATTATTAGTTTCGATGCTGATCATGTTGGTTGGATTTTTATGGTGGATTGAAGCAAATATGGAAATCATAGTTTATATGTGTCTGGCGATTATATTGTGTGCAAGCCTCTTAATAATTGCAAAAATAGTAAAGCAGGAGGTGAGAGTGAATGAATAAGACAAAAGTGGCATTAAAGTTAGTTGAGAAGGTTGGGAATTTTGCTGTAAAACAAGATTCTTTCAGATGGCCACCGCCATGCATGGGGATTTTACATCAGCCGAAAAGGCCAAAGACAAGATATAATACTGAGAAGTAACCTTGAAGATGTTCACAATTACAAAAGAAAAGGAGAAGATTATTATGAAAATTAAGTTAAAAAAGAAGATTAGTGCATTGGCACTCGCAGGTGCTTTTGCAATGGGAACCTCAAGTATGGCATATGCGGCAAGTCCAACATATTTAAAAATTTACAATTAGGAAAGGAAATAGGGTGAGTATCTTAATTTTTATGCAATTGAGGATGAAAAAATCATTATTTAGGTTTGATGATGCATTAGAGTTATATGTTGCGTATATATTTTGTTTTTCTTTGAATACGCTATTTGATTATGTAACAGCTTTGAAGGTACGCTCTTATCTTTTAAAAGCATATTTTCAGAGCTTTATAGAATACCGATCGCAGATTGTTTTTTTATTTACATTTATTGTAATGGTTTTTCATTATCAAATGCTATACAGAAAAAAAACAGAAGTATTTTGTAGAACTCTTGTGGGAGATACCATTTTTTCTATTATTGTTCGGTATTCATCAGATTGCCTAATGATATTAGGCAGTGCTTACCTT
>JBGVLO010000109.1:0-19938 GCA_045124315.1 Lachnospiraceae bacterium
TCTCTACAAAGGCTACTTTGAACAGGAAATGAGCGGTATGAAAAATAACACCTGTATCGAGGAGATTTGGAAGGAATTTCCTTCTCTTTCCCAGTACGAAGTACGTTCTGCTCTTGCCAAGTGTGGCCTTACTACCAAACATATTGAAAGTCAGGTTCGGGTACTTAGCGGTGGCGAACAGGCAAAGGTTCGTTTGTGTAAATTAGTAAACCAGGAAACCAACGTTTTACTTTTAGACGAGCCTACCAATCACTTAGATGTGGAGGCCAAAGAAGAATTAAAGCGTGCATTAAAAGCATATAAAGGGAGTATCGTGTTGATTTGTCATGAACCAGATTTTTATGAGGACTGGGCAACGAAAATCATCGATTGCAGTACATGGAGTACGCTTGCTTAAATGCAGAACAAAGTGGTAACAAAATAAAAAGGAGCACTGCGAACTGTAACGAAAAAGGAGAATTTCTAAGCATCCAAAGTTCAGAAATTCTCCTTTTCTTTATTTATCGTAACCATTCAGAACCCTCCCCATATATTCGCACTCGTCGCTCTTACAAGCTTGCACAGTTTTCAGAGTTTCAAAGCTTGAAGAGCGTATGAAACTCTATTGAAAACTGGCATGCAAGGCTCTCCCAAGAACTGGAGCCTAAGCGAACAGTGATTGGCTGAGAGCTACTGCCCCGTTCCGTGCTACGCACTAAGACTGCTCATGTATGGGGAGGCAACTCTATTCGAGCGCCTATATAATGGAACAATCATCTACTTATATGCTAGCATAACGTATCTAATTGTTCCATTATATAGGGTTCTGAATAGTTACTATTTGTCATAATAATGTTCGTACTTTTGAAACTCCTGCAAATGTTTTGCCACTTGATCTTCCAGCTGGTTCTTTTTACATTCGCTTTTTGCCCGTTCATGATTTTCAAGCATCTGTAACTGGAAATCTATAGGCCGGGATCCACGTCCTTCCTCTATTCTTTTTTGCTCCCTAAATACACAAAGTCCATCATAATATCCCAGTGCCTTCCGATAACAAATTCCATCTTTACTGAAGTCAATGGTACCATCTAGAAACTCTCCGATTTCATGACTTGGTCTTATTAAAATTTCATGACCTTTCCCGTCCTCGATTTTTGACAACACTACCTTTCCATGAGTATGTTGTATGACAAATAAATGATCCAATCCCTTCTCAAGAACCGGTTTTCTCGGCACATTATCCGCAATTCCACCATCCCGATATAGAACCCCGTCTATTTCCTGTGCATCATAAATTACAGGTAACGCAGAGCTAGCTAATACCAAGGCAATCACTTCTTCTTTCGTCTTTCCCTTCAGGGAAATATATTCTGCCTTTGGCGTTCCATTTTCCATTTTTGCAATAGTAACAATAATCTCTTTTTCATAGTCAAAAACCTGCTGAAAATCAATATTTTTCTCTATAATATCCAGCAATCCATTTCTGGAACAAATCCCCTCGGTCCGTCCCAACTTTAAGTATTCCTGCAAGGTAGCACTTCCGATATATTCCGTTATGGATGAAAACACACGTCTCAATTCATCAAACAGATCTTCTTTTTCACTTTCAGTAGAAAAAACCTGTTCTACCCCAATGGAATCCCATATAGCATTTCTTTTCTTTTTATCCTTCTGTGTTAATAACAATGCATTTAGTGCCCCGATGGAACTTCCGGAAATCACATCTACCTGTTCTAGAATTCCAAGCTCATCCATGGCCTGTAGAACCCCGATTTGGTATGCCCCTTTTCCTCCGCCACCGGCCAGCACAAGCCCCCATCTGTGATCTTTTATCATTCTATTCTTCCCTTCTATTTTTCACTATAATCATTTTCCCGTTCGAACACCTATATAACAGAAAAAGCGGAAGATATCCTGTCCCTTTCTCTGAATATTCTCCTTTTGATTACAAATACGGAATGACATCCTCGCAATACGCACGCAGCACTTCTCCTACACTCCATGCCTGAGTGTAACATCCTCTTCCGGTACATGCAAAATCACCGTCAAAAATTTCTGCAATGCCATTGATACAACCATCCATCATATGGTCTTCAAAACAGAAACACATTTCTTTTGCTTTTTGAACCGCCTCTTTGCTATGACCATTTACTTTACAATATGCAGAAATAAATGCACCTGACACATAGGCCCAGGTAGTTCCCATATGATATGCCCCGTCTCTCTCGATGAGTTTTCCAATGTATTTGCTCTTATACTCCGGATCGCTTGGTGACAAACTTCGAATTCCATACGGGGTATACAAATATTTGTATACCGTATCTACCACTGCTTTCTCCTGTTCTTTTGACAATATGGAAAACGGAAGGGAAACTGCCCATATCTGGTTTGGACGGATTTTTGCATCCGGTTTCTCCATACCATTTTTCTCAACCTCTATGCAATCATAAAGACAATTTTGTTGTGCATTCCAGAATTTTTCAGCATAGATTTCTTTCACTTTTTTCGCCAATTCTCTGTATCCACTGCCATCTTCTCCAAACTTTTCAGAAAGCTGCTCCATAATGCACAATGCATTGTACCATAGGGCATTGATTTCCACTGCTTTTCCATGTCTCGGCGTCACAACCCAATCTCCCACCAGCACATCCATCCAGGTCAGCTGGTCCTTATCACTTCCTCCCATAATCAGACCATCTTCATCCATGTGAATGTTGTAATGGGTACCATTTTTATAAAAATGGATAATCTCTTTTAATGCAGGATAAATCTTTTCTTTTATGAATTCATAATCGTTTTCCTCCCCTGTATATTTCAGGTATTCATACACCGAATAGAAATACCATAATGCTGCATCGATAGTGTTGTATCTTGGCTCATCCTTACTGCTGGACGGAAATACATTGGGAAGCATTCCGTCTTTTACATACCAGGAAAATGCTTCTAAAATCTGCCTTGCCTCTTTGTAACGTTTGGTACAAAGTAGCAATCCCTGTAAGGCAATCATGGTATCTCTTCCCCAATCTAAGAACCATGGGTATCCGGCCAATATGGTTTTCAAATATGCCACATTGCCCTCCACACGGTCTGCAGAAGTATTTTTTAGTTTATCCAGCTGCTTTTCCGGAAGAAATATCTTTCGTTCTACCACAAAGGCATCTGCCGCCCATACAAGACGCCGTAAAAACGCATCTCCCCCTACTGCTTCCATTCGGTCATACATTCTCTTTTTATATTCTTCTGCCACCGCAAAGCCATCTAGTTCAATCTGATCTACTGTACACTCCACAAAAAATCTTTCTTTCGCATAGGGTGCACACTCCACTACCACATCATAAGGGGTATAATGGTTGTCCACTCCCATAAAGCCAGTTCGATTGTCCATGGCATACATTTGATTCTCTTCTACGATATAATTTGGCGTTGCCATAGAAACAGGGAAGTTCTTTCGATCAAAATACACTCCCTTTGAAGTATAAAACTGAATATCTACCGGAAGCTCTTTTGTTTTCAGTGTAAGTATCTTTCCTTCAATCTCCGTATCAAATTGTAATTGAGAAGCTTCTTTGGTTACACCATAAGGCTTATGATTGAACTGTGGAGTAAGACGCAATGTGACCGGTTCCATTCCATTTTCCACTTCGTAAATGACTACTACTGTGTTCTTCCCATGTTTCATAGATATGGTCTTTCGAATGGTTACATCTTCTACCTGATACACATAGGTAGGCAACACATCTAACTCAAAATATTGTAAATACTCATATCCATTTTTCTCATATCCCATATATTGCTGCGCAGCAAGATCAAAACTTCGCTCCCCAATCGTTACAGTTTCCCATATATTTGCCAAAACGGTATATCGATCTGCTGGCGGATTAAGGGACACCGTCAAATACCCGTTATGCATACGATTGGAAGCTCCAATTATGGTACTATTGGAAACTCCACCGATTCCATTGGTCAAAAGCCATTCTCGCTCCACACCCTCTTTTAATGTACGGAATTGATTTCTTCCTATCCTATATTTTATCGTTTGCTTCATAAAATCCCTACCTCTTCTTTCTATTGAATTAGCAAAATGTCCAGCCATTTTCTAAAAATTTTAGCCATTCTGTACATCTCGCATTTTGTGAATGGCACCCTTTATACTGTAACAAATGCTCCCCAATATTTCATACAGGAAATACCCCTTTTTCTTATCCTTATCTTAACACAAAATTCACAAAAATGAAAGTTAAACCAATATTTTGCTAATGCAAAAGTTTCTTTTTTTTGATATACTATAAATAATATAATATTCACAATATACAAAAAGAGGAGTTGAAATAATGTACAATACCAAAGAAAAGAAACGTTTCTTTGCTGTTTTTCTAATCATCTGCATAACAGCACTCTTGTTTCCTACTAATTCTATGAACAGTAAAGCAGCTAGCAAACCTGCCGTTCACGCACACGCATATGTGATCTCAGATGCCAACACAGGAAAGATTTTATACTCTCAAAATGCAAATAAAAAAATTTATCCTGCAAGTACAGTAAAATTAATGACAGCCCTGGTTGTCCTTGATCATTGTAAATTAAGTAAGCGTATTACAGTGACATCTACTATGTTAAAGCATGTTACCCCCCTTGCCGCAAAAGCAGGTCTTCGAGCAGGCGATACTTACACTGTATCTGCACTCCTTCATATGTTACTGCTGCCATCTGCTGCAGATGCTGCTACTGTTTTAGCGATTGGAAGTAGTGGCTCTATGTCTGCCTTCGTAAAAGAGATGAACCAAAAAGCCGGCGACCTTGGGCTAACGCGAACCAGTTTTGATAACCCCATTGGTCTGGATATTGGAGATCATTTTTATAAAACTTATACAACTGCCAAAGATTTTTCAAAGTTAGCACGAATCTCTATGGCCAATCCAACCATTCGCTCTATTGTGGCAAAAGGAAGCTATAAGGTACCCGCTGCAAAACACAAGGGATCCTTCACCATACGAAATACCAATCGTTTTGTCTCTCTTGCTTCCTATGCCCCAAAGGGATATCAGGTGATCGGAACAAAAACCGGAACTACAAGAGCAGCTGGTTCTGTGTTAATCACCACAGCAAAGGATAGCAATGGACACGAAATCATCTGTGCATTTTTTGGAAACCGTTCCCACGATCAAATGTATCGGGATATTCGTTCCCTCTTACAATTCACATTCCAACAACACAAAAACAGTTCTATTCACCTGACAAAGGGATATTGGGATGTGCGTTTTCGAGACACAGAAGATTTAATCCAGTCCTACTGTGACGATGGTACTCTCCCTGTTTCCAATCGATTTTATCCAACAAGTCATAGTAACCAGAGTGTGTTACTCTCTCTTATTCATGATATATCAGGAATTGAGATTCCCCCGGAGGATACGGAGGATACCCTTTCTGTCCTTACCTTTGCAACACTTTACTACAATACGGTCAGTAATCACGCCACACCAATGTGCCTTGCAAATGTGCAGACAACACAAACAGCTACTGATTCCGCCATCTCCACAGATGCCGAACAACTGGCACTTCTTAAACAATATCTGAACAATTATGATTCCCTTGAGAATTGTACTATGGATAATTTAATTGCGTTGGCCTATATGAAAGAACAGAATATCCTACCAGAAACTTTACAAAGTTCTTTTCAGGCAGAGATTACAAAGGAACAGGCAGTTCAAATTGGTACTGCACTAAAAAATAAAGAATAAAATGGATAGTATAAAAATTCCCTTATAAGCAAGAAAGGGCTGTTCACACTAACAAATTTTCTACAGGATATAGATATGTATTTGTTGATTATTACTATATCCTGTACCTTTTGTTTCGTGCGACAGCCCCTTCTATTTTGAGACAGTTTTTTTAGCTCATTATTCATCAAAAAAATCCAGCAAGGACATTTGATTTGTTCTTGGAAGATCTCCAAGAAGTCCTAAATCTGCCATGGTATCTGCAACTGTACCACTGACTTTGCATCGATTTTTAAAATCTTCTCTGGATAAGAATTTTCCTAATTTTGCACCTTCTACTACAGCATCTGCCGCCTTATCTCCCAGTCCGTCTATTGTACTAAGTGCCGGCATTAGCTTTCTATCTACAATCTGAAAATATCTTGCCTTTGCTGTATAAATATCAATTGGTGTAAATTCAAAGCCTCTTGCATACATTTCCAATACTAATTTCATATCTTTTAATGTATCCTGCTCTTTCGCAGTCAATTCATTGCTTCTCTTTTTATAATCTGCCATATGATATTCCAGGCGTTCTCTTCCCAGACACATTAATTCATAGTTAAAGGCAGAAGCACGGATACTAAAATATGCCGCATAATAAGCCAACGGATAGTACACCTTAAAATAAGCAATACGAAATGCCATCATGACATACGCCGCTGCATGGGCCTTTGGGAACATGTACTTAATCCTTCTACAAGATTCCATATACCATTCTGGAACGCCTGCTGCCTGCATGGCCTCAACCATGTGATCTTGCAATCCTTTTCCCTTACGCACACTCTCCATGATCTTAAATGCCAATCCATTTTCTACACCTGCATGTATCAAGTAGGTCATAATATCATCGCGAGTACAGATAGCAGTAGACAGTGTACAATTCCCCTGAGCAATAAAATACTGCGCATTATTTAACCATACATCAGTTCCATGGGAAAGACCAGAAATACGAACCAGATCGGAAAAGGTTTGTGGTTTGGTATCTCGTAACATCTGCATTACAAATTCTGTTCCAAATTCTGGAACTCCAAGAGATCCCAAATCGCATCCATCCAAATCTTCTGCTGAAATTTTCAAAGCTCGTAAACTTTCAAATAAGGATAATACCATTTCATCATCAAAACGAATAGTCTTGGCATCCACTCCTGTTAAGTCTTCCAGCATTCGTATCATGGTCGGATCATCGTGTCCCAGTATATCTAGTTTTAACAAGTTATGATCAATGGAATGATAGTCAAAATGGGTAGTGATCGTCTGGGTAGTCATATCGTTGGCAGGACGTTGCACTGGTGTAAAAGAATATATTTCCTCTCCAATAGGCAACACAACAATTCCTCCTGGATGCTGACCTGTGGTTCTTCGAACCCCTACACACCCTTGGGCAATTCGCTCCATCTCTGGTCTTCTTTTGTGAATCTGTTTTTCTTCGAAATATTTGTATACATAACCAAAAGCCGTCTTTTCTGCAAGTGTTCCAATGGTTCCTGCACGGAAGGTCTGTCCTGCGCCAAAAATTACTTCGGTATAATCATGGGCATGGTTCTGATACTCACCTGAGAAATTTAAATCGATATCCGGCTCTTTATCTCCATAGAAACCAAGGAATGTTTCAAACGGAATCTCATGTCCATCTTTTTCCAACGGCTGCCCGCAAACCGGACACAACTTATCCGGCATGTCACAACCGGATTTTCCCGCAAATGCCTTTACCTCATCGGAGTCAAAATCACTGTAATGACAATTGAGACAATAATAGTGGGCAGGCAATGGGTTAACCTCTGTGATACCTGACATAGTTGCCACAAAGGAAGACCCTACCGATCCTCTGGAACCTACCAAATATCCGTCTTCATTCGACTTCCACACCAGCTTTTGAGCAATAATATACATAACGGCAAATCCATTTCCGATAATGGAATTTAATTCCTTCTCCAATCGGCTCTCTACCGGTTCTGGAAGATCTGGTCCATACATGGAATGGGCCTTATCATAACAGATTTTTCGAAGATCCTTGTCCGAATTCTCAATTACCGGTGGACATTTATCCGGCCGAACCGGTGAGATTCGATCAATCATATCCGCTATTTTATTTGTATTGGTCACAACCACTTCTTCTGCTTTCTCGGCACCCAGATATCGAAATTCCTTCAACATCTCCTCTGTTGTTCTCAAATACAACGGTGGCTGCATATCTGCATCCGCAAACCCTTTTCCAGCCATGATAATTCTTCGATAAACCTCATCCTCTGGATCTAGAAAATGCACATCGCAGGTTGCCACGCAAAGCTTATTGGCCTCATCCGCTAATTTCACGATTTGCTTATTGAGCTCAATCAAATCTTCATCCGTCTCAATTTCTTTGTACTCTTCTTTTTCTGACCGCTTCATAAATTCGTTGTTCCCCAAAGGCTGAATTTCCAGATAATCATAAAAATCTACAATTCGGCTAATCTCATCCTGTGGTTCTTTTCGAATTAGCGCACGATATAATTCTCCTGCTTCACAGGCGGAACCCACAATCAGCCCCTCTCTGTTTTCCTCCAACAGACTCTTTGGAATTCTTGGCCTTCTGGCATAATAATCAATATGAGACTTTGATATTAACCGATATAAGTTAATTCGTCCCAATTCATTCTTTGCCAGGATAATCACATGATAGGTTGGAAGTTTTTTTATCACATCACTGGATAATTTTCCAGACTCGTTAATTTCCTTTAAAGTATAAATTCCTCTTTCTTTTAACATCTGAATAAACTTCACAAAGATCTCTGCAGTAGCTTCTGCATCATCTACTGCTCTGTGATGACTTTCCAACGATACATTTAGTTCCTTTGCCACTATATTTAGCTTAAATTTACTCAAATGAGGCAATAAGACACGAGCCAATCCCAGGGTATCAATATAGGTAAAATCTGTTGAAATACCTTGTTCTTTTGCTTTTGTCTGAATGAATCCCACATCAAAGCTGGCATTATGTGCAACTAGTACACAACCTTCACAGAATTTTAAAAACTCAGGCAAGATCACGTCGATCATAGGAGAATCCATTACCATATCATCTGTAATATGGGTCAAATTCTCAATTTTATAAGGAATTGGGATATCCGGATTCACAAAAGTGCTATATCGATCTACAATTTTCCCTTCTATGACTTTAACTGCACCAATCTCTATGATACGGTCTTTTTGTGCACTAAAACCAGTGGTCTCTATATCAAATACCACACATGGCGCGTCTATATTCTGTCCCTTATCCTGTTCCACAATTTTCTTTACATCATCGACCAGGTAACCTTCCACACCGTATATTACCTTAAAATCATCGTTTTTATCCAAACAATGGGACGCCTCTGTAAAGGATTGCACCACGCCATGATCTGTAATCGCAATGGCTTTGTGGCCCCATGCTTTCGCCCGCTTGATCATTGTCTTTACATCCACAACAGAATCCATATCACTCATAACCGTGTGGGCATGCAACTCCACTCGCTTCATTGGACTGTTATCTTCTCTCTTGATTGTAAAATCACCTATGGACTTGATTCCAACTACTGAACCAATGGTAATTTCTTTGTCAAATCGGTCAAACACCGCCATTCCTTTTACACGAACAAAAGCTCCTTTTCCAAGTTTTCCTGTGACTTCTGCCAATTGATCATTTCGCACAAAGATTTTAACAGTGATCGTATCCGTAAAATCGGTGATATTGAACATTACAATGGTCTTCTCATTTCGGATTTCCCGTTCTTCTTTGCTTAGAATTTTTCCTACTACTACAACTTCACCAATTTCATCCACAATTTCTGCAATCGGTATGCTGTCTCCATCAAAGGAACGACCATAAATGGTATCTGGATCATCTGGCAGCCTGCGATAAGCTGTCTTACTTTTGTCAAACCGCTTCCATTCTTTTTTCTCCGGAACAGTCTCTTTCTTGTCCGTTTGAGAAACCTTTCCTTTCTCCTCCTGTTGTCCTTCTCTTTCACCTTCTATGATCTTCTTTACTTTTTCCGGCAATGGAACAAAAAATTCTTTCTCCGGTTTTCTCTCCGGTGGCTCATGGTACTCGTATTCCACATGAAGTTCAAAACCAAAACGATCTCGAAATAACGTTTCAAGATACACCTTCAGCGGCATACTTCGTTTCTCAGACATGAAATTTCTCTCACAATCAAAAATTAACGTATCTCCTACAAAACGATACGTAGCATTGTGAAGAATCTCAAAATCAATAATGCTTTGTTCCTTAATTTCCTGTAAAATGCTTTCATAATAAATGGGCATAAGTTTTTCTGCTGTGTACTGTCCAGAGAGATCGTAGTGCTCTACAAAAACAATAGAATCCATTACTCCTTGGAAAATCTGTTTCCGTAACTGATATTCCATCTTTTTAAGATTCCCAAAAGTAATCAGACGATTGCTCCGTATATGTACGGACAATCGTCTTTTTTCCTTGGATGCGACCAACTTCTCCACATCCACATTTTCAAATATGTCGTGTATCTTCTGACTAACCTGCAAGTTATCAAAAGCCTCAAAAAATAACATTCTTACACATCCTTTTCGTGCACATACATAGAAGGTAACTCTATTCGAAGTCTCTAAAATGAAATCATCCGCACTTATATGTATACTCCCATACTATATCAGATAATCTCATTATAGAGGCTTCTAAATTGTTACTTCCAGTTTAACAATTCTTCTCTTAAAGCAGAAAGCAGTTCACTTTCTGGCATTTTACAGATGATTTCTCCTTTTTTGATCAGCAATCCTTCCCCTTTTCCTCCTGCAATTCCTATGTCTGCTTCCTTTGCTTCTCCAGGTCCATTCACCACACACCCCATAACTGCTACCTTAATATCCAAATCAATATCCTTCACCAAATCCTCTACCTGGTTTGCCAATCCAATTAAATCAATCTGGGTACGTCCACAAGTTGGACAGGATACCACTTCTATTCCACCTTTTCTTAATCCAAGGGTTTTTAATACCAGCTTTGCAGTCTTAATTTCCTCTTCCGGATCTCCCGACAAAGATACTCGAATGGTATTTCCAATTCCCTGATACAAAATTGCACCCAGACCAACAGAAGATTTGATATTTCCTGAATACACAGTGCCAGACTCCGTTATTCCCACATGAAGAGGGTATGGTATCTTGTCTGCAATTAACTCATGAGAGCGTATACACATTTGCACATCCGAAGATTTAATACTGACCACCAAGTTATCATAGCCCATATCCTCAATGAGCTTCACCTTATCAATGGCACTCTCCACAATTCCCTCTGCTGTCACACCATTGTATTTCTCAATCAGATGTTTTTCTAAAGATCCACTATTTACACCAACACGAATTGGAATGTTACGCTCTTTGGCAACATCAACTACAGCCTTTACTTTCTCATTATCTCCGATATTTCCCGGATTAATGCGAATTTTGTCTGCCCCTTGTTCCATAGCAGCAATAGCCAAACGATAATCAAAATGAATATCCGCGATCAACGGAATACCAATCTGTTTTTTTATCTCAGAAAAAGCCCTGGCTGCCTCCATAGTAGGTACCGCACAACGGATCATCTCACAACCTGCTTTCTCCAAACGCTTTATCTGTGCAACGGTAGCCTTCACATCTTCTGTTTTTGTATTTGTCATAGACTGGATCACAATCGGATTCTTTCCACCAATTACGCGATCCCCAATCTTAATTTCTTTTGTATGTTCCCTAATCACGCTCATGTCCTTCCTCCTCTTTCTTATCGCGTTATAATTCTTGCAATATCATTGTAAGTAACCGCTACCATCAACGCCATCAATAGAATAATACCAATTAGATGTACCGTACCTTCAATCTTCTGATCCACCGGTTTTCTACGCACAGCCTCTAAGAAGAGGAATACCAATCTTCCACCGTCTAATGCAGGGAATGGTAATAAATTCATAACTCCAAGGTTTGCACTTAACAAAATTGCAATGTTCAAAAGATTCAACATGGCATCAGAAACCGTTCTGCTGGCATCTACAGTCTGACCGATCATATCCACCACACCTACTACGCCAGATACATCATCTTTGCTCACTCCACCTGTTATTATCATTCCTAAACTACGAACGGTATTTACAATCCAGAAGCGAATTTCAATTGCTCCGTACTTTACTGTATCCAAGACAGAACCTTTCACTCGCTGTCCCATACTAATTTGAAATGTTGTTCTTGTATCATAAAATGGAGTGACTTCCACAGTTGTTTCCTTGCCATCTCTCTTGTAAGTAATTTCTGTTGTCTCTTCTGTAAACGGATGTTTCTCGAGATACTCTGCCATCTCCTGGGAACTATTCACAGAATTTCCATCAATGGCAACAATTTCGTCTCCTACCCTTACTCCAGCCTGATCCATTGGTTTTCCTTCTTCCACAACAGATACAACGGCTCCGGTGCCTTCTCCCTGTTCATAGGTAAAACCAAGACGATAATAACTATATTTTGCACTTACCTTGACGTTTTTCTCTTCACCATCCTGATTCACATAAGTAATATCATAAGGATCATCGCTTACTTTATGCACATTTAAATAGATACTAAAATCTCCACCAATTCTGATTTTTTCTCCATTGACAGCTACAATTCGATCACCTTCTTTTATTCCGGCTACTGCAGCTGGGGAATTAGCACCTACATAAGTAACCACAGGAGGATTATAACCAACAAATGAAACAAGAATTACCGCAAATATGAACGCAGAAATGAAGTTAAAAATTGGTCCGGCTGCAATAATCGCAATCTTTCCCCAAACATTTGCTTTCTGGAAAGAATCCGGTGCATCATTCACCTCATCTTCTCCGACCATCATACAAGAACCTCCGATTGGGAACAATTTCCATGAATACCAGGTATGGTCCTGCCAATCCTCTCTTGTCTCGCAATATTTCTGAGATGGTGCCAATCGCATTGTCATACCATGATCTGTCTTAACCACAGTAAACAGTCTCGGACCCATTCCAACAGAAAATTCGGTTACACCAACTCCATTCTTCTTTGCCAATAAAAAGTGACCTAATTCGTGTAATACCACGATTACCGTAAACACCAAAATAGCTATGATAATATTCATTTTTCTCCTCTTTTCATATAAAACATCTTACTTTTCTTCCAATGGATACAAATGCTATTTTTTGCACCATTTTGCTTCAATGACTTGATATACTTCCTGCTCAACTGACAAAATTTCTTCAATGGTAGGATTGTCGATCCAAGTATGTTGTGCCATTGCATACTCAATCACGTCAATAATCTCTAAATAGCCAATCTGTCGATTCAAAAACATAGCAACCGCCTTTTCATTTGCAGCATTGTAAACAGTTGGCATACTTCCGCCTTTTCTTCCAACTTCGTATGCCAGACGCAAACCTCTAAATGTATCCAGATCCGGCTCCATGAAATCTAGTTTTGCCAACTTCGCAAAATCCAAACGATCTCCTGGAAGGTTTCTTCTCTCTGGATAGTACAACGCATACTGTATAGGCAGACGCATATCCGGAGTTCCTAATTGGGCAATCACTGCTCCATCCTCATACTCCACCATGGAATGAATGACACTCTGTGGCTGCACTACAACCTGAATGTCATCAATATCCACATCAAATAACCATTTTGCTTCCATTACTTCCAAACCTTTGTTCACCATAGTAGAAGAATCAATAGTAATTTTTCTTCCCATAGCCCAGTTTGGATGTTTTAATGCATCTTCTACCTGAATATTAGTTAATTCTTCTCTTTTTTTGCCTCTGAACGGACCACCAGATGCAGTCAGAAGAATGCGACTAATCTTATTTCCCTTTTCTCCATTCATTGATTGAAAAATAGCAGAATGCTCACTATCTACCGGCAACAATTTCACACCAAATTCCTTAACTAATGGCATGATAATATGTCCGGCAGTTACAAGGGTTTCTTTATTGGCAAGAGCAATGTCTTTTCCCGCTTTTATTGCTGCAATTGTAGGAGTAATTCCTATCATTCCCACTACCGCTGCAACAACAATTTCTACTTCATCTATTACAGCACAGGCAGTCATTCCCTCCATGCCGGATAATACTTCCACTTCTTTTCCCTGAATACGTTTTCTCAATTCCTCTGCTTTTTCTTCATCCCAGATAGAAACCTTCTTCGGATGAAATTCCTCTATTTGTTTTTCCATTAAATCAATGTTACTTCCTGCAACCAAAGAAACTACCTGCAGGTCACGATTATTTCTTACTACATCTAATGTCTGTGTTCCGATGGAACCTGTAGAACCTAAAACCGCGATCTTCTTCATAGATGTATCCTCCCTTATAGTAATGTAAATAAAATATAAGCCAATGGTGCTGTAAATAAAATACTGTCAAAACGATCCATCACACCACCATGACCCGGAATTAATTTTCCATAATCCTTAATCTCATAATTTCGCTTGATGGCCGACGCAGCCAAATCACCAATTTGTGAACAAACTGCACCTACAGCCCCTACTAGTACAAACAACCAAACAGGACAACCGTTACTCTCCAATTCTGTTCGGAATACACATGCATAAATAAATGCAATCAGCGCTGCTCCTATTACTCCACCACTACATCCTTCAATGGTTTTCTTTGGACTTAAAGCCGTTGGTAACTTATGCTTACCAATCAACTTACCAACACAATATGCACAAGTGTCAGATCCCCATGCTGCAATAAAAATGATCCAAACGAGATATAATCCACCTTCCATACAACGCACCTGGTATAAGCAGGACATCATGAAGGTAACATATATAATTCCGGTAAATGTCATAGCAACATCCTTAAATGTATACTTAGGATATGCGATCACATAAATGGCCATAAAAACTAACAATACAGCCAAAAGATACACTTGAAAATAGGATTCCATCTTAGTGAATACCAACACTTCATATGCAATCGTTGCCAAATATCCACCTGCGCCAAGCATACTTTTTTCCAAACCTAATACTCGATATAACTCATACTGTCCGATCAAAGACAATGCAAAAACAGTCAACAGCAAAACCATATTTCCTGTAACAATTGCCAAAATAGCCAATACAACCAATAGGATTCCGCTGATCAATCTTTCTTTAAACATAACATCCTCATTTCTACTTTACGCCACCATATCTTCTATCGCGTCCTGCATAATAATCCAGGGCCTTCTGTAATTCCTTCTTATCAAAATCCGGCCATAACACATCTGTAAAATAAAACTCTGCATATGCCATCTGCCATAACATATAGTTTGAAATTCTCTGTTCACCACTGGTACGAATCATTAAATCCGGATCTGGAATATCCTTTGTGTCCAAATTAGCAGAGAACAGTTCTTCTGTAATCTGTTCCGGCTCTAAATTTCCATTTTTCACGTCCACTGCAAGCTTTTGCATGGCACGAATCATTTCATCTCTTCCACCATAGTTTAAGGCAACTGTAAAATTCAACCCTGTATTTACAGACGATTTTTCT
Organism: Lachnospiraceae bacterium; assembly: GCA_045124315.1. Classification (GTDB taxonomy): domain Bacteria; phylum Bacillota; class Clostridia; order Lachnospirales; family Lachnospiraceae; genus CAG-411. The sequence continues at coordinate 15,242 of JBGVLO010000109.1, forward strand.
TCCAAATCAATAATCTGTTTTTGTAGATCGTCAGAGAGTCTGCTAATGTCTCCAATTACACGAACTCTCATGTTATTTTTACTACTTCTTTCCAGACAATTACTTAAATATTTATTGAGCAGCTTCATCAGTGCATTTACTTCCTCATCCGGACGCTTCCAATTCTCCGTTGAAAACGCATAAACGGTTAAATATTTAATTCCCAAATCCCATGCATCTTCACAAATCTGTTCTACTGCCTTTGCGCCTTGGGCATGCCCCATGTTTCTAGGCAAAAATCTTTTTTTTGCCCATCTTCCATTTCCATCTAATATAATCGCCACATGCTGTGGTATTTTGTTCTCTTCCACTGTTTTATCCCTTACTGCAATTTTCTCATTGCGCCTTTCTATTGTATTATGTGCAAAAAGGCGTACCCTGCCTGATGTATGCACACCTCTGCAAAATACGCCCACTCAGAAACAACCTTAAATTGTCATAATTTCTGATGACTTATTTTCAATCATTTTATCAATTTCTGCAACATATTTGTCTGTAAGCTTCTGCACTTGATCTTCCTGCTGTTTTGCTTCATCGTCAGACAACTCACTTGCCTTGTTCTGCTTTTTAATGGCATCATTGGCATCTCTACGAATATTTCGAATGGCAACCTTTGCATTTTCACCCTTCTTCTTTACATCCTTAACTAACTCTTTACGACGTTCCTCTGTTAGCTCAGGAAAAACAAGACGAATGATTTTTCCATCGTTATTTGGTGTAAGGCCTAATTCAGATACCATAATAGCTTTTTCAATATCTTTTACCAAACTTGCTTCCCATGGCTGAATCTGAATCACTCTGGCTTCCGGTACTGAAATATTTGCAACTGATTGTAGTGGGGAAGGAGTTCCGTAATAATCTACCATAATCTTATCCAAAACATGTGGATTTGCTCTTCCTGCACGAATTGTTGCATATTCCTCTGATAATGCATTAATTGATTTTTTCATCTTGTCTTCAAACTGTTCCATTCTTATATCCTCCATCCTTGTCTTTTAAACCAAAACTTTTGTTCCGTTAAAATTGCCTTTTACTGTATTTACAATACTATTTTCTTCATTCAAACCAAATACCAATAATGGCATTTTATTTTCCAAACACATGATTGTAGCAGTTAAATCAATGACCTGTAATCTCTGATCCAACACTTCCTGCATTGTTACTTCATCATATTTTTTAGCTGAAGGATTCACCTTTGGATCACTGTCATATACACCATCAATAGCCTTTGCAAGCAAGATTACATCTGCTTCCATTTCAACTGCACGCAAAACAACACCAGTATCTGTTGAGAAATATGGGTGACCAGTTCCACCTGCAAAGAATACAACCATTCCTTTTTCAAAATATTTGTTTGCACGATCCTTTGAAAATGGTTTTGTCATGGTACCACATGTAAAAGGAGTCAACACTTGAGTCTTCATTCCTTCTGAGCGGAAAATTTCTGAAACATAAATACAATTCATAATTGTAGCAAGCATGCCAATCTGGTCTGCTTTTGTTCGGTCAATATTCTCACTTGTACGACCTCTCCAGAAGTTTCCTCCTCCAATGACAATTCCTACCTGTATACCGTCATCCACTAACTGTTTTACTTGAGCAGCCACCTTAATACATGTAGCTTCGTCAAAACCAGTCTTCTTGTCTCCAGCTAATGCTTCTCCACTTAACTTTAAAAACACTCTCTTATATTCCATATTGTGCTCATTTTCCTTTCATCTATCATCTGTTTGTGTTGACTAAATGATTGTAACCGTTCATTACTCTGCTTCAAAGAAATTATCAATATCTACTTCTGCATAAGACAATTTGCAATATCCATCCACAATAGCTCCATTATTCACTTGAACTGATTTTGCTGTAATATTACCTTTTACAATGGCTGTAGAATCAACCACAACTGGTCCCTGTACATCCACTTCACCCTTAACGGCTCCTGAGATAGTTGCGGATTTTGCTGTTACATCTCCAATTACGATTGTTCCTACACCAATCTTCACATCACCCTTACTATCAATTCCACCATCCAATTTTGGTGTACTTACCACAACTTCTGCAGCCTTTAAGTGTCCACTGACATTACCGTTTATTGTCAATTTTCCTTCGCATTCTACATCACCTGTAATGGTTCCATTTATCTCTAAAGAGCCATCAGAAATGATAGAACCATTAATAATTGTACCTTTCGTAATAACAGTTGTCTCATTGTTTGCTTCTACATTTTCAAAATTGTTTTCCATAATATTTACTTCCTTTTCTACAATATTCTCTTCATTGTCAGCATCTATATCTGAGATACCATCTGTTTCTGTATCCTCTGATAATGGTACTTCTACCAAATCGTTTCCATCAATATCTTCCATAACACTACTGTCTTCTGTCTGTTCTGCAAATTCTTCCTCTATTGTTTCTAACTCTTCCGTCACTTTTTCAAGTTCAAACATATTCTCTGTTTCTTGTATTGAAGTTAACTCTGGTGTCACCTCATCTGCCAACTCTTCCTTCGCTTCCACCTCTGGTAACAATTCTTCTACTGGCTCTTCCGTCAGTTCTAGCTCTAATGCTGGCTCTTCCACTGGCTCTTCCGTCGCTTCTTGCTCTGGTACCAATTCTTCCACTGGCTCTTCCGTCAGTTCTAGCTCTAATGCTGGTTCTTCCACTGACTCTTCCATCGGTTCTAACTCTAGTGTTGGTTCTTCCACTGGCTCTTCCATCACCTCTAACTCAGGTACCAATTCTTCTGCCAACTCTTCCTTTGACTCTAACCCTATTGCCGGCTCTTCCGTTAGCTCTAGTTCCGATACTGGTTCTTCCTCTGGCTCTTCTATTTGCTCTACTTCCGATACCGTTTCTTCTATTATTGCTTCATCGCGAGGCAATATATCTTCCATAGATGGCAATTCTTCAACATCAGATTGTGCTTCCCCTTCCATAACATCATTAGATTGGTCAGACTCACTAATAATTCCTTGCATCTCATGAAGAGCAGCAATAATATCATTTTCTTCGCTAGCTTCTTCTGCTATATCATTACTATCCTCTGTGTATTCATCAAACCCATTGATAATGGCATGCAAATCTTCCAGTCCCAATTCCGAAACATTCGATTCCCCCGTCGTACTATCCCCTGTATCAAAATAACTGTTCAAACTTTCAATTTCTTCGTTCACACCACTGTTAACATGCTCTTCTGGAACAACTGTATCATCCAACATTATATCGTCTTCTACCAATCCGAATAACTCGTCATTAGGTAATAATTCATTTACTGCTTGTGAGATATCTTCTCGTAAATCCTTAAAAAATCCCATATAAGCACCTCCTCATTTTTTCTTCTAGTTCTCTGTTACGGTTCACAGGTATGCGAACTAGTAACAGTTCTCTTTCTATCATGTATGTCAAATTATGTTCACAATGGTTCCTCATAACTGCTCATATTAGTTCACATCCGATGCCTTAATGTGTTGTACCGGCGTAGTAGTATCATTGATCGGCAGAATATTCACATTCATCTTCTGCAGCTTCTTTATTATAAGCGGCAATGTTTTTACTGTCTGTTCTTTTCCTACACAATCGTGCATTAACACAACAGAATTTTCATAGGATTTCACCCCTGAAACCACACTGTTTACCATTTGCTTATCTGTTAAATTACGCCCCGTAGCATCTCCATTAATCACATTCCAGTCATAATAAATATACCCTTCCGAATTGGTATATCGAATAATTTCTTTCATAGGGACCTTGCTAACTGTATTGCTACTGCCCCCCGGAAAACGAATAAACTTGCACTTTTCTCCAGTCACATCAAATAACAAGTCACTTAACTGTTCTAAATCTTTTCGATAAGCATTCTTCGAAGCATAAATCTTCTGATACTGATGTGTATAAGAATGCATTGCCAAAGTATGTCCCTCTCTACGTATCCTCTGATAGATGTCTTTTGATGCATCATCCGTACGGCCAATGACAAAAAAGGTAGCTTTCACATCATATTCACTTAATATATCTAATATTTTTTCTGTATTTTCACTTGGTCCATCATCAAAAGTCAGATACACTTTCTTTCCTTCAAGTAACGTCTGATCTTCTTCCTCTGGCTCCACTGTTCCATCTTCCTCTAGCTGTTGTTCTATGTCTGCAGCATATGCTTTATTGTCAGGCTGTGTATCCGTATCCACCTCTACTTGTAACGCATATGCATCTGCAAACTGATCCAGCTTTTTTTCCAATTGTACGACCTTCACCCACAAAGTAAGACACAAAAGAGATGGCAACAACAAAAAGATCACAATGATAAGAATGATAATCTTTTTAATCCGATCTACCCTTTTGCGACGAGCCTCGATTTCTTCCTTTCTCGATCTATTCACAGCACCGCTCATCTTATCCATCCCTTCTAAAAAAATCGTTCAATCTTACTCTATTGCATACACATTCGATTATAATATATATGTTCACAAAAAGCAAGAAAAAAGCATTTATACCAGCATTGAAAGGTAAATTCATTTATAGTTTGCCATTTTTAGAAAAATCATGTTATCCCCAATCCTTATAAAATTTTAAAAAGTTATCCACATCTCAGTTTTACACTTTCCCTCTATAATGAATTTTGGACTAAAAAATTATGAAATTTTATATTTTTCTCTTGGCAAACA
>JBGVLO010000110.1:0-13455 GCA_045124315.1 Lachnospiraceae bacterium
AGGGAACTTGTTGTCTTCTCATGGATTGATATGTACAAACAAGATAGCGATATGAATGAGCGATGGGAAGAGACAGGAGTTTGGGATGACACACTGGATTTGAGGAACAAATGGCAAGAGGAAGGAACTCTTTCTGATTGGGATTTCCTACAAGCCGCGACGGATTTTCTGCAAATGCCAATTGCTGATGCACTTATAAGTGATAACTGCCTTATACGCATTTTTGCTATTTTAGATAGAAGAGTAGGACGGCGAACAATTAAACAAATGCAGGATAGCGAGATATATAAAACATACCCTGAATGGGTACAGCAGTTTTATAAGCTTCGTTTTGAGTGCTGAAACTTTCAGGCTTCTGTTGAGATGAAAGTAAGTATGAATTTGAATTTGATGAAGTGAGGATAATTCCTATTTTCTTAACTTGGGAGGTGTTTGCATATGGCTAACATTGAATTTATTAGATGTTCTGGGACAAATGAAGACTTTATCGAGAACTGTCAGTTATTAGATATGGATTTAGATAGGCGAGTAGGAAGAGTTATTAAGAGAGATAAATATAAACAGTATAATCAGCTTGATGAGATAAAAGAGGTTGTAGTTGTGTATGTTGATGGAAAAGTCGCTGGTGCTGGAGCAATTAGAGAATATCAGTACGGTGATATCGACAATGCAACTGAATTGAAAAGAGTATTTGTCAGAGATGAATTCCAAGGAAAAGGAATAGGAACCAAGCTGGTTTTGGAATTAATCGAATGGGCAAAAGAACTAGGATACAGGAAATTGATTCTTGAAACTGGAGAATTGCTACAAGAATCATGTCATTTATATCGAAAAGTAGGATTTAATAAAATGGATAATTATGGCCCTTATATTTCAATGCCAGAATCATTGTGCATGATGAAAGAATTGTAACGGTTAACTTTGATTATAATGCATAATGCTACGAAAATCGGGATTTTACGGTTATCCACCAGTTGCTTTTCATGCAGCAAATAAAGAGAACTTGAAATGCCTTCTAAAAAATGGAGCGGACATTGATTATATTGCTGTTTTTTACAGAGGAACTGCATTGACAAAAGCATGTTCTACACTAGATGCGGAAGCTGTTAAAAATTTGCTGGATGAAAATGCTTCAATAAATGTATCAGGTGATATTGACGGAAAAACACTATTAGACACAACCTTGGCGCATTGTGATAATATCTATATTCCTAAAGCACTTGCAATTTCAAAAATGTTGCTAAATGCAGGTGCGCTGATGACTGATAAAACAAGCGGATATGTTCAAAAGATAGGGGAAAGATTTGAGTTTTTTAGAGACAACATAAGCAAAGATATGTTGCCTACATGTATTAAAGACAAAATAAGTAATTGAGATGACAGATAACATATTGGTGACTCGTTATATGTGAAGTACCATAATGCAGATAACAGAAATTGATAGGATATGGGAATACATATAAGAAAAGTAGCAAGGAGACAATATGACAAAAATAGCAGAACAAGTTCAAGAAGAAAAGGCAATCAAAAAAGGCTATGCCTACCGGCATTTTAAGCGCAAACGAATATGGATAAATGTGCTTTTTGGGGGCTGGGGCATAGGTATGCCACTTATACCAGGTGCACTGGATAATACATTGGTTTTGGTGATTTATATTGTCGTGGCATTGGGCTTATATTTATTGTGTATGAGATATATGTTTTTTAAAAGTTGGATTTGTCCGAAGTGTAAAGCGGAACTTCCCACTAAGCCACAATTATATAGATTTTCAACCAAAGATCCAGAGCTTGTAAGCAAGTGTCTGTACTGTGGATACGACCTGACAAAAAATAATAAAGGTGAATGAAACATTGAGAATTTTTGGTAAATATTATTTGAGAGGATAAGAACATGGAGATGCATGATATGATATGCGATGAACTATTTGAGAAAAAATCGGTAGCAGCGTTTATGTGGTTAATTTCGCAAGGAAGAGAGTTAGAGGCAGCTTATGATGGGCAGTTGTTTTTAATTTCTTCTGATAAGTCGAAGAAAGAAGTTTCACTGTGGATAAATAAGGCGGAAAACTCATTTGAAACAATTGAAGATTTAGTTCAATTTGGTGAAATAAAAGGGAAAAAAATAATTGATATCTGGAATGAAATTGATTTAGAAACATTATTCTAGTTTATGATATCATTGAAAGAAACAGACAGCAAGCGGAAAGATTGTGGGAAATGTCTGCTTTGTGGGATCCGATGTAACCAAGCAATTATAATGTGAATAGAAAGAAAAATGTGCCGATAAAAAATAGAGGACAAACTACATAAATAATGAGAAGGAGATACATATGAAGAATGCAACAAAAATTTATTTGCTATGTGTTCTATTATTGCTTACTACAACGGCATGCGAAAATAAAAAAACAGATTTACCAGAAAAAACAATAGGCACAGAAGCGTCTCCTTTGTATGATGTTTGATACAAGTTCAAAATATTGGAATTATATTTGGGTGTTTTTTATATTATTGGGAGGATTTGTGTTTGGGTTAGGAATAAGATTGTTGACCAAAAACAAAAACCAGGGAGTAGTTATGAAAAATATGAAAAAAGTAAGAAGTATGTTGTTTATGTGCCTGGTTTTTATGGCAGCCTGCATGTTACAAAGTCAGGATGTCCATGCAGAAGAAGTGGGCAAATATGAGTTATCGGATACTCGTACAAATGTTGAGTATGACGTAACAGGGGATGGGAAGCCGGATACGGTGAAAATTGAAAAGACCAATTACGATGATTACGGTTATGAAGGATTTAAGATTGTCATCAATGGGGAAACAGTATTAAATGAAACCAAGGTATATTATTACAGTTTAGGTTCGGTTTTTGTTCAGACAAAAGGTCATAGTTATTTCTTTATTTCCCTTTATGGCGATAATGATGATGGCCCGGAAATGATTTATGAGTATGTAGACAAAAGGCTCGTAAAACGTGCGAATTTGGGAGAAGATATCGGAAATTTATTCTATCACTATAATGGAGTAATTTTATCGGTGGAACCCAATGCCATTAATTTAAAAGTTGCTGGTCAAACAGATATGCTTTCGGGAACAGAAATGTCTTTTACTTATAAAGTAGGATTAAATGGTGAACTTTCTTTCGACAAGGAAATAGTAAATGTTTCTTATACGAAGCAGCGTTACAGTTACAAGACAAATAAAGATACAAAATCTAAGTATTTAATCGCAGCTAAAAAGATACCGGTATACCGTAATACAACTGGATCGGAGAAATCATTTACTATAGAAAAAGGAACAAAATTGAAGATTACAAAAGTCTATATGAAGGGGAAAGGTAGATATTATTGTATCACCAAGTCCGGAAAAAAAGGCTGGATAAAAAATAAGTATGGATGGTTCCGCTATTTACCATATGCTGGGTAAGAAACTAGAAAAGTCCGGGATGCACAAGATTGGAGCACAATGCTTGATAAATATTTTTTACATTGTAAAAAGAATTCGAAGAAAGGTAGAAAGAGTAGGTGAACAACGGTATGGTAATAAAATATTTGGAATCCTCCACAACCGGAGATGACGTGGATTTATCTTGTTTGGAAGAATTAGGAGATTTGGTCTGCTTGAATGTGGAGACAGAAGAGGAAATGCGGGAAGCTGTTCGGGATGCAGATGTAATCATTGTAAACAAACTTAAAGTCAATGCACAGACAATTGGACAGGCAAAAAGGTTGAAGCTTGTGTGTGAGGCGGCCACAGGAATTGATAATATAGATGTTGCATACCTGAAACAGCAGGGAATTGAATGGAGAAATGTTGCCGGATATTCCACCGACGCGGTAGCCCAGCATACGTTCGCCATGGCATTTTATTTGGAAGAATCCCTTGCTTACTATGATCAATATGTAAAGAGTGGGGCATATATAAAGAACCCTACATTTACCCATTTTGCAAAAGGCTTTCATGAATTAGCCGGGAAAACATGGGGTATCATTGGGCTTGGTGCTATTGGAAGGAGAGTAGCCACAATTGCACAGGCATTTGGTTGTCGAGTGATATATTATTCTGCGTCAGGACAAAAAGCCCAGGATGGATATGAACAGGTGGATTTTGACACATTGTTAAAAGAGTCAGACTATCTATCCATTCATGCACCCCTAAATGAGCATACTATGCATCTGATGGATCAAAATGCATTTGAGAAAATGAAAAAGAGTGCCATACTCATTAATGTGGGAAGAGGACCGATCGTGGAGCAACAGGCATTGTATGACGCGTTAGTAAATGGAGAGATTCGGGCAGCAGCTCTGGATGTGTTGGAAAAGGAGCCAATGCAGCCGGATAATCCATTATTTCAAATAAAAGACAGTGAAAAGTTATTGATCACACCACATATGGCATGGGCAGGAGTGGAAGCAAGAAATCGTCTGATTCGCACCATCGCAGGGCATATTCGTGATGTGATAAGGTAGTTACTATTCATGGTTGTTTTTGCAGCGATATGCCCTATTTTTCGCAGAATTTTCTGAATGTAGAGAAAAAGAACCGTGGATAGTAACAATATAGAAAGGATGGCAGACATGAATCAAAAGGGATTACAACCGACAACACTGTGTTATATCGAAAAAGATGACAAATATCTCATGCTTCATCGTACCAAGAAAAAAGTAGACATTAACAAAGATAAATGGATTGGTGTGGGCGGCAAGTTTGAAGAAAACGAGAGTCCGGAAGAATGCTTGTTGCGCGAAGTGAAAGAAGAGACCGGGTTCACACTTACAGACTATCAACTTCGGGGGATTGTTACATTTATTTCAGATCAATGGGTGAATGAAAGTATGTATTTATTTACGGCAACCGGCTTTACAGGAGAGATGATCCAGTGTGAGGAGGGAGAGCTTGTCTGGGTGGAGAAGGACAAGTTGTTTGACCTGCACTTGTGGGAAGGAGATAAGATCTTTTTGGATTTGCTGCAGAACGAATCAGGCTTTTTTACATTAAAGTTAGTCTATCATGGAGATGGCTTGGTTGAATCAAAGGTTCATGTTTACAGATAGAAAAGAGGTATTGATTCGGATTATAAGGCAATGTATTTGTCGCTAAAAGATATACATATGAATTATGATGACTGACCATAAGGTATACTGGATATTCAGTTATTCGGTATGCCTTTTTTTTCGCTTTTTAGAGAATATCATTCGGCATTATATACGGTTCTTAGAATTATAGCGTGGAGTATTTGGATTTTACCCGATGTAGTATATGAAGAATTTCTGTCTTATGTGCAACTTAGAACGGAATAAGTGCAACTTGTGGAAATTTGCTTGTGTTACAAGAGAAAAAAAGATATAAAGGATACAAAGGAGTGTGAAAAACATAGAATGAAACTTACATTACAGCAGATCGCTAAGGGAAAAGACGAAGTGATCATTAAGTACAAACTGAGGACAGAACAGATTGACCGAATTGTCAGTTACATAGAAGGAAAAGGAGAAAAGCTCCTTGGGATGAAAGATGGCCAGGATTGTATGTTGTCCGTCCATTCCGTCATTTACTTGGAAAGTGTGGAAGGGATTTCTTATCTCTATACGGAGGATGCGGTGTACCAATCCAATCTTACACTGGCAGCAGCTGAGTCAATCTATGCAGAGGACGGTTTTTTTCGCTGCAGTAAATCCATGGTCATAAATATGTACCGAATTAATAGACTGAAAAGCATGTCGGGAAATCGCATTGATGTAACCATGGATAATGGCGAACATGTTGTGGTATCCAGACATTATGCAAAAGAGCTTCGAAGGTTATTAAAGGAGGGACAAAATGAGCAGATTTAAAAAATATTTATCGAAAGAAATTGGAATTGAGTTTAAGGCGGGGCTGTACTTTTATGCGATTCTGTTCTTCTATTCTCTGTACAGAATTGGGCAGGGCAGTTTTTTTGCTGATATTATAATAATGGCGGAAATGATTTTTGCTGCCTATGTGATGGGGTATGTACAGGTATATTTGTTGGGAAATTTTGATGAAGAAGAACAGTTTGGATTAAGAACCGGACTTGCATCACTTTTTTGTTCCCTGCTGTACACGGTTACAAGTTTTCTGTTACATTGGTTTGATCAAAATGTATTGGCAACTGTAATGTACTTTTTTTATATGCTATTTTGCTATGTATGTATGTTTTTGGTTTATAAAATCAAACGGGATATCGACACAGAGTTGTTGAATCAGGAATTAGAACAATTCAAAAAAAGGAAAGGGTAGGGTGAGAACATGGAAAATCAGAAATTTGCAATTTCCATAGATAATCTGACGAAAACATATGGAAAAAACAGAGGGGTGGATAATCTTTCGCTACATGTGGAACAGGGAGGTATTTTCGGCTTTCTAGGACCAAATGGGGCGGGAAAATCCACTACTATTCGAAGTATTCTGGGGTTGATTCACTTTCAACAGGGAAGTGCTCAAATATTTGGCTTGGATGTGAAAAGCAGACAGAAAGAAATTTTGAAAGCAGTGGGATACATGCCGTCAGAAGCGATGTTTTATCCGTCTATGAAAGTAAAGGATGTCATTCGTTTTGCTGCGGATATGCGTCATATGGATTGTAGTGCAGAGGCGAAGATGCTCTGCGAACGTCTTTGTGTCGATACGGAGAAAAGAATAGAGGAACTTTCTCTTGGAAATCGAAAGAAGGTAAGTATTGTCTGTGCCATGCAGCATAAGCCAAAACTTTTTATTTTTGACGAGCCAACCAGCGGTCTTGATCCTTTGATGCAGGCGGAATTTTTTAAATTGATTTTAGAATACAACAGTCAGGGAGCAACCTGTTTTTTGTCCTCTCATGTACTATCTGAGGTAAAAAAATACTGTCATCATGCGGCGATTATCAAAGAAGGTAAGCTTATTTGTACAGATACGGTAGAAAATTTGACAAGGACAAATGCAAAACGAATTCGGGTAATAAAAGATGGTGTGGAAGAAAGTTTTGTATATAAGGGAGATCTGAATCAGTTGTTTGAAGGTTTCAGAGGACACAATATCGAGGATATTACCATTGAGGAACCGGAATTGGATGAAATCTTTATGCATTACTATGAGGAGGAATCAAAATGATAGTATACAGACATGAAATGAAAATTAATTTAAAGAGTCTTCTGATATGGACCTTGTGTGTGGGAGGCCTGTGTTTTGGATGTATTTTACTATATACCAGTCTGGAAGATTCCATAAAAGGAATTGCAGATGTATATGCAGATATGGGTGCCATGTCTGCTGCACTTGGTATGGATAAAATGAGTCTTGCTACCATGAGAGGCTATTATGCCACAGAGATTGCCCTGATGCATGGACTGGGTGGAGCTATGTTTGCAGCAATTCTTGGAACCGGAATTCTGTCAAAAGAAGAAGCGTTTCATACGGCAGAATTTTTACATACCCTTCCAGTAGGACGACGAAAAGTCATTGTACAAAAATATCTGGCTCTGGTCAGCAACATTGTGATTTTTAATCTGGTTTGTGCAGCCATGTATCTTCTTGGTTTTGTCCTGATGGGAGAGGAGTTTAGTGGAAAGGAAATGCTTCTGTTTCATCTGGCACAGACTATTATGCAGATTGAGATTGGTACCATATGTTTTCTGATCTCAGCATACACAAAAAGAAATCTGCTGGGAGCAGGACTTGGGATTGCAATTTTACTGTTTGCAGTAGAAATGATGTGCCGGATCATACCTGCCATTGAGAACTTGAAATATATAACACCATTCTACTATGCCAACGCATCGGACATTTTTACCAATGGGACATTGGATGGTGTCATGGTTTCAATTGGAGTGGGCATTACAGTAGTTTCTTTTGTAGTTGCTTATGTAAAATATTCCAGAAAGGACTTGGCAGCGTAAAACTAATCCTGAATTATTCATGAGCATATAAAAATGCTCTGAATTTCAAAACCTTATACCAGTCATCAAAATCAATTAACATCTGCTTGAAAAAGGGTAGACTTCCCTTAAGGAAAATGATTGAAATTATTAGAACTGTCAAGGTACATTATTAGTTGTTATTCCAACTGTATATTTAGATTTCGGATATTTTCCAAAGTCTCGTAGAACTCCTTCTTATAAGGACAACTACTACACAGTTTGAATGTGATATATCTTGTTGAACGGATTGCTTTTTTTTCATTCACTTGTTGGGTAAAGTGTGTGTCAAGTAACTATGTGGCTTTCAGCTACATTTACCGCATAGCGGTGAATAATTTAGGGTTAACTATCTTCCTGATTTTTAGCCTATATTATCTAATAAAATTTAATCATTTTTTCTTAAGTAAATGACATTGCCCGTAAATAGCAATATTAATATTAACAAAATATTACAAAAGTGTTAGAAAAGGTTTGCAGGAGAAATTTGGTATGTTAGAATGCATATTGTGAAGAGAACAAAACAAAAAAGTTCAAAGCGAGTGTAAATAGTAACGAGACAGTAAATAGAAGAGTTGTAGGAATGTGAAAGTGTTTTTGTAACTCTTTTTTTTATAGGGAAATTCGTCCCATACAGCAAAAGCCTCCAGCGGATGCGTACAAATTAGAGCAGTAGATGTACTACAGCAACTGTCAGCCAATCATGCGTCGACAAATCGGTCGCGTATTCTTGGGACAGTTGTGTATACCAGTTTTCTAGGCACGAAAAAACTTTGCCAAGAAAACTGTGCATACGTACCAAATTCGGTGCACAAAGTGTTCTAATCCCCTCAAAGATCGAGGGAGACGGGGGAGGTGATGTGGGCTTGCCCGCTTTGTTCTAAGGTACTTATTAACTACAGGTTCAAGAAAGGAAGTCGTAATGAACTCGTTATTCGAAAAAAGAAAAATGTTTAAAAGATTGTTATCTGTATTGCTTACAGTAGTAGTTTTGGTTACAAGCTTGGGGCTGGATCAGCTAGCAATGACAGCACGAGCGGTAACTACGTACACTACAATCTACTTTAAAGACGAAACAGAAAGTCATTGGGTAGGAAATGATGGTGCGGTAATTGAAATGGTAGACAATACATATGGGCATACTAGTTACATGATGAAAAAGTTGAATAGCACTACATGGAGCGTAAAAGTTCCAGCATACGTATTTAATGTTACATTCAATCGTTTGAGTCCGAGTGGAAAACAGTGGAACTCGTGGAGTGCTGGTGGACGAGGAAAAAAGAGAAGTGATAGAAGTACATGGAGTAGTACATATCATACAACAGTTCCAGAACATGGATATTGGGATGGGACTGCCGAGTTTATAGAAGGTTTTCATGAAGGTGATGTAATTTATTTGGATTACTATGAATTCCAACAATGGGAAATTGTAGATACATCGTATTATGTAAACTTCACCAATGCAATGAAGAAACATACGATTAAGATAGATGAGGAAAATGTGGAAGAGTATAAACCAATCTTGTTAACAAATGAAATTGAAGATATGGTTTATACCTATACAGTTACAGCAGAAGATGAAGGTGCTCCAGAACTCAGATTTTGGAGAGGTAGCGGTTCTGAGTTATGGAATGCATCGGTAGTATTAAAGTATTCCGATTATCTAGAAGGTAATAATTGCGTAAAAGTACAGGGCTGGACTGATACGGGATACGTGTGCCCTTATGTTCCAAGAAGACATGTGCCTGTAATTGATAAAACATCTCTTGAAGTATTAGGAAATAAAAAGGTTAATCGTAAAATTGCTATTAACCTAGATATTCAAGGAGAAACTGAATATTTATCTTTAGAAGATACTGAGATTAATATCCAAAAATTGGACAGCAATGGTAATGTGCTAGCTGATGAAAAGGAAGAAAACTATTTAATATATGATACTGATGCAACAGAATGGAATCACAGAGAATTGCTATTTAAGCAGAGTGGATCTTATAAAGTAAGTACAATTACATATTCAAGAGACAAGGTGGATTGTTATACAACAGAAGAAATTATTAATATTGTTGAGGACAATGCACCAGTTGCAGAAATTGATTTTGTAAATGCAGATACAGATCAAAAGGGAAAAGATACAGAAAATGTGTTTGTAAGAAATAAAGAAGGAAAGTGTAATCTAAAAATTAAAGATCAGTCTGTATCTGAAATTAATGATGAAATCACAAGCAGAGAGTATAAAGTTTTCTATGATAAAAATAATGATGGAAAATATAGCGAAAATGAAGTGATGGAAAATGTTAATGGAAATAAAATGGAATTTACAATCGCTTTGAAAAAAGTTGGTAAATATCAGGTGATTGAAACCGTAAAAGAAACCTTTAGCGATACAATCGAAAAATTGTTAACAGAGGAAGATTATCTTTCAGGGAATGTTGTTGTAGATTTTGAAATTGTAAATCAAGCTCCGGTTTCATCTATGGATGTAAAGAAAAGTAAGATTGCAGATATTGTCTTTACGGTTGGAAGTGTAAAGAAGGATGTTTTAGAAAAATATTCTGCGATTACAGCTGGAGTAAAAGAAAGAATTGAAAAACTTGGTATTTAGGCAAAGGTAAGTACGATTGCTTCCTCTGAGTTGACGGCTATAGATACGTTTGCGTGGGATGAATATGATCATTATAATTGGTCAGATCGTTATTTACCTGCTTTGTCTAAACATATTTTGTATGAGGAAAAAGATATTAAAATGGTTGGATATTCGCGTGATCCAATCAAGGACTTTTTGTATGTTGAGGATTATGACAGCGAGAAAAAGATATTTGAGTTTGATCTAGAAAAGGATAGTACAGACTGGCATAGTATGGAAGGTGGAGGATTTCTCTTTAATACATCAATATCAAAAGATAAAGATGGAAATAAAAAAATCCAAGGATATTGTGTTTTGTTTGTAAGAGAGAATAATAAAAATGCTATAAAATTGGTTCAAATTAACGAGACAGATTTGAACAATTTTATGAATGGAAAATATTCTTATGTGCAAAATGCAGGAAAACTTTTGCAAAGAACCTATGTATCGGATGGAAATAATTCTCGTCATTGGAGAATTATAACCGATGAGAATACAATAACGGTTTATGATGGGGATAATTTTGATCCAGTTATTGATAATTTTGTTTTGCCAGAAAATAGTGTAAAAGCATATGGATATGGACCGATTACAAGTCATGGTAGCCATGCTTGTAGTCAACGTTCGTTCTTTACATTTAAAAATATTACTATGACAACTATTAAGGGAGAAAGTCTTTCTGATGTAGTAAATAAGCATGAATGGACACCAGGGGATAATCATTATGTAGTAAGCTTGAGTGAAAACAATGTACCAGAATTAGTGGATGACAATAGAATGAGCGAAGTAGCCGCTGCACTGATCAGCAACAACGTATCGTTTTATGGTATTGGTAAAGATAAGATTATGAATCGTTACAATGCTTTGTTGAATGCTATTGATGGAACTGGTGAAAATATTCAAATTGGGAAAATCCCAAGTATCTCAGAGAATGATGATTCAACAGAGATTACAGTTGAAGATGCAATTGATCAGGTTGTTGCCCGTATTGTGGCTGACGTAAATAGTAAAGATTATGAAATTAAAGATATTATTTCGTCAGACGAAAAAGTAGAGTATGTTGATACGTTTTATGATTGTGACGGAGACCAAAAGGGTGAAGAAGTATGGAATTATGAATATAATCCATCTGTGTTTGATGAAAACGATGGAAAAATTCAGAATATCACATGCAAATCACCAATTGAAATGTTTGAAAAAACAGGTGCATACACAATAACACATAAAGTAAGCGATGATTTGACAGAAAATGGCGAAGAACAGAGTGTGTTCTCGTTATGGTCAGATGAAGACAATTATATGAAACTTATTCTATCACAACATAGACCAGTTGCCGAAATTAGTGTAAATATGTCTTATACCAGTACAAAAACATGTGCGGTAAATGTGCAGTACTCTGCATATGATGAAGACCATATGACAGATGCGAAAAAAGGAATACGAAAAGAAGAGTTCTATTATAAACAAATAAATGATTCTCAATGGACAGAAGGAAAATTCCCGTCAAAGGTAGATATGGGAACAACATACTTGATTAAATATGTTGTGACAGATGTAGAAGGAACAAAGAGTCGTCCAAAGGTCGTTGCAGTAAAAACAAAAGAAGCACAAAGATATGTTAGACCAAATGATACAAATCCACCTACGATTAGTTTGGCAGTAAGTGACGAGATTGTAGAACTAGGAAGTAAGTTTTATGTAGAAGCTAGTGCGGAAGATGATTATGGTGTTTCAAGTTTTTCGGTCACATATGGAAAAGAAAAAATTGGAACTGGTTATGGTAGATATGAATGTGTCGCAAATCAGGTAGGAGAATATACGATTACTGTAGTTGCAACGGATATTGTTGGTAACAAATCAACAGAAACAAAGAAAGTAACGGTAATTGATACTACGGATGTTGCACCACCTACGATTGAGATTACTTCCCCTGTGAATGGAAGTATTAGCGGAGCAACGGACATCATCGGTACAATTAAAGATGATAAAAAATTAAAGAGCTACAAGGTGACAAGAACTACGGTTTCGCTTGAAGGAAAAGAAGGAACGGTAGATGCGGATGCCAAGGTGATTGCTTCTGGAACAGAAGAAATTATAGATGGAACGATTGCTACGATTGAGACAGAAAAGTTAGCATCTGGGGTATATTGTTATGAAGTATCTGCAGAAGACGCTGCAGGGCATGTAAGCACAATGTCATGTGTTGTTACTGTTACAGAAGAGAAATATGATAGAATAGCTCCTGAAGCAAATATTTCTGGTATAACATTGGATAATGAAAGTAGTATTATTGTTGTATATGGAAATGTATCGGATGATATAGCGGTAGCTAAGTATGAATTGTATGTACAAAAGAATGAAGACTCAGAAGAAGTATTGATTGGTTCAGGAGAAAGTGCAGTAAGTGAGGCAATTCTCGGAACGTTATCAACAGTTGGATTGGAAAGCGGAGAGTACAGTTTAAAATTAGTAGCAACAGATACAACAGGAAATACATGTACAAGCGCAGCTGGATTTTCTTATGAAAAAGGAAATGACAGCGATGACAATCAAGATACTGAAAAATCAGAAGTTGTAGTAAATCCTGATCTTACAGCACCAGTTATTTTAGTTGATCTAAAGGCTACTATTGAAGATGGCAAGTTAAAAATCAATGCAGCAGGAACCATTGATGATGAGAATCTTGCATCTTATAAGGTGATTACAGGAAAACTTGATGCGGATGGAGAAATTGCGGATTCGCATAATATTGCAAGTGGTAGTGCTTCCGTGAAGGATAAAGAGATTATAGATTATACATACGATTCCTATGAAGAAGGACAATATGGAGTTCATATCAATGCAGTAGATGAGGCTGGAAATTCAAGAACAACAAAGTATATTGTCACTGTAAATAGTAAAGGTCTTGTTGAACAGGGTTACAGT
>JBGVLO010000111.1:0-1978 GCA_045124315.1 Lachnospiraceae bacterium
CCATGCCTTAATATCATTTTCATATTCATTTTGGCATTTTCTTTACCTTGCAAACAATCATTTAGATTACTTACAACATCACCTATTGTCATATTATAATCTCAAACTTCGCATATTAAAATGTGTCTATGCACCTTGAAAATTCAATAATAACTGGCATAAGAATAGCATGAAACCAAAGGTTTTGGTATAATTGAGTTGTTCAGAAACAATTACAAACCGGAGGCTCATGCTATGAATACAAGTATAACACAAGCAACTCAAAATGATAAGCAGATTTCGAAATCTATCAAAAGATTTTTTACAAGATTTCATATTTCCTCAGCTTTAAAAGCATCCAACGCCTACAAAAGGAAGGGCATTCCGGTAACGGAGATTTTTCAGTATCTGTTTCTGCTAATCTTTTCCAACAGGAGCATGTATATGAGTCTACTTACAGGACGGAATACACCGGATTTCGCTAAAGATACTGTATATCGTTTCATGAAGATGGTTCAGATCAACTGGATTCGTTTTACAACAATTCTTGCCTCCAGAATCATAAACAATGCCATTCTTCCATTGGATTCCGAAGACCGTGCCAATGTCCTTATCATTGATGATTCCATGTTTGAACGTAGCCGTTCCCAAAAAGTGGAGCTTCTTGCAAAAATCTATGACCATGCAAAGCATAAATTCTGTTTTGGATTCAGAATGCTTACTCTTGGATGGTCAGATGGAAGTACTTTTCTTCCGGTAAACAGCATTCTTCTTTCCACAGAAAACAAGAAAAATCGTATCAATGAAGCGGCTGAAGTGGATAAAAGAACTGTTGGTTACAAGCGTAGGAAACTATCTATGGAAAAGGGAACCCATGCCATGCTTACGCTTCTGGATGCAGCTAAAAAAGCTGCAATCCCTGCAAAATATGTTCTTTTTGACAGCTGGTTTTCTTCCCCAAGCACCCTTCATTCTGTAAAAAAGACAGGGTATGATGTCATCGGCATGGTTAAGAAGAGCCCAAAGATGTTCTTTCGCTATAATGGCGAAGACATGTCACTTGCTTCCATCTACAGCAGGAATAAGAAGAGACGGGGAAAGTCAAGATACCTGCTTTCCGTCATGGTAGATGTTGTGAAGGACAATGAAGTCATTCCTGCAAAAGTAGTGTATGTCCGCAACCGTAACAAGCGCAAGGAATACCTATGCCTCATTTCTACAGATGTAAATCTGGACGAGAATGAAATCATCCGGATTTATGGAAAACGCTGGGATATCGAAGTGTTCTTCAAGGTATGTAAAAGCTACCTTAACCTTAGCAGGGAATGTAACTCCCTGTCCTATGATGCAATGACTGCGCATGCTGCAGTTGTTTTTGCACGATACATGATGCTGTCGCTGGAAAGCCGGGAATCAAACGATGACCGGTCTCTTGGTGAACTCTTTTTATACTTTTCTGATGAAATGTCTGATATCACATGGATACAGGCTTTTCAAATGCTGCTCCAAATGTTCAGAACCATGCTTACGGAAAACACCGAGTTATCAGATGAGAAAATCTCTGAATTGGTGGATGCATTTATAAATGCACTTCCTGCATTGTTGAAAACGCAACTCCAAGCTGCTTAACGTCTGAACATTGACAACTAAATAACTGCCAGGTATTGAATTTTCAAGGTGCATAGCTAAAAATTATGTGCGAAGTTTGAGATTATAACTTTTAAGAAAATCGATGAACTGGTAGATGCATTTATGAATACATTTTCTTCTTTGTTGAAAACGCAGCTCCAAGCTGATTAAGTTCTAAACATTGGCAACTCAATAACTGCCATGCATTGAATTTTTGAGGTATATAGCTAAAGTTTATGTGCGAAGTTCGAGTTATAATTATTAAATCGTCCTGGATTACATATATACTCTCCAGAAGTCGCCTCATGTTTTTCACGCATTCTTTTAGGAAGTTCTGGATATTTCCCTACTAATTTGTATATTTTATCAA
>JBGVLO010000112.1:0-2318 GCA_045124315.1 Lachnospiraceae bacterium
TTCGCTTCATAACTTCTTCGCATCAATGCTTTTATCTTTGCCACCAGCACCGGTATGGAAAATGGTTTTTCGATATAATCATCCGCCCCAATCTCATATCCTAGAAGTTTACTTTTATCATCATTTTTTGCACTCATCATAAGTATGGGGGTATTGGCTTTGCTCCGAATCCGACTTCCGGTTTCAAATCCATCCATGCCGGGAAGCATAATGTCAAGAAGCACCAGTTTACACTGCTCTTTTTCCAGAAACTTTAATCCTTCTTCTGCACTCCTTTTCCATACAACCCAAAAACCTTCTCTGCTAAGGAAATCACGAATCAAAGTTCCTAATTCCTGATTGTCTTCTATCATAAGTATATCCGTCACCAGTTATCCCCTCCGAAAAGTTTTACTATTTCGTTTCAGCATTATTTTATCTCTTATAATATATACAAATTACAGTTAGAATACAACCTACTTTTGAATCACTTTCACATAAAGTATTATATTTTCACAGCATAAAATCATCCATTACACCAATGCATAAAGTAATTTTTCATATTTCGACTTTCATTGCAAACCCATTTATCAATATTCCCCAACATCCACAAATTCCGGCTTATCTACCACTCCTTCCGTTCCTGTAAATGCCACTTGAATCCTTTCTTGCACATCCTGAATCCTTACGATACGTACAAACAGTAACCATCGTTTTCTCCTCTACCATCCCTGATCCATAAGCCACATTTTTAATTTACGTTCTCTTTTCTCCAATTCCTGCTTATCCTTTAATTTTCCAAGCTGTATCTCTCCCTGAATGTTGCCATCCACCAGGTAAATAATACGGTCACTTTGAGCAGCCACTTTTTCACTATGAGTTACCATAAGAACACTGGTACCCTCCTGATTTGCAGCTACCAGTTCTTCCATCACATCATTGGCAGCCTTTGAATTTAAAGCTCCGGTAGGCTCATCCGCAAATATCACCTCTGGCTGATTGATTAAGGCTCTGCAAAGGCAGGCACGCTGTAACTGACCTCCGGAAACCTCCGTAATGTCCCGTTCTGCGATATCGATTAAATTAAGCCTGCGCATTAGGGCTTCTGCCTTTTTGTTCACTTCTTCTCTCGTTACAAGCCCTGCCTGATAACCAGGAAGGACAATATTATCTAAAATACAGAGTTTTTTCATCATATACATTTGTTGGAATACAAATCCCATTTCCGTAAGACGAAGTCTAGAGAGCTGTTTTTCATTCATCTTCTCTATATTTTTTCCGTTAAAAACAACCTCCCCTGAGGTCATTTTATCCATACCACTAACCGTATATAGCAAGGTGGATTTTCCACTTCCACTAGGCCCCATAATGGACACAAATTCTCCCCGTTCCATTTGAAAATTTACATTTTGTAATACATTGTTGCTATATTGATTTACGATGTATGTTTTACACAAATCCTTTACTGATATTACCGTACTCATCTGTTTTAACCTCCATTTTCTCAGCAATCTCTACTTATCCTTCCGAAGACTTGTTTTGGTTTTAATCATCACTTTCCTATGAATCACCCTATGACTTGTTAAAACATCCCATCCGTCTTCCTACTTTTTGTCTTATGCCTTATCATTCTCGGTCTATGATTTTTCTTCCTTATGATTTTTACCTTCCACTACTCTTCACGGATTTTCCATATTTCTACATTTTTTATACTCTTAAGCCGAATTAACATGGTTATCAGAACTACCGCAATGACCAGCAAAGGTACTATGACATAGGTAGTTATTGGTTCAATGATAAAGGTAAATCCGGTCAGTCCCAGGAACCCAAACAACTGAGTTATCAGTAATTGTCCGGCAGTACCTACCAAAAGATTGCCTGCCACAATAGAAATCACCAAAAGAATTCCCATCCGAAGCAACTGCCAGGCTTTTACGCCGTTATTCTCAAATCCCAGACTTTTTAACATAGCAATGGATGGTATCTCTTCTTCCAGCAATACACTAGAATAAAGGCTGGTAATCAGAATCATTACCAGAATGATGATGGTGGATAGTACATATTCCAATAAAGTCAAAATCCCATTGATATCCGACATATAATAATCTAGGTACTCCTGGGTAGTCTTTACTGATTCTTTTCCATATAAGTTTTGGATTTCTTCCACATACTTCTCTTTTTGGTCCGCTGGTGCATTGATTTCTTCTTTAATAACGAAATATCCCATATTGTATCCATTTTCAAATTCATTTCCCATAATTGCAGTGGTTGTTCCCTGCTCCATATAATCAAAGAATCCGGTAATCATGAATTCTCCCTTTACCTCTTTCATGCTGATA
>JBGVLO010000113.1:0-2392 GCA_045124315.1 Lachnospiraceae bacterium
TGTGATTACACAGGCATTTAAAGAGTTTGTAAAAGTTAATGAGAAAAAACGTGGCAGAGTATCTGTGAAAGAAAAGCTGGCAGAATTTAGGCAGTTGTTAGGTAAGGACAACAACAGAGAAAGAGCAAGGGAACATCAAAAAGACAGGGGACAGTCACTATGAGTAAAGTCGTAGAAGGGATAGTCAAAGATATAAAAGCGGTTACTAATAAGCTCAAAACTGAAATTGAAAAGGTAGATAAAAAGAAGTTTTTTCTAATGAATCTGCCATATTTCCTTACCGGTTATTTTTGTGACAAAATAGCATGGCTCTGGAGAGTATCACTGGGGCAGAACGCTTCTGATAAAATGCTGGCAACCATGAACGGACTGGAAGATTTATTTGCCAATCCGTTACCAAGTTTTTTCCCGAAAGATTTGCTGATAGGTATAGGATGTGGTATTGCACTTCATCTTGTAGTGTATTTTAAAGCTAAAAATGCCAAGAAATTCCGTCAGGGTGTGGAATACGGTTCTGCAAGATGGGGAACTGCAAAGGATATTGAGCCATATGTGGATCCGGTTTTTGAGAATAATGTACTTTTAACGGAAACGGAAAGGCTTATGATGTCCGGTAGACCAAAGGAGCCAAAGTATGCAAGAAATAAAAATATTCTTGTTATCGGTGGTTCCGGCTCCGGTAAGACCAGATTTTTTGTAAAACCAAACCTAATGCAGATGCACAGCTCTTATGTAGTCACTGATCCAAAGGGAACGGTGCTTGTGGAGTGCGGAAAAATGCTTAAAAGGAATGGATACAAAGTCAAAGTATTAAATACCATTAACTTTAAGAAATCTATGCACTACAATCCTATTGCTTATATCCGGAGCGAAAAGGATATTTTGAAACTCGTAAATACAATCATTTTAAACACCAAAGGAGAGGGACAGCAATCCGGTGAAGATTTTTGGGTGAAAGCCGAAAAGCTCTATTACACCGCACTTATCGGATATATCTGGTATGAATGTGTGGAAGAAGAACAGAATTTCACTACCCTGCTTGACATGATAAATGCCAGTGAAGCAAGGGAAGATGATGAGGAATTTAAAAATCCGGTGGATTTGATGTTTGAGGAGCTGGAGGAGCGAGAACCTGACCATTTTGCAGTAAAGCAGTATAAAAAATACAAACTTGCTGCGGGTGTAGTAAGTTGAAAGAGTATTTTTAGTACCTTAGATTAAAAGTTCTCTTTGAGCTTATTATTTTTGGCTCAAATACAGAGGAAAGGAGCAGAACATGAGTAGTGAAAAGATTATTGTATTATACGAACGATTAAGCCGAGAGGATGAGAACCTTGGGGAGTCGTACAGTATATCAAATCAAAAGAAGTTGCTAGAAGATTATTGCAGAGAAAAAGGGTGGACTAGGTTCAGGCACTTCACTGATGATGGTATATCCGGTACAACCTTTGAAAGACCGTCCTTTAAGGCTATGATGGAGCTTGTGGAAGATGGAGAGGTGGAAACCATTATCCTGAAGGATATGAGCCGATTAGGACGAGATTATCTTGTGGTAGGTCAGCTCAGAGAGTTCTTCCGTAAAAAGGGAGTCCGTCTGATTGCAATTAACGATAACCATGACAGTTACAATGGAGATGACGATTTCCTTGTATTCAGGGATGTTATGAATGAAATGTATGCCAAGGATATCAGCAAAAAGATAAAATCCACATTCAAGTCCAAGGGAAAATCCGGAAAGCATGTGGCTAGTGTTACACCATACGGATATCTGAAAGATGAAAATGACGGAAATCATTGGATTGTGGATGAAGAAGCTGCTGAAATCGTGAGGCAGATATTCAAATGGACTATTGATGGGCTGGGTCCTTATCAGATAGCTACTCTTTTGCAGGAGAAGAAAGTAGAAATACCGGCAGTGCATATGGCACGCTTTGGGCAAGGGAACAATAGGCATAAGACTTTTAAAGACCCTTATGGATGGGGTTCTTCTACAGTAGTTGGGATATTGAAGAAAAGAGAATACTTAGGTCACACTGTGAATTTCAAAACGCAGAAGCACTTTAAGGATAAAAAGAGCCATTATGTGTCGGAAGATAATTGGGTAATATTTGAGAATACGCAGGAGCCGATTATTGACCAGCAAACCTTTGATACAGTGCAGAAGTTACGAGCAAATGTCAGGAGATATCCGGACGGATGGGGAGAGCATCATGTTCTTACCGGACTCATGCGTTGTGCTGATTGTGGAGCGAAAATGTATGTGCATCGGACAAGCAATGGCAAGAGAATACCACAATATACATGTTCCGCTTATAGCAAGGTGCCGGTTGGTACATTATGCAATACCCAGCATAGAATTAACGAGTCGGTGGTGTTGGAGCTGATAGGGGAT
>JBGVLO010000114.1:0-4147 GCA_045124315.1 Lachnospiraceae bacterium
CTATGATTAAGGCCGTGAATCATCTCGGTTAAATTCGCGACAAGTCGCTCATTAAGTACCGACGGCCGCCCAAGCACCTGCTTATGTATTTGTTTCTTTTGAATCACTTAATATAAGTTTTGGTAGTTTCGCAATTGCCTACCAGGCAACCAAATGAAAGGAGAAAGAAAGGAGAAAAAATGAGAAATAAAAATTCGTCGTGTATAAATTTTCTAAAGAAAAATGCAGAGTTTGCAGATATCGCAAATCTGGCATTATTTCAGGGAAATCCGGTAATTAAAGCCGAACATCTTTTTGAACTCGATACATCTGAATTGATTCACATCACAAAAACAAACTCTACTGCAAAATCCATCCCAGTACAACGATACCGCGATGTTTTAAAAAGCGTGAAACCAAACGAGAAAGAAACCTATAACATAAGGCTTATCATTGGAAATGAGGCCCAGTCGGAAGTACATTATGCCATGCCAGTGCGAAATATGCTCTATGATGCGTTAAACTACGCAGATCAGGTAAATGAACTGGCTGCTTCTAACCATAAAAATAAGAAATATTCAAACTCAGGGGAATTTCTTTCCGGAATCACAAAAAATGACCGGCTGATACCAGTTATCACTATCGTGATATTTTTCAAAAGTGGTGGATGGGATGGTCCCTTAACCCTGCATCAGATGCTGGACTTCAATGAAATACCGGACTCACTTAAAGACAGTATACCAGATTATAAGATGATTCTTATTTCACCGGAATCCTTGAAAGAGGAAGACTTAAAGAAAATGACTTCCACTGCAGGTTATGTCCTAGGGGCAATTAAGTATTCCGCAAATGGAAAAGAGTTAAAATCATATTTGGAACGAAACAAAGATGCTTTAACACATTTCCCAGGATATGCGGCTACAGTTGTAAACGAGTTCTGTAATTTAAAAATGAAACAAAATGACTTAGAGAAGGAGGTGGTAGATATGTGTCAGGCAGTCATTGATATTAGAGAAGAAGGCATCACAGAAGGCATTGAGCAAATGATTCAGAATGCATTATCCAAAGGGCATACCCCTGAAGAAATCGTTGATTTTATGGGAGCATCTTTAGAGGAGGTATTAATAGTTCAGGAGAGATTACTTCAAGAGGCTAAATTATAAAAGTAAATTCCACAAGTTTGGGGATTGTTGATTTTATAAAATCACTAGTATTTATGCCACCTTGATAGATAAAAATATCCTTTTCAAATCACATCCCCAAAATCCTGTAATCCAATCGCAACGTTTCTCGCCATAACAACCTCCGTACCGTCTGTTTATTTCAAATAACCGTCCGGGTGTGACTTATGCCACTTCCAGGCCGTGGAAATAATCGTGGACAAATCATCATAGTTTGGTTTCCATCCTAAAACCTGCTTTGCTTTTTCACTAGAAGCAATTAAAGTCGATGGATCACCGGCTCTTCTTGCTTCTTCCCTTGCAGGAATGGAATGCCCTGTTATCTGGCGGGCCGTTTCTATTACTTCCTTTATCGTAAAGCCGACACCATTGCCTAAATTAAATATGTCACTTTTTCCACCTTCCGACAGATACTTCATTGCAAGAATATGTGCCTGGGCAAGGTCATTTACATGAATATAATCCCTTACACATGTGCCATCTTTGGTGTCATAATCATTACCATAGATGGAGATAAATTCCCTTTGATGATTTGGCACTTGAAGAATCAAAGGAATTAAGTGTGTTTCCGGATTGTGTGCTTCTCCAATGAGGCCATTGGGATGAGCCCCACAAGCATTGAAATATCGCAAAGAAACAAAACGCAGATTATGTGCCAATGAAGTCCACTGAAACATTTTTTCCATGGATAACTTTGTTTCGCCGTAACAATTGGTTGGTAAAGTACGGTCAGTTTCTAGAATAGGAATAGATTCCGGCTCTCCATAGGTTGCTGCCGTGGATGAAAATACAATTTTATCAATACCATGAGCAACCATGCTTTCCAACAAAATCTCGGTACCACACAGGTTATTATTATAATATTTTAGCGGATTTGTCATGCTTTCGCCAACCTGGGAACTTGCCGCAAAATGGATAACTCCGTCGATTTCTTCTTTTTCAAACACAGAATCCATAAAAGCCCGGTCTCTAATATCCCCTTCATAAAATTTTGCTTTGGGATGGACTGCTTCACGAAATCCGGTCAATAAATTATCTACAACGACTACCTCCGTTCCGGAATCAATCAATTCATAAACAGTATGGGAACCAATATAACCTGCACCACCTAAAACTAATATTTTCATAAAAATCTCCTTCTTCTCTTTTTCTTCACTTAGGCGTTTGAATAGGCAACTATTTTTCGTAGCTACCTATTGTCATCTTGGTAACTTTCTCAATCCTACAGTCGTACATTTTACTCTTCTTATTATAATTAATGCCAACTAGCAAAACATCCCCTGTGTAAGAATCCCATATAGCAGAATATTGTTTATTCTTAATCTGTGCCAAAGCACTCTCCACAGATTGATCATATTTTAATTCAACAATCATCGCAGGCTTATCCGAATCCTTATGTGGCAAAAATACAATATCTGCATAACCTTTTCCTGTTGGCATTTCACGAATCAATGTATATTCACTGAATGCATTATAATAAGCAAGAGTTATCACACAACTAAGCGAATTTTCATCATTATATTGTAAAATTGATGTGTTGTTCCTATGCACCCGTGCGAGGGCTTCTTCTACAGCTTTCTCATTCATATGCCAGGTATCTTTCAACAATTGGTCGGAAGCCACAATTGCATCTGTTACTGCTTTCCACCCACTTTTTTGAATTGCTCCGGAAAATGCTTCTCTTACCTCTTGATTCGGAATGTATACTTCTTCATGTTCTGTATCATATGCCAGATATCCTAAATGAATTAAAACTGTCAATATATCATCCCTGCTATCAAAACTCGTCATATCATTAGAAAATGTACTTGTATTCACCTTACATCTCTGTCCTAATAACATCTGCACAATAGAATCTTTCAAACCATCAAAATTCATATTAATATAATTCTTCAAGGATTCATATGTTTCTGTTCGCGTCCAATAATTTGCAATTTGTTTCCGTAGAATGGAATCAATTACCGACTTTGGGTTATAGATATGCAAACCCTTCGTTAATACATATCCGTCATACCAACGATTAATCTCATCATATTCCATATTGTATGTCGTGCATAATGCCTGCACCTCTTCTTCCGTAAAACCAACATATGTCGAAAGTGGTTCTGCCTGTATCATGGAAAATTCATCAAAATTATTCAGTGCTGATTCTGTACCATATTTCTTGATCGGTAAAATGCCCGTAAGATATGCCAATTCTATAAATCTTTTTGCTCCTGCGTCTTTAAATAACCCTCTTAACAAGTCGATATACGCCTCCTGTGCCCGTATATCCAGCTTATCCTCACGAAATATGGCATCCCACTCATCAATAATAACTACAAAACGTTCTCTGGTTGTTTCGTGAATCTGTGCAAGAGCAGAAGGTAAATTATCTTCCCGATCCCTTATCGCGTTGGGATATATTTTTCTAAGCTCCTCAATCACTTCCGAATGAAACAATCCAACCGCCTCAACAGCTGATACAGAACCACCATTTTTCTTATCACGTCGATGCAAAAAAACATTCACATCCACATGTATTACCGGATATTGATTCAGATATTTCTTAAAGTCAGCGGAGTCTGATATTTTCAAATTTCCAAACATATCCTCTGAATTGCAGCTTTTATCATAATATGCAACTAACATCTCAGCAGTCATTGACTTCCCGAAACGTCTAGGTCTGCTTACACAAATATAGCGTTGCTCAGATCCTAGAACAGAATTCGTATACTCTAATAATCCTGTTTTGTCAATATAAATTTTAGAGCGCAATGCGCTTTGAAAACCACTGTTTCCCGGATTTACGAAAATCCCCATATCTTAACCACTTCCTTTCTATCGATTTCCGTAACCTATATATTCTTTTATTTTATAACATGATAGAATATCTGTCAAACTACAAACCTCAAAACCCGTACCCATTCAACGATACCGTGATGTTTTAAAAAGCGTGAAACCAAACGAGAAAGAAACCTATAACATAAGGCTTATCATAGGAAATG
>JBGVLO010000115.1:0-3312 GCA_045124315.1 Lachnospiraceae bacterium
TCTCCTTCTCTGCTTCCATTTTCACCTTCTCTATTTCCAACTGTGCTTCTTCTAACTTTTCATCCTTTTGCTTGCTTTCCGCTTGAAGTCTTTGAATAACTTCTGCACTCTGTTGTTTGCCTAGTTCTACACTGGCAGCCAGATCCCGACGGTAGCGTTCTCTTGCTTCCATTTGCATTCTTGCTTTTTTGCACTGTTTTCAGCCTAAGCAAAGACCGCAAGGTCAAAGCGCAGGCTAGAAAACTGGCAGGCAAGGCTTTCCCAAGAAAACGAGTCGAAGACGATGTTTGATTGGGTGAAAGCTACTGCGCAACAATACTCCTTTCGCATCTGTGCACATCCTCGCGGATC
Source organism: Lachnospiraceae bacterium (assembly GCA_045124315.1). Lineage (GTDB taxonomy): Bacteria > Bacillota > Clostridia > Lachnospirales > Lachnospiraceae > CAG-411. The sequence continues at coordinate 352 of JBGVLO010000115.1, forward strand.
GTTTTTGCTATATAGGAGACGAAGTTTCCTATATAGCAAAAAAGCACCAGCGTTATGCTAGTGCTTAATCTTCATAATGTCCTTTGCATGATATAATCTTGATATTCTGCAATTCATCTATCACATATACAAGTCTGTTTGCTTCGTCAATCCGTCTTGAATACTCAGGTCTATTTTTTAACTTTTCAGGCTTTCCTGTACCTTCAAGTACTCCATTTCTCTTTATATCCTCTAACAAAGAATTTATTTTTTTCAATGTCTTTTTGTCTTGCGTCTGCCAATACAAATAATCCTGAAATCCTTTTGCAGTAAAAGTAAAATCATTCATCCTTATTTTTCTCCATAAAGTCTAGTATTTTTTGTGATGGTTTCCAATCGTCAGATTCCATCTCTTTCATTTCATCCATTGTAAATGATATTGTGTTACCAGCTTCTAACTGTTCCATACTTTTATCTAATTTTGTAAGGTATTCAGCGTTTCTTTTAGCTTTCTGCAATTCGTTGTATTCTGTTTCAGATATTACCACAACGTTCTTATTCTCTTTGCGTGACACGATAACAGTTTCGCCAGCAAAGGCAAGGTCAAAGTATTTCTTTATATTGGCTCTTAGATCCATCTGCTTTGTTGCTATCATATTACACCTCTTTTCTGTACTTAAAATGATACTTTTCTTGGTACTTTTATTGTATAGTATTATTATTCCCTTGTCAATGTTCCTAATACTTGAAAAATTTTTAAATTTTTAACAAGCCGTGAGAAACAAAGTGGACAAGTCCACTTCAACTCCCTATATCCCTCACTCATGAGGGACTTGCTCCACTTTGCGTGCCAGATGCGCGTTGCATGCTTTTTTGCACTGTTTTCAGCCTAAGCAAAGACCGCAAGGTCAAAGCGCAGGCTAGAAAACTGGCAGGCAAGGCTTTCCCAAGAAAACGAGTCGAAGACGACGTTTGATTGGTTGAAAGCTACTGCGCAACAATACTCCTTTCGCATCTGTGCACATCCTCGCGGAGCGTTTTTTACTATATAGGAAACGCAGTTTCCTATATAGTAAAAAAAGGGAACCGAAGTTCCCTTTCCAAAATCACTATTCTTTATCTTGCAATCTGTCCTGTCCGCATTCTAGTTTCTCCAACGGCTTTCTTACCCAAAGTTTCTTCTCTCATTGCCAAACTCTTCTCTTTTCCAAATCCTTCTGTACTTTCTGGTACAAACATAATCTTAAGTGTAAGGAGAATCAGCTTTAAATCAAGGAAAAATGACTGGTTCTCTATGTATGTAAGATCTAAACGCAACTTATCGTAAGCGGAAGTATTGTACTTTCCGTAAATCTGTGCATATCCCGTAAGCCCACCTTTTACACGCATACGGTATGTAAACTCTGGCAGTTCTTTTGTATATTTTTCCACATGCTCCACTCGTTCCGGTCTCGGACCAACAAAGCACATGTCACCTTTTAGTATATTGAATAACTGTGGCAATTCGTCCAGTCTTGTCTTTCGAATGATGTTTCCTACTTTCGTAATGCGACTGTCATTCTCTGTACATGGTGTCACACCATATTTCTCTGCATCTACCACCATACTGCGGAACTTGACAATCTCAAATTCTCTTCCACCCTTCGTACAACGTCTCTGCTTGAAGAATACTGGACCTCCGTCTTCTAACTTGATTGCCAAAGCAGTCATGAGCATAAACGGTGATGTAACAAGAATCAATGCTAAGGAGAATACCACGTCGAACAGTCGTTTTCCGGTATATTCCGTTGGTGTCTCGTATACATAGTTATACTTTAACAGTGGAGTATCCAACAAATGCTTCTCCGTACATCCCTGTAAGGTAATATCTTCTATGGTTGGTGTGAAATACATATTTTTCTTATGTGCAATGGTGTACTTCATCACTTTCTTTCTGGCTGTATGGGATACTTCATAAAGCAATACAGTAGAAGTTTCCGAAATTACTTCTTCCATACAGAACATAATATCCTTCTCAGATATGATCTTCTGGATCTGGAATAAATGTCCATATTTGCCAAGCAATCGCTCTTTGAATTCCACGATTTCCTCATAGCTGGTATCCTTTCCGTAAATGATGACCGTATCCTGCTGCGGAAGGTGATCGATCATGTAACGCTTGGTTCCCCAAACTACCAAAACGGTTCCCATCAACTGGCACACCACGGCAAGAACTCCCGGTATGAGATTTACCAGGCGGTTACTGATCAGACAGCACTCTGCATATAAGAGCAGGTCTGCGATCCCAAAACACAATAACTGTGAAAATACCGTCTCTCCAATCTGCATGGACGCTATACTGAAGGATTTATACAGCTTACACAAAAATAGGTAAATAATACCATATACCAGGCAAGAAAAAATGCCTCCCATCATCAGCTGATTACCAAAGGCATAGTCATTGTAATATAGGCTCCATACTCCTGCAAACAAGCCCATATTACATATCATCAGCAATGCTTTGGCTGTATTTGTAATACTCTTCTTTTCCACTTTTCCACATCCTCTTCTTTCTCTTATGTATCACGGTTCCACCACTATCTTTCCTCTGTGAATCGCTTCCGTAATACTTTTCAACTTTCTTTTTGTCTACTCTCCATTGGAACAGAACTTGTTACTGTTCCTTTTTTCCCTTCTACCTTTTTTGTAAGTACTGGCGTACTTTGCTATCATATTACCATTCCAATTTTTATATGTCAATGGATTTATCCCCTAATTTTCCTTTTTTGACAACTATTTTTTCTTACACCACTATATGTGAAGTCTTTTTCCTTTTCTCTGTATTTCCTATTCCTGTTTATTCGCCTGTGCTAGTTGTTCCTCAAGATAACGAATGCGTTCATCCTTTTGTTCGTTTTCCTCTTGAAGTCTTTGAATAACTTCTGCACTCTGTTGTTTGCCTAGTTCTACACTGGCAGCCAAATCCCTGCGGTAGCGTTCTCT
>JBGVLO010000116.1:0-2258 GCA_045124315.1 Lachnospiraceae bacterium
TACTTTTTTCATATAACCACCATATTCATAGTAATCTGTTCAACTATAGACAGTATTCTCAAAATTATATTATTCTAACTCAATTTAGTTTACAAAAACTGGAATTAATTTAACTTTGCCATTAACCCCAACAATCGGGAATGCATTATACAGTGTCTTGATAAATACCCTTGAAGCAAAAATCACCTACTATGGTTCCCGGCTGCTCTTTAAGTTCCATTATTGATTTCCTACGAAAATACTTTTTTCAATGAAATGATATCTACAGAAAGTTCGCACATACTGAGGCCAATACAACTGTAAAAATACCCGAAACTGCAATTGCAAGGCCGCTCATGGCTCCTTCTACTTCACCAATTTCGATTGCCCTGGCAGTTCCGATTGCGTGAGAACTGGCCCCAAAGGCAAGTCCCTTTGAAATAGGTTCTTTGATATGAAATATTTTGCATATTATATCGCCAAAAACATTTCCAAGAACTCCTGTAATGATGATGACAGCTACCGTAATTTCTACATATCCGCCAAGTTCTTCTGATACCCCCATTCCAATTGCTGTGGTAATGGACTTTGGAAGAAGGGTTACATACTCCCTGTGAGACAAATGAAAAAGAACTGCAAGTCCAAATACCGTAGCAAGGCTGGTAATGACCCCTGCAATAAGACCACATACAACCGCCAAGTAGTTCTTCTTCAGAAGTTCCCACTGCTCATATAAGGGAATTGCAAGGCAGACTGTTGCCGGTGTCAAAAGATAACTTAGATACTTGGCACTTTCCTGATATACTTCATATTCCACGTTTCCTATTGCAAGCACAGCAATGGAAATGATGATGGAGATCAGCAATGGGTGGAAAATCCCTATTTTCAATTTTTTCTTAAGTGCCATGCCGATTACATATGCAACAAGACTAAGTGCCAGTCCTGCAAACAATGATTCCTGAAAAAAACTATTCATCTTTCTTTTTTCCTGACTTTCTGATAATGATTTGAGACACCCATCCCGTGGCAACCATAACTGTAATAATCGTCACTGCAGTAATGATGCTGACAGGTAATAAGATTGGCTGTAAAACCCCCCAGGTTGTCATCAGTCCAACTCCCGCTGGAATAAACATGATTGGCATGATCTCAATCAAAAATTTGCCGGTTTCCTTCACTGACTCTAATTTAATTACCTTAGTCATGAGTCCCAAAAACAAAATGATCATTCCATAAATACTTGCAGGAATCGGTAACGGCAAAAGGCATTTCAATATTTCCCCCAAAAAGGAAATTAACAAAATAATTAAAAATTGGTTGATGTATTTCATAATTCTAAACCGTCCTCCACAAAACCATAATGTTTCTCAAAATAGGCTTTACATTTCTCACGATCATGATCTACAAGCCCACTGATTAGCAGGGCATGTATGTCAACCAATGCTTTTCTTGAGTCAGCATCTGTATGACCAATCACTTCTGGTATCAGTTCCAGATAAGCTTCACCAATAGGCTCCATTAAGGTTCTGAATAAAGTATTATCCGTCAAAAGCATCAATTTTCGATGAAAGATCCTGTCATACTCAGCAAATTCTTCTTTTGACGCAGTTATCATGCCATCTAAAATACTCTGAAAATCTGCGACTTCCTCCTTTGTAAGGCCTCTGTCCATGATCAATTCACATACCGAATAGGAAATCACTTTTCGTACTTGGATAATTTCAGCCTTAGAAGTGGATTTTAAGGCAAGCATAGCTTTGATCATCATTGAAATGGATGAACCTGGATCTTTTGAAACATAATTGCCAGAACCATGCCTGCTTTCAACGATACCTATGCCTCGAAGAATACTGATTGCTTCTCTGGTGGAATTTCTGCTGATTCCTGTTTTCTGAGCCAACTCACGCTCTGACGGAATCTTGCTCCCCACAATCAGTTGACCGTCTGAAGCCATCTGGTATAAATAGTCTATAGCCTTCTGGTATTCACTATTTGTTTGATTACTCATGTTTGATCTTATACCTCACATAGAAAAATGACTGGTAGTACCACTTGGTACTACCAATTATATCACACACTTTGTATTCAGTCAATGGCAATCTCCCAGCCAAGTTGAAGTACCCCCACTTCTATAAGTGGGGGTACTTCAACTTGTAGACAAACTAATTAAAGAAAATGCCTTATGAATATTAACGTATAAATATTCATAAGGCATGTCTTCACTCACATAATCCTAAATTTTCACGTCAGCTACAAGCCGTGCGAGGATGCATCGAATT
>JBGVLO010000117.1:0-5072 GCA_045124315.1 Lachnospiraceae bacterium
ATCTGTATTATTCATCACATTCACTTCCTTCCTGTAGTTCTTTTTTTAATAATTCTAACAATTTTTCTTGTGTCTTTAGTGGCATTCCACTATTTTTTACTTCCATGCACATTTCCTTGTAATCTTGTTCTGTCATTCTTCATCACCCCAATCCAATCTCTGTCCACAAATATCGCAATACGGCAATTCACATTGTTCATGTCTATTTGTTAATGGATGATTGCAATTAGGACAATAAAAATTATCAATTCCCTTGTGTGTTCCTTTTGGTAACGGTTTCCTTGCCATGCTCTTCTCTTTCAAAGCCTTAAATTCTTCGATAGTGCCGATTGCTCGGTATGCCTTTAATTCTTCAAACAATTTTGATATATGCTCATACTGTTCTGCTTCTTTTTGTGCCTTTTCTGCACCGCTTGTTATAGTCGATTTTGGATTTCCATAATCTTTGAAATTTCTGAATGTTCTAGCAAGTGTATCCTTTTCCTTTGCCAATACTTTTGCATCTTCTATCAGCTTGTCTAAATCTATTGCTTCATTCTCCGTCATGCTCATTCTCCTTATCTATTGAAAAATCTAATTTCTGACCGCAATTAGCACAATAATTATCTTCGCTTTGCACACTATTACACATAGGACATTTGCCATATATATTCTTGATTAAAGTGCTATGTGGAAAGAAAGATATTTTCATTTCTTTTACATGCATAGGTTCTTGTTTTGCCAATGCTTCATTCTCCGTCATTATCATTCTTCCTCACCCCAATCCAACTTTTGTCCGCAAGTCGGACAATAAGCATAATAATTTTTTTCTATTAGCTGTCCGCATACTCTACAGTTGTATTCAATATCACCAAATAAACCCATCATTTCGTCTCGTTTCTTTGGTATCTGCTTTTCCAATGCAGATGTTACCACTTGCGAAAATTCGTCATAAATCTTTGCTCCATTATCTGTAAAGAATTTTAATGGTATTCTGTTTGGCAATGTTTTTAAGTAACCAATTGCTTCCTGTTCTGTCATTCCTCTACACACTCCTTCCATTGCAACGGACAATCTACATAAAAATGGTCCGTTGCATCTCCTTCATCCACTGCTCCCTTGCTACACTTATGTTTTTTCCATTTATAAAAAGGACAATCTCCACAGCAACCTATTTCAATTTCTATTATTCTGTTACCCATTCTCTTCACTGCCTTTCAAAAGCTCCGGATTGTCAAATATGTTACCGACAACCTCCATGTCATCAATGTAATCATAAACATCTTCCGGTTCAAAAGCTAAATCTTCTAGCACTATATCGAAAATAAATTTTGCTTCATCTTCTTCCCACTTAATTACTCCAAAGCATTCACTTTCGTAGCAATTAACAATATCATTCTCCCAAATCTTCTTACCGTTCTTGTCTTTAAGTCCTGTGTATTGACAAATAGTTTCAGGATTTACTTCATAGGCAACTTGGTCTGCTCTATCATATTCAAACTGATAAATAAGCCACATTCCACAGTCACAACGCAAATATCCTTTAACCCAAATACCATCATCTAACCCATTGTTATACGACCTTACAATCATTTCAGTTTTTGCTTTGAATAAAATCTCTCTATTCATCTTCTGCACCTTCTTCCTTTCAAAACACTCTTCAATAATAATGCCAGGAAATACGCTTATCTTTTGCAATACCATTTTCCGGCATGATACGCACCAAGATTGCAATGCTTGCAATTTTCGCAAGATACTTCGTTTTTCTTTTGCTCTATTATTTCAAGTAGCTCTTTGTTTTTAATCATCCTTTTCACCTCTTTTATCACCCCAAATGATTTTTGTTGTGTAGGTAACAAATTCTAAAGTTTTGCCTTTTTCTAAACTGTCTATGTAAATCTTAGGCGGTTCTGCTCTTTCTTCTATGATGAAACTATTATTCATCCGTTCCACCTGCCTTTAACTGTTTTGCGGTTTCTCGCAAGTCATACATTTCGATAACTACTTCATCATCTGTACCAAAATCATATTCAAGTGCATCAATAAATTTCTCAATAGCCTTGTTGTAACCGTCATTAAATCCTTTGTGATATTCTGCGTTCCTGTCATTTCTCTGTTTTTGTGATACCAATTCTCTTGGGGCTAATGATTTATACATCTGTAATTCTTCCAGCCATTCTGCAAGCTGATCATATTCTTGGTCTGTGAATGTTGATCCGTATTCACAATTTTTTAATGCTTCATCAATCGTCATTTACTCCACCTCGTTTCACTATGTCGATTACATTTTCACTTGCAATCAAATCACTGCTACCATCCTTTTGTCTGATAGTCGTTGAAATTTTTAATTGTTTCAAATACTGGTCTCATGTTTACCCAACGTTGCAACTTTCTTGTAATGTGCCCTTTTGGTAAACTTTCTCTGTTGTATATCATTACATAAGGCCAGTAACCTAATTCTCTTAATGTATAAATCCTTTCAAGGTCCTGTTCATGTGTTGTATCGTAATTCGTTAACACGTAAACAGCCAGCTTTCGTTTATCCCATTTAGTTATCTGTTTGAATGTTTTTAGTTTAGGAATAATAATCTCTCTATCTTCGTATCTGTCCCATGCAAAATGTACTTGCTTAATCTTCATTTGTTTTAGCATTTCTGCCTTTTCTTCTGTCATCATGCGGATATCAAGACCTTGTGAGAAATCAATCCAGGCTTTACTATCAATTAACTGCTGAAATAATACTTTCCATTCTTTGCAGGCTGTAATGTTAGGATCTAACAAAACAATATTTTTTTGCCCTCTCCAAAATGTATCTAAATCAGCAACCTTTAATGAACATTTGCCCTCTTTTTCTGCAACGTGGCAGAAATCGCAACCACGTGGGCACCCTCTACTTAGAAACCCATACGCCGTATTTTTTGTTAATTCTCCGTATAATGAATAGTCAGGGTATATATGTTCTATTTCTTGTGGTAAATTTATGTCTTTGCTTTTGTCAAATACTTCTATACCGTCTATGTTCTGTATTGCGTACCCGCTGCCGCCCTTTATAACCTCGTCTGCGTCTATGTGGTATTGATAATCTGCGGTAAACGAAAATATTTTTGATAAATACACTTTATTTAAGTGCCCGCTTAATAGTGGGTAATACCATTCAACACTATCTCCTTTCGCTTTATGCCATGCTGATATTTTCATAAGCGGCAAGTTCGGGAAGTTATGGCCGTCTACATCAATTAATCCAATTTTCATTTTTCCACATCCTTTAATGCCTGTTCTGCTTCTTCTTTTGCCAACTCCAAATACTTGTTTATGTACCATTTAGCTTTTTCTAAATCCTCTACACCGTTCTTTCGTTTGTGCCTGTAAATGTACTTAAACGCATTGCAAACACAAAAATCTTTTACTGCATCCACTCCCATTACCTCAATCATCACTTCAATACATTCATATTTACCTGTTTCATAGTGAGAAGGATGTTCAACATTGTCATGTTTCTCTTTACCGAATACCAAATTGAAACATTCTTTAATTTTTTCATTGTTCATGTAGAAAAAACTATGTACACCGCAATCATAGTCAGTTTCAAACAATTCACACTTCCCACATTTTTCTTTTTTACAATGTTGTATCAATTTTTCTCTCATTTCATTATCTGTCATTTTTATTCAACTCCTTTTCTAACAACATTCTTTCTTTTTTACGTCTATAGTAGTTCCTGCAATATTCCGCATTTTTACCACTTGCAATCCTCTTTTGTGTCTTTCTGCGTTCCATTGCCTTGCCTTTTTCAGATTGGCGGTACTTTTTTAGATTGGCTTTTCCACGTTCCGAATGGTTGTATCTCCACACTTTATATGTACCTTTTTCGATTGCCTTAACTTCTGCAAGATCCTTTTCTATTTCTTTGTCTACAAAATCAATGTCTGAATAATCTTCACTTTCGCAAATGCAATCATCATATTTGCAATTTTCACAATTTTTATCACACACCATTACGTTGCACTCCTTAATCTTGCTGACATTTCATCAAGTTCCTTTTGTCTGCGTTTCTCAACCTCTTTTGCTCTATGTCCTGTCAGTAATGCCGAAATGTTAAAATCCTTGCCTAAATATTCTTTCATTTCTTCCTGCAAATCTTCCCAGCACACATAACCGTCTGCCATGCATTCCGTTTTTTCTGCGTATCGGTCTAAAAATTGATTTAATCGCTTTTCTCCGAAACCAAATTCATCTTTTAACACACATAAAGACATTAACATCACTGTTTCGATTGTATTATTAGCTGCTTCTTGTAGCCATCCCATCCCTCTTGCAGATGATACAGTTAGGGGCATTTTAGTAGCCCCACGCATCTTCAACTCTTCTTCCAGTGCGTCTACACCTTTTTCTTTCGCTATTTTCAAAGCCTTGCTCATGGCTTGCATTTCAATTCTGTATTCCTTTGTTATTTTCATGTTTTATTCCTCCACTTCTTTAAACTGGCCATCTTCTAACCTATAGAATGTATCTTCCTTTATTCTTTCACCGTCTACATATTCAGTTTTTACGCAAACTGGAACATATCTGTCTTTTTCTTTGTTTTCTTTCCATTCTGCTAATGTTATCCAACTGCCTTTTTTAGCTTTAGCAATCGAATTATAACCTGCTGCCATTATTACAGTATCTTCACCTGTTGATGTAATCTTTGCGTAGTCACCAGAGGAACCAATCTTTGCGGAGTTACCACCATTATCTGTGCTTTTTGCTTCATAAGCTGTTTTATCAATCGTAAAATCAATACACGCTTTTATAAATCCTTTAAAATCTAACTTTGCACCTATTTTTAACTTTTTAGTACAATATTTCTTATTATCATCTGTTAGAACTTCGTCCAACGCTTCCACTTCTGCAAAATCATTAAATTCGCCTTTCCTTTCGTGTGTGTCTTAGTACAACTTTCCACCACATAACTTTCTTACAATATCCTCAACTGCGTACTCACCTGCTCTGCATGGTACTGATTTGAATTTCTTTTCAAGTCGGTTCCTGTCATAGCCTATTATTTCTGCAATCTCTTTAATTTGGTACACTTCTTTTTTTGAAAACATATC
>JBGVLO010000118.1:0-2007 GCA_045124315.1 Lachnospiraceae bacterium
CGGGAAAATATTCTAAAAGATATACTTATCAAGAATCGAGCGGAGGTGATAGATATGTTATTAACCGAGTATGACGAAGAGAAAAGAATTCGACTGGAACGCCAGTATTATGAGGAAATGTTAGAAGAAGCACAGTTGGAAGTAGAGAAGGCACAAAGAGAAGCTGATGCAGAGAGGGGAGAAAAAGAAAAAATCCAAAAAGAAAAAGATGCAATGCAATCAGAGATGGAAGAACGCATCCGCTATCTAGAGGCACAATTGGCACAGGCGAACAAACACGAATAACGAATACAGAGAGAAAGGGAACACATTGTGTTCCCTTTTTGGTTATATAGGAAATGTTTTACAATTAAAAGCGCTTGCACTTTCCGAGAATTTCTATATAATAAACCCATGGGGAAGATCTATTCCCTGTTATTTTTTCTTTAAAAGCATTCTGCTTTTATTTTTATCATTGGGACTTGTTCCCATTGGCAGATCGCCAAGATTTTCAAAAGAGTTTGTAACAATTAACCACATACAAGAGAGAAGGGAGTTTTGCCTATGGCAAGAAATAATCAATAAAGGGATTAGGCAATAAAAGAAAACTGTTGCGAAAGTCTTTATTCTGCTGTATTCTGAAAATAGAACAAGACTTTCTGCACAGGCAGAAAGGAGAAAAAAAGAATGGTATCAACAAAAGAACTGGAGAAATTGGTCAATGGACTCCGTATCATCGATGACGTATTGTTTCGTATGATCGCAAGTGATCCACTTGTTTGCCAAGAAATACTTAGAGTACTTTTAGATGATGACAATTTAGAAGTAAAAGAGGTCACAACGCAGAAACGGCTTGTGAGCCTTCACCGTGAAGTCGTTCTCGATGCATTATGTACCCTTGGAGACGGAACGATGTGTAATATTGAAGTCCAGAAGGATGATGGGAATGACGATATCCGTCGTGTGCGATTTCACGCCGCGGCTGTTACGACGAACAAAACTCCGAAAGGAAAGGATTTTGCCCTTATCCCAACTGTAAAGGTGTTATATATTACGGAATATGATGTGTTCGGGAACGGACAGAGCATCACAAGGATGACAAGATGTGTAAAACAGGGCGAAAAATATGTTCCAGTGGAGGATGGTGAGGATATCATCTTTGCCAATGCGACTGTAAGGGATGGCTCCAGGGCAAGTGAATTATTGGAGTTGTTTCTGGAAACTGATGAGATCCATGATGAAAGATTTCCGCAGTTGTGTAATGGGTTTAATCGCTACAAAAAGGCAAAAGGAGGGAAAGAAGCCATGTGTAATGCTGTTGAAGAGTACGCAAAAGAAAAAAATGCCAAAATTATCATAGAAATGAGTGAAGAGTTTGGTCTTACCGAAGAAGCGGTGCTGGAAAAATTGCAGGAAAAACTTAATATCTCCTCATCAAAAGCAGAAGAGTATTGGCGGGAATACCACGCTCCGTCGGAAATATAATATTTCGGATTTGGTTCAGTATTTGAGAGAATGTCATCTACTGCAACATGAAAAACGATGTTTCGTTTATTATCGATGACAGATTAAGTCTTTTTGAACATCAGAGTAGTTACAATCCCAACATGCCTTTGCGTGGGTTCTTATATTTTGCCAAACACTTTGAGAAATACATTGTGGAGCATAATGCCAATATATATGGACATAAACTGATTCTGTTGCCTCCGCCAAAATTTGTGGTCTTTTACAATGGGGATGAGATGCAGGAAGATAAAAGAACCTTGCGTTTATCAGATGCATTTATGAATGAAAAAGAAAAGGCATGCATGGAGCTAGAGACAGAGATTATCAATATCAATTATGGAAAAAACAAAGAGTTAATGGAAGCTTGCAGACCATTGATGGAATACGCAATCTTTGTAGACCGAGTGAAGAAGTACAGCCTGCAATATGAACGAGATATTGCGATAGACTATGCAGTAGATGAGTGTATTCGGGAAAATATTCTAAAAGATATACTTATCAAGAATCGAGCGGAGGTGATAG
>JBGVLO010000119.1:0-2314 GCA_045124315.1 Lachnospiraceae bacterium
GAACATTTCAATAAATCGGCGATTAGCATCATAGGAAGATATTTCTCCGTTATGTACGATAGAATAGTCAAGCAACGTAAAAGGATGAGCACCGCCCCACCAGCCGGGGGTGTTAGTAGGATAACGTCCGTGTGCAGTCCAGGAATATCCTTCATACTCTTCCAGTTTATAAAATACACCGACATCTTCCGGGAAGCCTACTGCCTTGAAGGTTCCCATATTTTTACCGCTGGAAAAAACGTAGGCTCCGGACATTTCTGTGTTGATTTTCATAACGGTTCTTGCGACAAATTCTTTCTCATCTAACTGCATGGATGCTAACATGGATTTCAGAGGTGACACGAAATATCTCCATATGATAGGTTCATCTGTGATAGCGGGAATCTTACGTGTAGGGATAATTTCGGATTGCACAATCTCAAATCGTTCTTTTAAGAAAGCTTCACAGTCTTTTCGTGTGGCACGGGAATCAAAAAACATATGTAAAGCATATAAATCCTTATATTCAGGATAAATGCCGTAAGCAGCAAAACCACCACCCAGTCCATTAGAGCGATCATGCATGGGTTTCATGGAATTGGTAATCATTTCACCGGACATTTTATTTCCATCCTTGGAAATCACTGCTGCAATAGCACATCCGGAAGGGATTCGTACTTGACCTTCAATTTTCATATATCTTACCTTCCTTTCAGGATAATAAAAAAGCAAAGGCGTTCATTTCGTGGGTAGATAAGTTTCTACTCAAAAAATGAACGCCTTTGCTCACTTGAGTTATTTATACAACTAATGGAAGCTTTTGTCAATCATAAATTAATAAATAAAAAGATTCAATATGATTTACAAAATTTGTACATAAAATTTACTTGATTATGGTTATAGATTTTAAATGATAACTTTGTAAGATTTGATTGGCAAAAGAATATTGGAAATAATGAGTAAAATATGACAAGATGTAGAAATTCATAGTGATTTCTACATCTGGTCATATTTTTAGCATACTTAATAATTCTTAAAAAAGTGCACGATAAATCATCTGAATTGCTTTTTCAAGATTTTCTTCTGCGACAAAAGAATAATTAATAATAAAAATATGTTCTGCTGCCTCTGGGGGCACCTGATAATATTGAGACAGAGAGGATAGCTTTATACCTGAATGTTCCATCCTCTGAAGGAACTCTTTGTCGGATAAATTTGTTTTTAACTTCAGAAGAAAGTGTAGACCTGCATTTTCTTCTGAAATAGTTGCATAAGCAGCAAGAGGACTGTTGTATATTGTATGCAAAAGCAAATCTCTTTTGCTATGATAGTAGTTGCGCATACGGTTAATGTGCTTTTCAAAGTATCCTTCTGAGATAAAGCGTGCTAATATGTATTGCTCAAAATTTGAGACAGTACAAGAATAAAAATATAACTTAGAATAGAATGTGTTGACCAAATGTTTTGGGAGCACCATATAGCTGATGCGTATGGTGGAGGCAAGCGTTTTTGTAAAAGTGTTCATATAGATGACCTTTTCCTGTATATCAATACTCTGCAAGGTCGGTATTGGTTGTCCGCTCAGTCTATATTCGCTATCGTAATCGTCTTCGATAATATATCGCATATCTGATTTGGCAGCCCAGCCCAAAAGTTCATATCTCCGGCTGATAGGCATAACAGTTCCTGTAGGGAAATGATGCGACGGAGAGATGTGTATTATGTCAATATTTTGTTTTTCCATATCTGCAATATTAACTCCAAAAGAATCCATGGAAACAAAATCGCATAAAATGCAATGGCTTTCATAAATCTGAGAAATTTTACTATACCCGGGATCTTCTACAGCATAGTGCTTATCAAATCCAAGAAGCTGTATCAGTAATCCATATAAGTATTCTGTGCCTGCACCAATTATAATCTGTTCCGGTGAGACTGTCATATTGCGAAAATCTTTTAGATGCTTTGCAATTGATTCACGAAGAGGCAGAATACCACCGCAGGGCGGATTTGTTAGAAGTTCCGACTGGTTATGGGTTAATAATTCACGGGTAAGTTTTGCCCATATAGAAAAGGGAAAGTGTTCGGAGCTTGTCTGATTACTGGTAAAATCTGCAAGATAATTAGATTTACTGGAAGAAAGCTGTACGTTTTCTGTGGAAAGAATGGGTTCCTCTTTCTTATGTAAGCTCTTGATATCTGCCACAAAAAAACCTTTTTTAGGAATGGAATATACATAGCCTTCTGCAATAAGCTGGGCGTAGGCATTTTCGATGGTAATAACACTTATGTTCAGATTTTTTGCAAGACTGCGTTTGGAAGGAAGTTTTTCTCC
>JBGVLO010000120.1:0-17992 GCA_045124315.1 Lachnospiraceae bacterium
TGAGCCGTTTGGTTGTGCGTTAAATGACCGGTTAATGAACCAATGAGTACGAAGTCGGGTGGTTCCGCGGATATAGATTCGCCCTGAACATATTGAAAATATATGTTTAGGGCGATTTTTATTTGCCTTATTGGAATTGTAACCCGTTGTGTAAATGAAGTTGCACAATTGTCTAACGGTTACCTATCAGAAAGGAGTTTTAGAAAATGGGAACAAATACGAACAATCAGTATCGTAACAGAACATTAGATGCCATTAGTGAGGCGGATGTAGATGCTACTTTAAAAGTTGCAGGATGGGTAGAGAACATTCGTGACCATGGTGGAGTATCATTTATTGACCTTAGAGACATGTATGGTATCCTTCAGGTAGTAATCCGTGAGGAAGAATTGCTTAAGGGAATTAGCAGAGAAGACTGTATCTCAGTAGAAGGTGTGATCGAGCATCGTGATGAGGAGACTTACAATCCTAAGATCCCTACAGGAACCATTGAGTTGGATGCAAAGACTATCGACGTATTAGGAAAAGTATACACACAGCTTCCTTTTGAAATCGTATCTTCTAAGGAAACCCGTGAGGATGTGCGTTTGAAATACCGTTATTTAGATCTTCGTAATAAGAAGGTAAGAGATAACATGATCTTCCGTTCCAATGTTATTACCTTCTTAAGACAGAAAATGACAGAGATGGGATTTTTGGAAATACAGACACCAATTCTTTGTGCATCTTCTCCAGAAGGAGCCAGAGACTATATTGTGCCATCCAGAAAGTTTAAGGGTAAATTTTATGCATTGCCTCAGGCACCACAGCAGTACAAACAGCTTTTGATGGTATCTGGTTTTGATAAGTATTTCCAGATTGCACCATGTTTCCGTGATGAAGATGCAAGAGCCGATCGTTCTCCGGGAGAATTTTATCAGTTGGATTTTGAGATGAGCTTTGCTACACAGGAAGACGTGTTCCGTGTGGGGGAGGAAGTGCTTACTGCTACTTTCGAGAAGTTTGCTCCAGAAGGTGCAACGGTAACACAGGCTCCATATCCGGTAATCAGCTATAAGCAGGCCATGCTTGAGTTTGGTTCCGATAAGCCGGATCTTAGAAATCCACTTCGTATTATCGATGTAACAGAGTTCTTCCAGAGATGTACCTTTAAGCCGTTCCATAAGAAGACAGTACGTGCCATCAAGGTTCATGCAGATATGTCAAAAGGTTTCCATGAAAAGCTTTTGAAGTTTGCACAGTCTATTGGTATGGGTGGACTTGGATATTTGGAAGTATTGGAAGACGGTTCTTATAAGGGACCAATCGACAAGTTTATTCCGGATGATATGAAGACAGAGATGAAAGAACTGGGAAATTTGGAGGTTGGAGATACCATCTTCTTTATTGCAGATACAGAAAAGAAGGCTGCAAATTATGCAGGACAGCTTCGTAACGAGTTGGGCGCACGTTTGGATCTTTTAGAGAAGAACGCATATCGTTTCTGTTTTGTAAATGATTTCCCAATGTATGAGTATGACGAAGAGGAGAAGAAGATTATCTTTACACATAATCCATTCTCTATGCCACAGGGTGGTTTGGATGCGTTGAATAACAAAGATCCGGAAGAAATTTTAGCTTATCAGTACGATATTGTATGTAACGGTGTGGAATTATCTTCTGGTGCAGTTCGTAATCATGACTTAGAGATCATGGTGAAAGCATTTGAAATTGCAGGATATACAGAGGAAGATCTGAAGGAGAAGTTTGGAGCATTATACAATGCATTCCAGTTTGGAGCACCACCACATGCCGGTATGGCACCTGGTGTAGATCGTATGATCATGCTGCTTCGCAATGAAGAAAACATTCGTGAAATCATTCCTTTCCCAATGAATGGTAATGCCCAGGATCTTATGTGTGGAGCACCAAATGAAGTGACAGAGCAGCAGCTTCGTGAAGTGCACATTAAGGTTCGTCAGTAAGCCATCACAAAAGCATGAATTTTTATTTTGCCCCTATGGAGGGGATTACAACCTATATATACAGAGGGTTGCATTATAAGTACTTTAAGGGTGTGGATACTTATTTCACACCCTTTCTTTCGCCGACGAAAAATGGAAGTTATACACCAAGAGAGAAAAAAGACATTCTGCCGGAGAACAACAAAGGGGTTCCGGTTGTGCCACAGATTTTGGCAAATAATGTAGTCTACTTTAATCTATTGGCAGGAGAACTAAAAGATTTTGGGTATAAGGAAGTTAATCTGAATCTAGGGTGTCCCTCTGGAACTGTGACCAGCAAAGGCAAGGGTTCTGGTTTTTTGTTGGAGCCCTATGATCTGGAAAAATTTCTCGATGGTATTTTTGAAAAGCAGGTGTTGCCAATTTCCGTGAAAACCCGAATGGGTTTTGATGAGGAAGAGGAGTGGGCATACTTGCTAGAAGTATTTGGGCGATATCCCATAAAAGAACTTCAGGTACATGCCAGGGTTCGGCAGGATTTTTATAAGAAGCCTGTGCGAAAAACGTGTTTTTTGAACAGTATAGAAGGGGTGCAGCTACCACTTTGTTACAATGGAGATCTCTTTACTGTGGAGGATCTTCGTGAGTGGAAAGAACAGAAAAAACTGGATGCCCTGATGCTGGGAAGAGGTTTAATCGCTAATCCGGGTTTGCTTATGGAAGAGGCAGGAGAGGTCTGTACCATGGATACCTATTGGAAGTTTCTTGAAGAGTTAGAGTTGGCATATTTTGAAGAATTGGGAAACAATGCTCTGTATAAAATGAAAGAATTGTGGACATATATGGCGCATTCTTTTTCTGATGTGGATAAGTGTCTAAAAAAAATCCGCAAGGCAAAAAATTCTATGGAATATCATAGAGCAGTACAAGAATTAAAACAGGAAAGTCGGAAAGAGGTGTGGACCTGTAGGGATACAATCTTTTAACTGAAAAGAGCACTGGTAGCGATACCAGTGCTCTTTCTTCGCTTATTATGAAAGTGTTACGTCTATTGTTCAATTGGTGTTACAAACTCCTGTAATTTGGACCAGGTCATAGCATGTCCTTTTGAATTTCGCTTGATAAAGTATAAAGCTTCATCGGCATTGTTCAATGCCAGTTCAATATCGGCCTGGGATTGAACGTGGCGAGATGTGATACCAATGGAGCAGGATAATCGCTTGGATGAGGGAATGGTAACCGGTTTCCCTGAACGAAGAGAAATTGCTTCTGCAAAGCCGTCTTCCACCTGAGCATAAATCTTGGATGCAATCTGTAATCCATAAGCCTCGTTCTCATTGGGAACGACCAGAACAAACTCATCCCCGCCATAGCGAATCGTATAACCTTCGTTCTTCAGTATAGATTGGAAAATCTGAGAGAAATGAACTAAAACAAAATCGCCGGTTTCGTGCCCAAAGGTATCATTATAATATTTGAAATTATCTAAATCAATATACAAAAATAATAGTGTTTTGATTTGGTCAGACAAGAGTTTACGCTCTGCAATATGACTTAATCCATGTCTGTTATAGCAACCGGTGAGATAATCCGTCATGGACATACACTCCAGTTCTTCATTCATGCGGCGGATCACATTGTTGGCAGCAATCTGTTTTAGCACGTCTACCAATTGACTAAAAGCAAAACGTAAGGTTGCTAAGTTCTCTGATGTGAGTAGCACACGGTTTCCGGTAAAGTTACGGTGTGCATTTACATGTGACAAAATCATATAAAAACTGTTGCCATCAGAAATCGGAATACCCAGTATGGTAACCACACGACTCTTCCCAAACAGTTCTACAATTGGCATGAATTGTAGGAAGTTCTTGTCAGTACGGCTGGACAAGAAACCGCGTTTGTATTCCTGGAAGAAATTATAAATCATAGTTCTGGTTTCTTCTGACAATTCTATGGAACTGTTGTTGAATAAAGTGGTCGAATGATTCTCTTCATGCCTGATGATGATCACATCGCTAAGACTATAACTATTTTGTGTGATTGTGATGGCATTCTCTAATAATTTATCCTGGTTCAATTCAGTACGGTTCAGGTTCTCCTGCCAAATCGTCAGGAATGCAATATCTTTTTCACGGTATTTTAGTTTGTTCTGGGTACCCACATAGTTGGCCAAAGATAAGAGCTTATCAAACCACAAATCTGTCTCATGAAAAGCCACAATTGGCTTTTCGTAAGGTTGTTCATTGTAGATGGCAATCAGTTTCTCTGCACATTTTTGAAAGCCTTGCTTTTTATAGTAAGTCACTGCCTGAGTAAATAACTCCTGGCGTTCCTGTAGTTTACCTTGGCTTTTGTACACATTGCCCTGAGTGATCGTATACAGGGAGTAGGTATAAAAAATGGTTCCAGGCAATAACCATAAGAAGTTGTATGCCAAATCCAATTCCTTTTGACAAGCGGCAAAATTCTCCTCATATTCGTATAGGATTGCACGGACATAGTGATAGAGGAACAATTCTTCCTCCCAGTACTTGTAATCTGTGTTCTCACTGTCGGTCAGAAATTGATTGAGGTTGACTTCTATAAGACCTAAATAGTGATAGGTGTGGTAATAATCTTGAAAATGGAAGTAGCAGATTGCCATCATTCCATATAGTTTCGCATTGTTGCAGATCATAATATTTTGATAGCCAAGGGCTTTTAGCATCTTAAGTAATAGTTCAATGCATGGGATTACTGCTTCGTAATCCTCTATTACAAAATAATTCATACAAATATTGTAAAGAGCATCCATACAGTCGTCTGCCAGACCTTCGTTGACAAGATTATGTAAAGCTTCGCGGAAATAACGATCCGCCGTCTCGTACTTTTCAAGAATGATACAGTTGTATCCGATTCCAAGGAACATATGAGCCTGCAGCATCTTATCATCACTCTTCACAGTCTCAATACGCTTCTTGTGCATATGGTAAACATATTCGTGATATCCTGCATCCGAATAAATAATAATATTTTTCATATAGGCAGACATAAGAAAGTCCGTATTGCCCAGAGTCTTGGCTAATTGCACACCCTTAGAAAAATATATGGAATTCTGCTTACCTGTGGCAATGGCAGTAATGCTCTCTTCATCGTTCTCAAACCCCATAGTGTATAAATAGGCCAAATGGTTATAAAAACCGTACTTCTGGCATTGCTCTAACAATTCTATAGATACTGGAATACGGAAATCGCATAAAAACAAATCCTTCCAGCCTCCAAACTGTGCCATACAATATAGAAGATTGGCACGGAATAGAAGAAAATCATCTTCCAATTGATTGGCAATGGCAATACAATTTTGGTAGGCACTGATAATTGTGTCCGTATGACTGGAGGACATCTGTGTCTTAATGGAAAGATAGTTGGCCTCAAAAGCAATACGCGGATTTGAGGCGGTTAGTGGAAGATTGCTAAGGAGTTTGCAGGACATAATGGCAGACTCAATATCATCTTTACATAGGCTTAAATCCGTATACAAAACCAAATACCGAAACGTTTCCAGTTCTGGGAGCATTTGATGATCGTGCTCGATTGTCGAGTAGATATCATTAATGTAGTGCTCCATATCTTCAAAAGCAAAGCAGTGATACATATTAATAAGCTTTTGGAGGCAAGCATGGGAAGCTTCCGGATGAAATTCGTAGTCTTCTGTAGAATTCATGGCAATATCACTGGTGAATCTGCCCCATTCGTAGAGAATGTTCTGATCTTTGGCATGGGAAATCAGCGCATCCCAATCCTTCTCCAGATAAGCTTTTGAATAGTAGGTATCATTGTAAACTACAATAAAGTATAAATTTGAAACACACTTTTTCAAAAGGTGCAGGAGTAGCTGTAGGGATGATTTCGGCGCAAAATGAAAAGAACACAGAACAAACACCAATTTTTGCTTGGATGCCACATAACGGAGAATATGATAAAAATCCGTAAAAATATTTGTAGTCTCAAAGTTGATCTCTGTGTACATCACGTCTTCTTTTCTACTACAGACACCATCGCGAATATAGCTGGCAAATACCTCTTCATGAAGAGAGTATACCTGACATTCTTTTAAAAACTCCTCCGGTGTAAAAATATCTTTAAAATGTTGGTTATATAAAAAACGAATCCATTCTAAAAATGGTTCATAAGCTTCGTACATATCTTTTGGCTGATATTCGTGATAAAGACAGATGGCAGAAGTTACTGCTGGTACCATCTGAATAAAATCTGCTTTATTCAATTCTTCCGAATCATAGTGCTTGATAAAGAGAGCCTGTTTGGAAAGTTGACATATGAAATTTTCTACAATTTCTTTAATATAAATATTTGAATTCATCGTACAGGACCTCCTTTCTATCAAAATAATACGCACTTTCTATTAGTTTACCACAAAAGGACCGTTTGGTAAATAATGTTTTTTGTAGAAAACATATAAAATCCATAGACGGGTTACCGGGTTTTGTGTATACTAAAGAAAATGTGAAAAATTTCGTTGTCTGTCGGGAAAAAGGATGGCAGACGGAGATTGGAGGAGAATATGAAAGAAAAAGAAAAAAAGAACAGATACATGGCCTGGGGGATACATGGCGGCGCCTTTTTGCTCCCGGTGATCGTTATGATTTTTGTATTAAAAGCGGGTGGCTTTTATCCCTTTGGTGATCGATCGGCACTGATCATGGATATGAGAGATCAATATGTAGAGTTTTTTGCATCCATTCGTCAGGCATTGCACGGAGAAAACTCGTTCTTTTATTCCTGGTCTCGTTCTATGGGAGGAAATTATATAGGATTATTTGCTTATTATATATCCAGTCCATTGTCGATTATTACTTTATTTTTTTCGATAGAAAAATTACCGCTGGCAATGGATGTATTGCTGGTTTTAAAAATTGGATTAGCCGGTTTGAGTTTTTCTTTTTATGGAAAACATATGGAAAAGAAGATTGGTAGCAGTACTGGATTATTTTTGTTGCTTCCAAGTGTATGTTATGCATTGATTTCCTATAATATGGTGTATTCTCTCAGTGTCATGTGGTTAGATGCAGTTGTACTGCTTCCACTTTTATTGATGGGGATTGAATGTATTTTAGAGGGCAGCAAAGGCGTGGGATATGCTTGCTTGGTTGCTTTCGCGTTGATTGCAAACTATTACACCGGATATATGCTCCTGCTATTTTGTGCCATTTATGTCTGCTATCGTTTGTTGGTTCTTATGGCGAAAGATCGAATAAAAGAGCTTGCCGGTAAAGGACTCCGTATATTGGGAATGACCGTTCTGGGTGTGGGAATTTCGGCTCCATTGCTGTTTAGTGTAATGAAAGATTTGTTACAGGGAAAACTTGCAGCAGAAAATGTAAATTATACCACACAGGAAAGCACAAGTTTTGTGTTTTCCCAGTTCTTTGGAAAATTTGGAAATGGAGTTTACGACAGCATTACAAACAACGGATTGCCAGCTGTTTATTGTGGATATCTGATGCTTGGATTGGCAGTGGTGTTTCTAGTAGTTCCTTCTATTAAAATTCGGGAGAAATTAGGTGCGGTTGCCATACTGGCTATTTTGACGCTGAGCTTCTATTATGTCGATCTGGATAAAATCTGGCACGGGTTCCAGTATCCAAATTGGTTTCCGTATCGATATGCCTTTTTGTTTAGTTTCTTTGTAATCTATATGGCATGGACTGCATTCTGCCATTTGGCAAATAGTAAATTCTATGTGGATGTGCTTGGAAAAAATGCCTTTGTTCGTCCTGTTATTGCGGGAATATTGCTGGTAACAGTCCTGTTTGAAATGGGGAAGAACGGAGTGGCTCTGATGGAAGGATTAAACGGAGAGTTTGGCTATAAGAGTCAGAGCGAATATGAACAGTTTCTTGGAAAGACCAAACCGTTAGTAGAGCAGATTAAGGAACAGGATAACGGTTTTTACCGTATCAATCAGGGATTTGAGTATTCCAAAAATGACGCTATGTTATTGGGGTATAATGGTATGACTCATTATTCTTCTACTTTTAATGCAGCCATCAACAGACTGACTCCAAGTTTGGGAATTGCTCAGACTTATTTTTGGAATTCCGGCTATGGTTCCAATTTCATGTTGGATAGTCTGTTTGCGGTAAAATATATCATGGCGGATCGATATGTGCCAAATACCTACACATGGATAAACAGCACCGAATATGGAAGTTCGTCCTACTCGAATCCGTATGCCCTATCCATTGCATATAGTGCACCAGCGTCTAACTTAGCGCCATATGTCAGTGACGCAGATCCATTTACCAATCAGAATGCTTTTTTGAATGGCATTACCGATGGAGCTCAGGATTATTTTGTTGATTGCGGACCTTATTTTGAACAGCAAAGTGGTCACCAGTGGAGTTATTCCTTTGTGGCAGCAGCAGATGCACCTGCATACCTTTATATGCGTGCCAATGGAACTTCATGGGCAAATGTTTATGTAAATGATGTCTGGGTCGGAAATTATTTTTCCAGTGAGACAAATGGAACACTGTTTTTGGGGGATTTCACTGCAGGACAGGAAGTGCATGTTCGTGTGGAGGCTTCTGAAGGAGAGAATGTGGAATTATGGTATGGAAGGATTGTGCAGCTAAATAAGAATGCAGCTATTGAAACCTTAAGTAATCTTCAGGGAAAAGGCATGACCGTTACCAAACATGCCTGTGGAAAATTGGAAGGAACCATTCAGGTGGCAGCAGGAGAACGGGTTATGACATCCATACCATACGATACGGGATGGAAGATTTATGTGGATGGAAAGAAAGTTTCCTATGAGAAATATGCAGATACCTTCCTGACATTTGCCTGTGATGAAGGGGAACATAAAATTCGTATGGAATATGTTTCACCAGGATTTGGAACAGGTGTGGGGATCGCAGTTGTTTCCGTTTTGGCATTGTTGATTTATGGTTTCTGGGAACAGATTCAAAAGAAATGGAAAAAATAATGGGAATAGAGAAAGCTCCCTCTGGATTTCAGGGGGAGTTTTTTGCTATATAGGAAACTTCGTCTCCTATATAGCAAAAAACGCTCCGCGAGGATGCGCAGTTCGCGGAGTAGAAGTTAATTGCTTCGCAAGCGCAACTCTTTCTTACATTCTTTATTTGGTGGATGCAAGTTCCAGAGCTTTTTGGATATGTTCTAGTAATAAGGTTTGGGTATATTTTCCGTCCTCTGTTACTTGAATCTCAGATAAAGGAATATTGTTTGAGAGTTGTTTTTCGATTTCTGAAAGAGAAGGCTCCAGCAATGGATACATAGCAGAAACGCTCTCATCAATATTTGTAATGGAAACCGAATTGATGTGATTTTGGTCTACTACCACTTCCAAGTTTAGTTCGGTATCGTTTAGATTGAGAGAAGAGGTATAGACACCGGGAACATATTTTGCCTGTTCTTTGGTGTCCGCCTGCTTCTTTGGGAAAAATAAAATCAAACTCAATAAGATGAACACAAATAACAGAGAGAGAAATATGCCGGTATAGAGAAGTTCTCTACGGTGTAAGACTACAATTTTTGTATTTGCCACAGGTGAATACCTCCAATTTTATGTAATAGTTCAAAAGTGAAATAGGATTTTCAGTTACTATACTATATGTAGCAGGTAGAAAAAAAAGAACAAAAATGAAAAGAAAATGTTAGGTATGTTACACAAAGTGGATTGTTGCAATGCAAATGGGATTAGTAAAAAAGACAAGAATACAAGAATACACTAGGTAATATTTCCTATAAAATTTGGTGATAAAAAAGCTTGACTTTTGGGGAATGCTGAAAAAACAAGGGATTGTAAAAAAATAGAAAAGATACTAGATATAGTGGAGAGTGAGGGAGAAAAACACAAGACATAGTAGACATTGAAAGGGGAATATGCTATAATGAGGAAGCTGTTAAGAGGTTTGGTAGATTCGAATCCCGGTTAGGGAAAGGATACACTTCTTATGGGTAAATAAGGATGGAATACATATGGGAGATTGAACCTGTGTGTAAGGGATATAGGAAAGGAAGAAGAAATATGCAGGTTATTAAGCGGGATGGTACAGTCGTTGAGTATGACAGAAATAAAATTATTGTGGCCGTGCGTAAGGCGAACATTGAGGTTGACGAGGCGGATCGTATTTCAAATGGAGATATTGAGGGAATTGTAGCCTATATCGAGGGTAGAAAAAAAGAAAAGATGATGGTAGAGGAAATTCAGGATATTATTGAGCAAAAGCTCATGGCTGCCGGAAAATTTGTACTTGCAAAGAAGTACATTGTATACCGTTATTCCAGAGAGTTGGTTCGTAAGTCCAATACTACAGACAATTCCATTATGAGTCTGATCCGTAACAATAATAAAGATGTCATGGAAGAAAACTCAAATAAAAATGCAGTCATTGCTTCTACACAGAGAGATTTGATTGCGGGAGAGGTTTCAAAGGATTTGACGAAGCGTATGTTGCTTCCTGAGAAGATTGCAAAAGCCCATGAGGAAGGAATTATCCATTTTCACGATTCGGATTACTTTTTGCAATCAATCTTCAACTGCTGTCTGATCAATATTGAGGATATGTTGGAGAATGGAACGGTTATGAATGGAAAACTGATCGAGTCTCCAAAGAGTTTCCAGGTGGCATGTACCGTTATGACCCAGATCATTTCAGCGGTAGCCAGCAGTCAGTATGGCGGACAGACCGTAGATATTAAGCATTTGGGAAAATATTTGCGTAAGAGCAAAGATAAGTATATGAAACACTACAAAGAAAAGTATGCAGGTCAGATTCCGGATGAACTTATCATGCAATTTGTGGACGATCGCCTGAAAGATGAGTTAAAGTCCGGTGTGCAGACCATTCAGTATCAGATCAATACGTTGATGACTACCAATGGTCAGTCTCCGTTTGTTACGTTGTTCTTGAACTTAGAAGAGGGAGATCCTTACATTGAAGAGAATGCCATGATCATTGAAGAAATCCTTCGTCAGCGTCTGGAAGGAATCAAGAATGAGAAAGGGGTTTATGTGACACCGGCGTTCCCTAAGTTAGTCTATGTATTGGATGAACACAACTGCTTAAAGGGTGGAAAATATGACTATATCACAAAGCTTGCGGTAAAGTGTTCTGCAAAGCGTATGTATCCGGATTACATTTCAGCAAAGAAGATGCGTGAAAATTATGAAGGCAATGTATTTGGCCCGATGGGCTGTAGAAGTTTCCTGTCTCCTTGGAAGGATGCAGAGGGCAATTACAAATTTGAGGGACGTTTTAATCAGGGTGTAGTAAGTCTGAATCTCCCACAGATCGGTATTATTGCCGGTGGAAATATGGAAGAATTCTGGAGATTATTAGAAGAAAGATTATCTCTTTGTTTTGAAGCATTGCTGTGCAGACATCGTGCATTGGAGGGAACCTTATCCGATGTCAGTCCGATTCATTGGCAGTATGGTGCCATTGCGCGCTTGAAGAAAGGTGAGAACATCAATGAATTGTTACATGGTGGATACTCTACCTTGTCTTTGGGATATATTGGTCTTTACGAAGTGACGAAAGTGATGACGGGACACAGTCATACAGAACCTCAGGGGTTAGAATTTGCTAAGAAGGTCATGTCACGTCTTCGTCGTGCAACCGATGATTGGAAGGAATCTACTGGTATTGCCTTTGCTTTATATGGTACTCCTGCAGAGTCTTTGTGCTATCGTTTTGCAAGAATTGACAAAGAAAAGTTTGGTGATATTCCGGATATTACAGATAAGGGATATTACACCAATTCCTACCATGTAGATGTAAGAGAGAAGATTGATGCATTCAGCAAGTTTACTTTTGAGAGTCAGTTCCAGGTAATCTCTTCCGGCGGAGCTATTTCTTACGTTGAGATTCCGAATATGCGTCATAACTTGGAAGCATTGGAAGATGTAGTGAAGTTTATCTATGACAATATTCAGTATGCAGAGTTCAATACGAAATCGGACTACTGCCATGAATGTGGTTTTGATGGTGAGATTATCTTGAATAAAAATATGGAATGGGAATGCCCACAGTGTCATAACAAGGACCAGAACAAGATGAACGTAACCAGAAGAACCTGTGGCTACTTAGGTGAGAATTTCTGGAATGTAGGTAAGACGAAGGAGATTGCACAGAGAACGTTGCATCTGTAATCCCAAAAAAATTTTTTGTAAAGTTACAACTTAAACATCTCCCAAAAATTTTTTTCGCCCAAAAAATATATTTTTGAACAAAATAGCCTTTAAAACCCAAAAATTATTTTTGGACGAAATTTCAATTTTTAAACAAAATAAACTTCTACTTGAAGAAGTACACATTAAAAAAAGTCAATCTTTAGGGTTGGCTTTTTTTATGCTTATATCTATACACCCTAAAAAGAAAAGCCTCTAAATTTCTTCAAGGACTTTTCTAAAATTGTATGAAATGATAGGTTTTTGTTATTCTAATGTGATAGTTAGGATTGTAGACCTGTATTATTGAATGCATAAGCATCAACACTGACTCCAGTTACCGTTAATATAGTTGTTAATGCAGTTTTGCTTGTATAAATTCTATCATTATAATTGACTAAAGATAGATTATGACATTCAGAAAATGCATCCCAATCAATAAATGATATATTACCTGGAAGTTCGACATATGTAAGTGAGGTACCATAAAAAGCAGCTCTTTTAATTGATGTCACACCATTAGGAATAGAAAGAGTTGAAAGAGATGAACATCCACAAAATGCATAACTCTTAATTGATGTCACACCATCAGGAATAGCAATGATCATTGTCAGATCCACCATATCTAGCGATCGTTCTGGTCAAAAACTTGTCAGCAGCGGCATTACTACCGGCAGCCGTATCTAATACACCTGTTTTTGTTTCTTCCCTGCCGGAATAACTGCTATGATATTTATAGGTTGATCGTCCTGCACCTTCTGCTGTATTCTCGTGAATGTTGATCTGGACAGTGAAATTGTCCCAATTACTGGAAGTATTATTATGATTTTTTTTCTGATAATGCTGACCTTCTGCGGCATCCTGGGTGTGTAAGATCTGTGTTGTTATTGCATTTTCGCTGTTCTTATCTTTTACAGAGGTAATGGATCGTTTTGCTCCAAAAGTAATACTGTTTGTAGAGATGTCAATATTCTCAGAACCATCTTTTAAGATTTTATCTTCCACATCAACAGTTGATCTTGTATCATTCTTATAAGTTCCTGCTGAATAATTGTTAAATCCTAACGTGCTTGCTTCCGCAGAAGCATTGTCTGCAAAGTTTGCATTTCCATTGCTTCCCTTTTTCGCATAATTGTAAATATTAGTCGAAAAACGGGCACCACTGTATTTAAACAATGTAACATTTGCTGCGGTAGGAATGTAATTGGTCGGACACTGATAAGCAAAATCAATGATCGCAACATCACGGGTGTAATAAATGTTTCCATTTGAATCTGTTTTTGCAACCCATTGACCGGTCTTTGGATCATAAGTCCTGTAATAATTCAGTCCGCCATCTATTGCACTGGTTGGGATCTGAAGATATTGGTCATATCCTGAGATGGTAAGACCAAGGGGAGCATCACTGATCGTGATATTTTCGATATAAACCTTTTCTTCCTTATTGTCACCTTTTTCTGTGTCATCGCCATAAGAGTTGTCTTTGTCATTCTTAGTCGAAATTGTGGAACATCTTTCATTTACAGAAAGTTTGATCGTGACCGTAGCACCTTTCCCTTTTTCTTTCATGATATCGATCAGTCGGTCTGCAGTAGCTTCATTGTAGTTTGTGGTATCGGTTTCTCCATCTCCATCACTAGGAGAAGATGCCTGTGACTTGTATTCCATAAGGAATTCCTGTGCTCCACTGGCATTTTTTGCATATTCATTGCTGTTTACCACACTCAGCCCATTTGCGGCTTTTCCAAAAGCAAGGTAATTGATATGGAACGTACAAGTTGTTCCGTTTTTAAGGATAATAGAATCCTCTTCCTGCCTGTCCCCGATTTGTTCTGCCTGATCCCACCATTTATACAGGATCTGTGGCTGCAGATACTGGGTCTGGGAAACATCATCGATCAGATCATGATGTTCGTTCAGAACTTTTTCGTATTCTCCCTTTTCTTCGATCTTGTCACGTGCTTCCTGATAATCTTCATAGGCATCATCGTAATACTCTTTTGCCACATTGATCGGAGAGACATACTCACGGACTAACAGCTTATCCGTATCATTGTAAGTATCCGTTCCGATCACTTCCATGTCATCCGTCACTTCCTCTTTTGGTACATAAGAAAAAGACTGAATGGTTTCGGAATTCAGATAAGGAAAACGGCGTAAGATATCTTCCTTTTCCTCTCTGTCCAGGTTGTAATAGAACCATCCGAGATTGATGGCTTCATCGTTATCCGTGATCTCTCGGAATTCTTCTTCCGTATATTGGGTATAATCCTCTACCTCTGCCAGTTTCAGGATGGAATCATCCTTCTTTCTGTCCATACGGATAAGGATCACGACACATAAGGTGACGAGTAATGCACCTAATGCGATACACAGTCCCATGATGGACTGTCTCTGTTTTTCAGTCAGCCTCCTTTTTGGAGGTTTTTTCTCTAGATGTATTAGCATCTAAATCAACTCCTTTACAAAATTTTTTCTACTTATAATATGAGATTTCATGTCTCATTTTTTAAGTTTTTTATAAAGTTCCTAAATATATTATGAGAGAAAAACAGATTTTTGGGCAAAAAAAAAGACGGAAAATTCCGTCTTTTTTTACATTATTTTCGGCTGTAGCGTTTTGCCATCAGATCTTTATATTTTTGAGGCATGACATTGCTGTAAATACAAATATCATGGTTCTTTCCATATTTTAAATGGCTCTTTTCCCATTTTGTGAGTTTTGGTTTGCCATAATAAGCTACCTCAAAAGAATTTTCTAATAAATTCCCATTTGAGTAATATCCCATTATAGGGAAAAAAACCCCTGTATCTACCCAATACGTTTTCATGTCAAAACTGATACACACTCTTGCTGAAAAGGTTTTTCTTATCGTACACTTTGCATGATATTCCCCATCCTTATTAACCGTTTCTTTTATCTTCCATTCTTTTGGGATGGAATATGATTCTTTAAAATCCTTTTTAAACTTTATCCCCTTAAAATGTGGATCATCCGGTCGGTCGGATCTTTTAATGGTGCGGTCCACCTTCAATACTTTGTAATAGTAAATTTTTTCTGCAGTTTTTTTAAAGGGAGGGTTTTCTTTCAGAAATTCATCTACTGGTTTTATGCCTATCTGATCATAAGTTCCATTTGAATAGAATAAGGTACTACCAATGCAAAAATAATAACCGTAAATTTTATCAGAATATACTGACATAGATGGGGTATCAGTAGTTCCATAAGTTTCTGTAAATTTATTGATAAAATCCGTTTTTACTGTGTCAAATTCTTCCTTAGTGATTGCGATGATGTAAGTATCTTCTGTGTCCATATGAACATCCCCGTCCACCATGATATAATCCCCTTTTACCAATCCATATTTCATGAGATTGTTGTAAGTATCCTGATTGTTGTTTAATTTCCTTTTTACTTTCTTCCCATTTTTCCGATATGCCTGAGAGGTGAAATCCATATAAATACGATAGTCTCGATGAAAAAAATAAGGGCTTGCCTGTAATTTTTCCGCAATCTGTGATGAGTTACCATACCATGTCTCGTTACTTTCTATCTGTTCCCATTCATCCTCTGAGAAATAGCTGTACGGATCCATGGAATATCCGGCTACCATCTTAGCAGGATCACCTTCCCTTGTAGCGACCGGCATGACCGAAGCATCTACTGCATTTGGGATCGTTTCGGTAGTAGTTGGGGCAACAGTCGGTGTGACAGTTGTGGTATCTGTTGTTACATTACCGTCTATTGCATTGGCAGAGGAAACTTCCGTTGCAGACACATTTACTGTAAGACAGCTTACAGAAACTACGACCGCCATCCATGTGGCAATAACCTTTTTGATATTTTTCTTATGTAACATAAGGATCACTTCTTTCTTTTTTCTTATATTATGGTACGAAACAAAAATTTTAGGCTGGATTTTTGAAAAAAATGTAAATTTTTTTTGATGTTAATATTTTACGGTCTGTTTAGTTAGAGTATACAGGAAAAAGGGGATCGAATGGTTACGATTTGGTTACGAATGTGTTAAAGAATGGGGGGTGAGATAAAACATAACGTGCTAATATAAATTATTGAGTCATGTAAATATATATTTTACTGGGAGGGAGAAAGTTTCTTCTTTCAATCAGATTTTTGTACAAAATTACTAAAATTAAATGATTCGCTAATTTTTTGTGGTACAAAAAACATATTTGTTGTATACTAAAAATAAGGATAGAGATATTCTTAGTGAGCAAGCATTATAAGTTGTGGACACTTGGAAGTCGGTAAAAATCCAAATCGTCATGGTGCATAGAGCAACCTATAACAACCATGAGTGTGCTTGTATGGTACACAGGGCTTGCAACTAGCAGGAAGTTGCAGACAATTGGAAGTCTTTAAAAATCCAAATCAATATGTTGCGTCGAGTTGCAGACAAGAAACATATGTGTGCCTTTATATGGTATACAAGGTTGACAACCACCAGGAAACTTGTAGTATAAGAGTAGGAGATATTTACCTACTCTTTTTTTTACTAAGGAGAAACATGAGAAGAAATACATATTTTATAAACGAGGGAAAACGGATACAATTACGCGAAAAAATTATAAATGGTGTAGAAAAATATAATCATTTTCTAGTAAACAAAGTATTTTTAGTTATTTGTGAAGATGGCTCTGAATACACTTTACGCTTTTTAAAATCGGACTTCAGACATCTAACTGGAGTTGATACAGATTTAAATGATGATGCTTTCTTTGAATTATGTAAATCTCGTCGTTTAGATATTGGTAATATTAATGAATATCAAAAATATAATTGGGCAACATTGAAATCAAAAGCTTTGCGAATTTCCCAAATACATAGATTACTATATGATAATATCCAAAATACACTTTTTATGATTAACTTACATACAAATACAAGAACTTTTCCAGTAGCAGTAAAAAATACTAATATTGATACCTGTGTTGGATTTATTGATGGTCACAAAGCTAGGACATTACGAAAATATAATAATTCTAATGATGCGGATAGCCAAAAAAAATTCTTTTAATCCTTGCAAAAAAACAAGATGAGGCGTTGTATGATGAGTTAGTGTATACATCATCAATAGAAAATTTATATAAGCAAAACGAAACAATATTAGCTAAAATGACAGAAAAAATGAAAAGTAAATTCCAAGAAATATTGAAAATAACACAAGAAACGGTGCAAACATATATATAAGAAATCAAACCATTTCAACCTTGGAAAATCCCCACTAATAAATGAAAAACTAAATATTTTTTGAGTGTATGACACTCTTTTTTTAGTGTTAGAAGAGAAATAGAAGTATATTCCAAATTAAGTTGTAAATAATTTTTTTATAAAAGAAAGCAAGATTAATATATTCCATATTAAAATGTAAAAAAATGAAGAAAAAAAGGGATTAAGATAGGGATATATTCCAAATTAAGTTGTAACTGCACACGATTATGCATAAAATACTAGCAAAAAGGAAATGAGCTATTGTATGAATTATGGATATGGGGTAGAAATGCCGGACCATGGTGCACATCCATTTGTAGTAAATATGGAGCAGCTTGGAGTGCAGAAATAGAGGAAGGAATGCATTCCATGTATTAGTTGAAAATTTATAAAAAAAATGCCGAAGCGCGTGTTTGTTACGGTTCACATAACTGTGAACTGTAACCTGTAACCTCGGCGTTTTTGGATTCTATTAACAAAAATCGTAACTATTCAGAGGGTGCAATTCGTAAAATGCCAGATATACATAATGACTAAAAAATATTGTTTATGGCTGGACATTTCCCGGTGTGCGCTTTCACACTAGGCTCAAAAAGACTTCGCCAAGTGTTCAATGTG
>JBGVLO010000121.1:0-50492 GCA_045124315.1 Lachnospiraceae bacterium
ACTATCTCCATATAAGTACCGGCTACACGGTCGCAACTTGGTACAATAGGAAAGAATCACACTCAGAGCAGTTTTACATTTTGTAAATCTGTTCTTTTTTTGACTGCTCTGACTATGATACTTTCCTTAAGTATTATATAAAAAAATAAAAAAGGTTGCAATAAAAGAAGGACAAATAGGTACAAATCTGCATATGATAGAAAAAGACCATAGGAGAGAAGGATATGAAGCAAGAGGGGAAGGATATTTTAGTGATAGAGGATAATACCATATACGAGATTGATTGGGAATGCATGCATAACCAGAATGTAGATTGTGGAAAACAGGGAGAAGTCTGGGAAGAAAAGCCAGTGGAACCTGCCACTGGCTTTGAACAGAATAACTAGAATGCCACTTGTTTTTCTGAACTCGGTTAACAAGAGAGAAAAACAAGTTGGCAATAAAGAGGATGATAATTAGAAGAAGGAATTTCCACCGTTGCAGCAGCAAAGGATTAGGATGATCCAAATAAAACAATTGTTGTCACCGCAGAAGCCATTTCCCCAGTTATTGTTGCCGTTGCCACAGAAGCAAGATAAGAGAAGGATCCAAATAAGCCATGTACAGCAGCCTCCGTCATTGTCACATCCACATCTTGTATTGCATCCACATCCTGTATTACATTGTGTAGCAGCTAAATCACTCATATTGAGCCTCCAAAATTTTTTTTACACTTTAAGTCTATGCAGATGGGCTTGGGCAGTTGCATAAGAAATAAAAAAAATTTAGAAGTTTAAAAAGTGTGTTCAATAAAGAAAAAAACTCCACAAGGATGCACACAGATACGTATTGAGGGTAGTTGCAAAAAATTTGCAACACGCAGCTTTGTTCAAAAAAGGGAGGCATATGGAGCATGGAGAGAGCTAGAGAAGTTTTAGAGGTGGAGGCAGCAAGAAAAAAGGGACTATCTGGAAAGAATGTGGGGATTGCAATTATGGATACAGGTATTAATCCGTATCATCCGGATTTTCGAGGAAGAATAGTTGCTTTCTCTGATTTTGTAAACAAAAGAATACAATGTTACGATGACAATGGTCATGGCACACATGTGGCGGGAATAGCTGCCGGAACAGGAGAAGCGTCCATGGGGCAGTATGAGGGTATGGCTCCGGAAAGTCAGTTGGTGATTGCAAAAATATTGGATAAAGATGGAAATGGAAATGTTGGAAATGTCTTAAGAGCAATTGATTGGATCATTTATAATAAAGAGTATTATGGCATAAGGGTGGTAAATATTTCGATTGGTGCAGATAGTATATTTGAAGAAGAATCGGTATTGGTTCGTGGAGTGGATAAAATGTGGGATTCGGGATTGGTGGTTTGTGTAGCAGCGGGAAATCGTGGACCAGATAGAAGTAGCATAGGTGCTCCGGGTAATAGTCGAAAGGTGATTACTGTGGGGGCAGAGGATGATGGGGGAGAATTTATTATACACGGTAAACGAGTTCGGAATTATTCCGGAAGGGGACCAACGAAAAATTGTATAAAGAAACCGGATGTGGTAGCGTTGGGAAGTCGCATTGTTAGCTGTAGTGGCAAGGGGGGAGGAATGGGATTTCGGCAGTATTATGAAGAAAAAAGCGGGACCTCTATGGCTGCACCTATGGTTGCAGGGGGAATTAGTCTATTGTTGGAAAGTGAGCCTAAATTAACAAACAAAGAGGTTAAGATGCGAATACGGGATAGTGCCATAGACCTTGGAAAAAGCCATTCGGAACAGGGATGGGGACGACTCAATATGAGAACACTATTAAAGGGATGAATGGAAAGTTTACAAATATAGCGCAAGTAGAATCAAAGTTTTTGGTTGCTTTACAATCCAGGCTGGCTGGAGTATAATGAAAAAGTTAGTGTAAAATTAGCCATTAAGAGATAAGGAGCAGGATAGACATGCAGGAAAAGGGATTGCAAACAAAGGATTATTATTTTGATCTGCCACAGGAACAGATCGCACAGGACCCGTTATCCGATCGATCTAGTTCGAGAATGTTAGTAATGAGCAAATATACAGGTGAACGAACACACAGTGTATTTAAGAATATAAAACAATACCTAAGACCTGGCGATTGTCTTGTCTTGAACAATACAAAAGTAATTCCTGCTCGCTTAATTGGAGAAAAAGAGGGAACAGGGGCAAAAATAGAGCTGTTATTGCTGAAAAGAAAAGAAAATGACATATGGGAAACACTTGTTAAGCCAGGGAAGAAGGCAAAGCCAGGGACAAAGATTATTTTTGGGAATGGGTTGCTTTCTTGTGAAGTGTTAGAAATTGGGGAAGAAGGAAATCGATTTGTTCAATTTTCTTATGACGGTATTTTTGAGGAGATTTTGGATCAACTTGGTCAAATGCCATTGCCTCCATACATTACCCATCAGCTAGAAGATAAAAACAGATATCAGACGGTATATGCCAAGTATGATGTATCTGCTGCAGCACCGACAGCAGGCCTGCACTTTACAAAGAATCTTCTTAAGGAAATAGAAGAGATGGGAGTTAAAATCGCATATGTTACATTGCATGTAGGTTTGGGAACGTTCCGACCGGTTAAAGTAGATAATGTACTGGAACATCATATGCATTCCGAATTTTACCAAATTGATTCGGAGGCGGCACAGTCCATTAATGAGACAAAAGAATCTGGCGGTAGAGTGATCTGCGTAGGAACTACCAGTTGTAGAACAATTGAGTCAGCAGCAGATGAAAATGGACATATTGAGGCTTGCAGTGGAAATACAGAAATTTTTATTTATCCGGGATATCAGTTTAAAGTGTTGGATTGTTTGATTACGAATTTTCATCTTCCAGAATCCACCTTGTTAATGTTAGTCTCTGCTCTGGCAGGGCGAGAAAATATATTAGCGGCTTACGAGGAGGCTGTGAAGATGGGATATCGGTTCTTTTCTTTTGGGGACTGCATGTTTATAACGGATGAAAAATAAGATGGGATAAACGCAGAGTGAGTTATGTACCTATGCAAATGAAAAATTGAATCTGTTCAGAATGACAATTCGTAAAATGCCCAATATACAAATTTTTGTATATTGGGCATTTCCCATTGTGTGCTTTCTCATTAGGCTAAAAAAGATTTCGCTAAGTGTTCAATGTGTACTCATTACAACCTTATTGACTATGCAAACGGATCCCTTCTAAAGAGGTACGAATTATTATTGATCTTCAATATCGTGAATACGATAATTGTATGAAGATAACACTTGGTAGGCTCGGTTTCGGGAAACCTCATCATTAAAATCAATACATAGTGCACCACCAATATCTTCACGATTATGTAGTATTCGTATATTTTTCATATTGATATCATGGCTGGCTAAAATGGTTGCAATCGTTGCAATGGCACCTTTTTTGTCGTCTACATCAATATGGAGATCATACACGGATGAGATTACTCCAACTGCTTTGTTTGGAATCGTATCACGGTAGTCTTTGCTATTTTGAAAAAAGTTGATCAAATATTCGCTATCTTTTTCTTCAATTGCCTGCTTCATCTGTGTTAGGTAGGAGATGTAAGTGTCAATAAACCGAGTGATACTGGAATCGTTGGTAAGGCAGATATTCTCCCACATTACAGGGGAGGACGAGGCGATACGGGTAATATCCTTAAATCCACCTGCTGCAAGAGAGTGCATATGTGATTGTTCGTCATCGGTATCTTTGACCATATTAACCAGAGAAGCTGCAATGATATGGGGAACGTGACTGATTGCAGCTACAATGTCATCATGATTATGAGGGTCAAGAATGACAGGAATTGCACCGATTTCAGAAACTAAATGTTCCATAATTTCAATATGAGAGTTTGGCGTTTGTTCAGTAGGAGTCAATACATAGTATGCATTTTCCAAAAGTTGTCTTGTAGAATTTTCATATCCCGTTTTTTCTGAACCAGCCATAGGATGTCCACCAATAAAATTAGCATCTAAGCCTTCTTCATGGACGGCATCATGAATACTACTTTTTACACTTCCTACATCCGTTATAATACAACTCTTTTTGATTACTTTTTTTAGAGAAGAAAGGTAGGAGATATTTCGAAGTACTGGGGCGCAAAGAAAGATTACATCACATTCTGGGAAACCATCTTCAAAGCTGGTTACAATTTTGGAGAGCGTTCCTTCTTCTTTTGCAAGAAGTAAGTTTGGATTTGTATTTGCGGGATTGTAGTTATATGCAATGATTTTGGAAGTTGGACATAGATATCGAAGATTTCTTGCAATAGAACCTCCGATTAATCCAAATCCAACAAATCCGTAATTTAAGTTTTTCATGGAAATACTCCTTTCGTGTAGCAGATAATATATTTATATCATTTGATTCGTAAAATTTCTAGTATGGGAAATGCAGTACATTATTGTAAGTTTGTTACTGTTCACACGTCTGCTTGACAGACCTATAAACAGTAACGTAAGTTTGGCAAAATATTCCATATAGCTATCGGAGCAACACAGATTACCCAACTGAATGATCAGGGGAAACGGGTGCTTTGGTTACCTTAGCAGTTGGTTTTGTAGTTGCCTTAGCAGTTGGTTTAGTGGTTGGTTTTGTAGCTGTCTTAGCAGTCGGTTTAGTAGCTGTCTTAGCAGTTGGTTTAGTGGTCGGTTTAGTAGTTACTTTAGCAGTCGGTTTTGAGGTCGCTTTTTGAGTGGCTTCTGTTTTTGATGATTTTTTTCCTGGAGAAGCCGTCTCTTTTGCAACAGGT
The DNA here is from genome assembly GCA_045124315.1 of Lachnospiraceae bacterium. Classification (GTDB taxonomy): domain Bacteria; phylum Bacillota; class Clostridia; order Lachnospirales; family Lachnospiraceae; genus CAG-411. The sequence goes on from JBGVLO010000121.1 coordinate 4,755, forward strand.
GCTTTGGTTTTTAATGATGCCTCTGGAGAATGTTTTGGTTGTTTTGTAGTTTTATTGGAAACAGTCTCTGGTTTTTCTGTAGGCATAATTGTGGAGGCGATGTCCGTGGAAGAAGGTTCTTCTGGAACAGTGGTCTCCTCTAACTCAGCAGGTGGTTCGTAGGAACCATCCCCTTTATGTTGACTACAAAGAGTGTGCAGTTGCTCCTTAGAAATCACATAGGGTGAATCCTGAGTGGTACCGGTTTCCTCTTTCTTTAGCATAATTTTACTATATACCTGATCGGAAGGACACCCGGAGTTTGCAACTTGTCCAGAAGCTTCACATAGGTTTACACAAATGTGTGTGTTGCAATATTCCGTAGGAGCGGAACCTGCAAAATATTCCGTTCGAACGGTGGATCCTCCCTGTGCATTTTCACATACGCCTGGTTTTGCCAGTTTTCCTGATTTGGTACATATTTTGGCAGAAACAATGGATTCTGGTTTTGAAAAATCTTTTACCTGAAGATCACTGTGAATTTGTTCCATAATTGTGCGCCAGATCACCTTATGATAGGTTGTGCTGGACAGAGAAGTATTGTCATCGTATCCTGTCCAAATGCCAGCACAATAATAAGGAGTATAGCCAATGAACCAGGCATCCACATTGTCGGAGGTTGTACCTGTTTTACCAGCCACTGGCATAGAGGAAGTAGTAAACTTTGTCAGGGTGCCGGTTCCAGAGGTTACCACATCTTTCATTGCATCCGTCAATAAAAATGCAGTGGATTCTTTCATGACACATTTTGAATCAGAATTATTTTCTAATAGTACATTTCCAGAATGATCCACAATTTTTGTATATAAAATTGGTTCTTTATAAACCCCGCCATTTGCTATAGCCGAATAAGCAGCAGTGGCCTCATAGTTGGTCACACCATAAGTAAGTCCACCTAATGCAGTAGATAGATTTAAATCATTTGGCGATTGCTTCGAATTATCTACCAATGTAGTGAATCCCAGCTCTTTTAAGTAAGAGAGTGACAGTTCTGGTGTTACCTGTTCCATTGTTTTTATGGTTACAATATTCATAGATTTTTTTATGGCATCCCGGATAGTAGTAAGTCCAAGATAACCATCTGTATACCAGTTTTTTACCTGCTTTTCTGTGCCGGGATAGTAATAAGTACTATCATCATATACAGAAGCAAGACTCATACCACAAGCATCCAAAGCCGGCAAAAATGCAGATAGCACTTTGAAGGTAGAACCGGGTTGGCGTGTAGAACCAGTTGCACGATTTAAGGTTCGACTTGCAGTTTTTTCGCCACGACCACCAACGATGGCTTTCACCTCTCCAGTGGAAGGCTCCATTAAAACAAATGAAATTTGTGGCTGCAAAGTGATGCTTACGACTTCACCTGCAAGAGTACCACCAGTTTGTTTTAGTAGGGCTTTTTTGTATTTGTTAGTTGCTTCTTTTGCCGATTTTTTGTCTGAAAAAATTAAGTCAAAATATGGATAGCTCTGTTTAAAATATTTTTCCATTGTTAACTCATCATAATTGTGCGTTTTTCCGTCACTATCCAAAATTGACAAGCGATATTCTAAAGAATATTGTGTGGAAAATGGATAATAAGACTTGTTGGAAATGACAGAGTCGCAGATCTTCTGCATTTTCTTGTCTTGAGTTGTATATATTTTTATTCCTCCACGATATAACAGATTGATGGCTTGTTCTTCCGTATATCCAAGTTTCATTTGTAAGTCATCTAAAACCTGATCGATTACAGCATCAGTAAAATAGGATGTTACGAGATTGCTGGTTTTTGTTTTCTTGGCGTTTACTTTTTGGATTCTTTTATAGACATCATCTTCTAAAGCATCTTTATATTCTTTTTCCGTTATCATTTTGAGAGAAAGCATATGATCCAAGACACTAATTCTTCGTTTTGAATTGTTTTCCGGATAACTAATTGGATTAAGGCTGGACGGATTTTTTGTAATACCGGCAATTACCGCACATTCTGACAGAGTAAGCTTACTAACGTCTTTGTCAAAATAACGTAAAGCTGCTGCTTGTACACCCAGAGTATTTTGTCCAAGGTTGATGGTGTTGAGATAATTTTTTAAAATATCTTTTTTTGATACTTTCTGTTCTAATTGAAGCGCCAAATATTGTTCCTGGATTTTTCGCTGAATTTTTGCGGCAGAACTTTGTTCGTTTCCACCGGAAAAAACTACATTTTTGATTAACTGCTGAGTGATCGTGCTGGCACCCTGGCCAAGACTCCCGGAAGATAAAGTAGAACTGGCTGCACGAAGGATACCTTTTGGGTCGATTCCTTTGTGACTGTAAAAACGTTCATCTTCAATGGCAATAAATGCGTTTTGTAAATCTTCTGGAATTTCGTCCAAAGAGACAGCAATACGATTGGCATTTGAACCAACAAGCTGATAGGTTTCCTGTCCCTGATTATCGTAAATGGTAGACGCATAAGTGGCAGGTTCAATTTGTGTTTCATCAATTATGGGTGCATTATCTATAATTCCTGCTAAAAAACCAGTAATGGCACAAGTTCCGACCACGAGACTGCCGATAACAGTTGTTATGCCAAGGCGAAAAAACCAAAACTTAAATTTGGAGTACATTTGTGTGGAATCCGCACGTAAAATCTTCTGTTTTCTTCGGATGTTTCTTTTCGAATAATTCATAGTGAAATTCCTTTCTTGGTCTTGTTAACAGCCAGTCTGCATTGTGAGTAGTCATGGGCAGATTGTATAAAAATATCTGAAACGATTCATATAATTTATCTAAAAACAATTCTCCTAATTATAGCAAATACAGTGTATAAATTCAAGATTGCTGTTCCTTGGGGGTGTGTTTTTCAAAACCGTTACAAAACCATAAAATGTAGAAAAAAGCTAAAAAAATAAAAGATAAAGTCGATATATAAATTGTAGAGATTTTGTTTCTGAATATGGGGGATTAGGAACAAATAAGGGGCAATAAAAACTACGACTTTACAATATGAGGGGGTATCTGAATGAATGTAGAATGTAAGGGTTTTGAAGTACTTCAGTTAGACAGTGGGGTGGATGCTGTCGTATATTATTTTTTGGAGACATTTCAGGCTGAGGTTGGTAAGTATGGTATTTATGTAGAGAAGGAAGTAGATGATATGCTTGTGGAAGCAGAACGAACCGGGGGATTTTTAGACAGTAAGGAGGAAGCAGAAGAGATGGTATATTTGATGCTTCGCAATCAGGTTACTCCTTGTGTACTGAATGAGGTTATATATGATTATCTGTATGAAAGAATATGTGGATAAGCAAGAAGAAAAGTGATATAATACGGAATATGTAATAACGATTACATATGCAGATAAGGGTGCTGCTGTTAGTAGCACCTTTTTACATTACAGGAAAGTAGAAATGAGGTAACAAATGGCAACAGAGTCGTATAAAATCGTATATCAAGAGGGAACCGGAGAAATCGTGGAAAAAAAATCACGATTTATCGCACATGTATATCCGATCCAAACAGAAGAACAGGCATTGGAGTATATTGAAAAATTAAAGAAAGAATACTGGGATGCCAGACACAACTGTTATGCATATGTGTTAGGAGAAAGACAGGAATTGCAGCGTTTTAGTGATGATGGGGAACCATCAGGAACCGCAGGAAAACCCATATTAGAGGTATTGTTAGGAGAAGAAATCCATAACACTTTAGTGGTGGTTACACGATATTTTGGGGGAACTCTTTTGGGAACAGGTGGCCTGGTCCGGGCGTATTCTGCATCTACAAAAGCAGGATTGGACAATAGTGTGATCACAGAAAAATGTCTGGGCAAAAAGATTAATATAGATACAGACTACAATGGTCTTGGTAAATTACAGTATATACTGGGGGAAATGGACATTTCAATCTTAGATACATTATATACGGATAAGGTGCAGTTGATTGCACTAATTCCTATTGGATTGTATGAAGCATTTCAGAAAAAGTTTATAGAAGCGACGGCCGGAAAAGGTGTCTGGGAAGAACTTTCAGAAGAGTATTATGCAAGAATAGATAAGGAAGTTATTCTATTATAGGTAATTGTTTCGAACAGTTTCTAGTGTAGAAAAGATGCAAAGTATCCAAAGAACATAGAAGGGATTGGAACAATGCATCTTTATCATAAGTTAAATAAACTGGTTATGCTCTTTTGCATAATAGTAATCAATGGTACCTAAAGTAGTTATAATTGCATTTTTTTCTACTTGAAGACTTGCACACAGATCATCCAATGTGGAATAATGATCACGAAGTTGTGTGTTAATATAACTTAGCAGCATGACAGGATCTTTTGGTAATGACATAAGTTCTCCTTTCTGTGAAAACGCATAATTGATTTTATAGTTACTATAGCACATTTATTGAAAAAATGCATGAAAAAAGTAACGGTTCACATAATTGTGAACCGTTACTGAAAAAAATTAGAAGGTGATAAAGTGGATTTATTTGAATACATGCGGACAAATACATTAGAAAAAGAGAGTCCGTTGGCTTCCAGGCTTCGTCCACGAACCATAGATGAAGTGGTAGGTCAGGAACATATACTTGGAAAAGACAAATTGTTGTATCGTGCCATTAAGGCAGATAAGCTGCAGTCTCTAATTTTATATGGACCTCCGGGAACTGGAAAGACTACAATCGCAAAGGTGATTGCCAATACGACGAAGGCAGAATTTCAACAGATTAATGCCACCTCTGCCGGAAAAAAAGATATGGAAGAAGTGGTAGCAAGTGCAAAAAATACCCTTGGAGCATATGGGAAGAAGACGATTTTGTTTGTAGATGAGATACACAGATTTAATAAAGGGCAACAGGATTATTTATTGCCATTTGTTGAGGATGGTACGCTTATTTTGATTGGTGCTACTACAGAAAATCCTTACTTTGAAGTGAATGGAGCGCTGATTTCCAGATCCATTGTTTTTGAATTGAAATGTTTACAAAAAAAAGAAATTAAGGAATTGTTACAACGGGCCATAACAGACTGCGAAAGAGGGCTTGGGGTATATCAAGCAGAGATAACAGAAGAAGCATTGGAATTCTTAGCGGAGATGGCAGATGGAGATGCGAGAAAGGCTTTGAATGCCATTGAGCTGGGAGTGTTGACAACGGACAAATCGGAAGATGGAAAGGTGCACATTACCCTTGAGGTGGCACAGGAATGTATCCAGAAGCGTGCGGTTCGATATGATAAAACCGGGGATAATCATTATAATACTATATCCGCTTTTATAAAGAGTATGAGAGGATCGGATCCGGATGCAGCCATATACTATCTGGCACGCATGTTGTATGCGGGTGAAAGCATTACATTTATAGCCAGACGAATTATGATCTGTGCAGCAGAGGATGTATCCAATGCAGATCCAAATGCACTGGTAGTAGCAACCGCTGCAGCTCAGGCAGTAGAGAGATTAGGAATGCCGGAAGCCAGGATTGTACTTGCCCAGGCGGCTGCTTATGTGGCATGTGCCCCAAAGAGTAACAGTGCAATTATGGCAATCGATGAAGCAATGTCGGTAGTAAAAGAAAAGCAAATGGTATCCGTTCCAAATCATCTAAAAGATGCACATTATAAAGGAGCAGGAAAACTTGGTCATGGTCAGGGATATCTGTATGCCCATGCATTTCCGAATCATTATGTGGAGCAACAGTATTTGCCGGATGAATTGGTCGGTCATACATTTTATGAATTGTCGGAGAATGGAGAAGAGAAAAAAATGAAGGCACATCTAGAACGCATAAAAAGAGAGGCGAAGTAGATGGCCTTAAAAGAGTGTACTATTTGGTTTTGTCGGATGTATGGTCATCGGAACCGTTTAGTCTTTTTAACAGTTTTAGAATACTTACGAAGCATGCAATAAACAAAGTTATGAAAAATGTAGTAAACAAAACAGACTGCATAATAGCTTCTTTGTATGGAATGTCGAGGAATGCGATTATAAATAAGCCGATATATAGGCCGGCAAAGAACAGCACGCCAATTATTGCAAGTATTTTTTTTATATTCTTCATATTCTTTTGTTCCTTTCGTTGATGAACTGTTATCATGGAATATAGTTAGTATATAATAAAATAAAAAAAAAGCAAGAATCTATGCATAAATAGAAAAAAAGGGAATATAATATTAGTAATCCGGAAACGGATTATCAAACATGGAATATCCCCCTCCGTGTTTGAGAACAAAGGATAGTGTAAATACTTATCCTCCCCTTTAGAGCCACAACAGTTTTTCTTGTTGTGGCTTTTTCTATAAAGGTTTTTACTATTAGAAATAGAAAAAATATTGAATGATATTTTGGGGTATGATATAATGAACAAGATAATGTCGAATAATTAAATAAAGGAAGGATATAGAGATGAGTTTATTATCAGAATGGCGTCAATACGCATATGGACAAGAAGCAGATACAAAGCAGGGACAGATTTTCTGGAGTACATATTTTACTTTGGAAAAGGGAATTTATGAGCAGATTTTGGCAAATCCAAATGAAGTTGTCAAAGGAACCGTAAAGGATCTTGCTACAAAATATGATGTAGAATTGATGATGATGGTAGGTTTCCTTGATGGTATCAATGAAAGTTTGAAAGAGGAGAATCCAATTGATACAATGGAAGAAGATACTGTTGTTAATTTGGACTATGACAAAGAAAAGTTATACTATAACATGGTTGCTGCAAGAGCTGATTGGTTGTATGAGCTTCCAGCTTGGGATGATCTTCTTACAAAAGAGAGAAGAGCTGAGTTATATAAAGAACAGAAGAGATCTGGAACTATTGTTAGGGAACAGAAAGTTGGTAGAAATGAGCCATGTCCTTGTGGTAGTGGAAAGAAATATAAGTTCTGTTGCGGCAAAGCACAGTAATTAATAGAAACATCCACGACATAGTCGTGGTTGTTTTTTCATTATAATTATGTAATTTACTATTTGTTTTCTTCTTCTTTTTCCTGCAGATAAAGTAGATAATCAGCGTAAGATAATAATTCCTTTGAACTCTTTTCATTTAGCTGCTGATATAGATTGAAAAAGTTGATGATGTCTTTGTCTAAGACTTCACCACCAATTGGTAAATATGCATCAGACACGCCTAATAGGTAGTCACAAGATACATCAAAATATTTTGATAATGAAATCAACTTATCAAACGATGGCTCATTTCTTTTTGATTCATAGTTTGATATTGCGGTGGGTTTTAAACCTAGAATGTCAGCTAACTCACTCTGTGTAAGTTTGTGTTTCTGACGAAGTTGTTTTAATCGTACATTAAAATTCATGAGGGACCTCCCTTGAAAGCTTATTTGCAAAATGTGTACTTTGCTTGATTGTTTTCATTATATAACAATAAATGCGTTTATGTCAATATTTCGAGGCTAGAAAAAGGTAAAAATATCACGAATTGTGAATAAGAACAATGTGTATGGGAAAAATTAGAAAATGGAGGAGGAAAAATGCAAAATAATGGGGAAAAATGGCGGTATTTGATGGATAATAGTCTGGAGGGAATCTTATTTTTTGATTCTGAGGGAAAAGTAGTAGAAGCCAATCAGACCGCAAAAATGGAATTAGGCTATGAAGGGGAGCTTGCAGGAAAAGAGATTTATCGTATTTTTCCTAAAAACATATTTTGGGAAGAAGGTCAAATCAAGCTGGAGGACGAATCTGGAAAACAGTGGGAAAATCAAAAAACAATTGAAACGGTAGCATATAGAAAAAATCAGACGTGTTTCGATGTACAGCTTAGAACTGTTTTTTTTCAGGATGGAGAATATTATGGGATGTGCAATTATGTGAATATTGCATCAAAGGTAGGCGCCATTAAAGACATGGTAAAAGCAAAAGAAAAAGTAGAAAGGGCTACCAAGGTTAGAAACGAGTTTGTTTCTAATGTAACCCATGAACTTCGGACACCGGTAAATGGAATATTGGGCATATCAAAAAATCTAATGGAAACAGAGTTGAATGCTTCTCAAAAGGAATCTGTCAATATTATTCATATGTGTTGCAGCAATATGATAGAGATCATTAATAATCTGTTGGATTTTTCAAAATTAGAAGCGGGAAAGTTTACATTGGAAGAGCGGGAATTTTCTTTTCGTGAGGCCATTGATAAGATTATTGCCATGAATATCAATCAGGTAAATGACAAGGGATTGAAGCTATTGTTGAACATTTCACCGGAAATACCGGAATATATTATTGGCGATGAGTTGAGAATTACCCAAATCTTAACGAATCTGATCAATAATGCGGTAAAGTTTACCTCAATGGGACAGATTGTCGTAGATGTGGTAAAAACCATGGAGTTGAATGATATGGTGGAATTGTTTTTTATGGTAATGGATACTGGTATAGGAATTGCACCGGAAGATATGGATAAATTATTTAAAAGTTTTTCCCAGGTGGATGCCTCTATTACTCGAAAGTTTGGTGGTAGTGGATTGGGACTTACCATTGTAAAAGAGTTGGTAGAATTGATGGACGGTGAGATCCATGTGGATAGCGAAAAAGGAAAGGGAAGTACATTTTCCTTTTCTATTCGTGTGAAGCGTGCAGATAAGGATACCACGGTTTCCAGGGCATATGACTCGGGAAGGTTTGTTTATGAAGGAGTGACCAGACGAGAAATTACAGAACTGGATGAAGAAATGTATAATATTGAAGCAATTTATCGTTTTGGTTCCGAGGAAAACAAGAGAGAGGTTCAAAATACAATGGATAAGTTGATTATCTGTATTGAGATGGAGAATTGGGATAAAGCAGAAATTTTTGCAGAAACAATAAAAAAACTGGTGGAAAGTAACAAGGAACTAAAGAGAAAGGCTTTTCGTGTAGAAATGACTGTTCGAAAGTCGGATGGAGAAATGGCTGCAAAACAATACAAAGAATTGGAAGATGCATTAAAAGAAACATTATTTGTGTAGGAAATGAAAAACAGTCATTTATATAGAACCGGAGGAATCATTTATGGAACGTAAAATTATTAGTGACCATACTGCAAACATTCTTATTGTAGACGATACCACGTCCAACTTGGTTATTTTGGCAGAAATGATCAAGAGTATTGGTTATATTGCAAGACCAGTTACCAGTGTAAAACAGGCTCTCGCTGCAATTGCAGTAAAGAAACCGCAGTTAATTTTGTTAGATATTTCCATGCCTGAAATAGATGGATTTGACTTTTGTGAAATTATAAAGCAGGATCCGATTATGCGAGATGTACCTATTATTTTTATTTCAGCTTTAAATTCCACAGAAGATAAGGTAAAAGGGTTTAAACTTGGGGCTGTGGATTTTATTTCGAAGCCTTTTGAATTGGAAGAGATTACGTTGCGTGTGAATACTCACCTGAAAATTTTTCAGATGCAAAATGAATTAAAGCTTCACAATCGCCAATTGTTTAAAATGTTCAACAGTCAGGTAGAAAAAGTGACTAATGAGCAAAAACAATTGATTTATGTAATGGCAAAAATAATTGAGGCAAGAGAAGATATACAGGGAGAACATATTGATCATTTATTGGAATACTGTAAAGTATTAGCAATGAGTTTGCAATTTTCCCCGAAATTCGAGAAAATAGTTACTACGAGTTTTTTGGATACTTTTCTTATGGCAGTTCCCTTGCATGATATTGGAAAGAATTTGATTCGGGATGAAATTGTATTGAAAGCGGGAAAACTTTCCAAAGAAGAGTGGGAACTTATGAAAGGGCATACTCTTTTAGGTGCGAAATATATTCAGGAGTTGTATGATAACAGTGAAAATGAATATTTGAAGATTGCAGTGGATGTAGCAAAATATCATCACGAGTGGTGGGATGGAACCGGATATCCATGTGGATTGAAAGGAAATGACATACCTTTAGCTGCCAGAATTTTAGCGGTTGCAGACGTATATGATATTTTGACAAGCGATAGATGCTATAGAAAGTCATACTCTCATGAAGAGGCAATTGCGATCATGAAAGAGGAAACAGGAACACATTTTGATCCTGATATTATGGAAGTGTTCTTTAAGATACAAAAAAGATTTCAAACCAATAAATAAAAGTTGTGTGGAAGGTGCACTGTGTTACAAGGTCAAGGTAATACAGTGCTTTCTTCAAATAATAAGAAAGAAGGAAATAGATATGATAATGGATTTAGTGGAAGATGCAGTAGAAATAAAGTTACATTTTGAAAATTTTACAGGTATTTTGCAATCAGACTATGAGTTTGCATATGGATTAGGAAAAATGAATAAAATATTAGGCTTGCCCCAAGGGGAAACGCTTACCGAGGAAAATCTTGAAGCAAGGGGAAGTGAGATTATTGAAAAATTGGAACATTATGAAACAAAAGATTATATAGAGGAGAATTTAGTCCGTCTGTTGAAACTATATCGAATCCAATCCCAAAAAGGAGAGGAAATAGGAGAATTGTATCGAAGAGGTTATGAAAAAGAATAGAATCGAAAAGTGAGGTATTTCTACCTCACTTCTCGATGAAAGTTAAAAAATGAATGAAAAAGATTTTAGGAACGATTGCTGTATCTTTGTTCACAATAGATACAACGGTAAATTCCTGTATTCTTGTCGGCTAATTTAAATGTGTGTGTCAATTCCTGTTCGATTGATGTAATACATCTAGGATTGCGACACTTTAAAATGTTTGTCACAGTCATAGGTAAGCTCAAATGTTTTTTCTCTACGATCTTACCTTCCTTGATAATATTAATTGTAAGATTAGGAGATAGAGCACCAAGCATATCTAAATCCACACACAAAGGACCTTCGATTTTAATCATGTCCTTTTTTCCAGTTTTACTACTTTTCGCATTTTTAATAATGGCTACGCTACAATCTAAACGATCTAGCTTTAAGTAGTTATATATTTCAAAAGCACCACCTGCTTGAATGTGGTCAATTACAACACCATCATTTAATCCGCTAATATTTAACATGAACCGTCACCATCCAATCCCAATAAAGTCATAATCAGTGCCATTCTTACATATACACCGAATCTTGCCTGTTCAAAGTAAACTGCACGTGGATCATCATCTACTTCTGTTGAAATTTCATTCACACGTGGGAGAGGATGTAAAACTAACATATCTTCTCTTGCATGTTTCATTTTCTTTGTATCTAAAATGAAACTATCCTTTAATCGAACATAATCTTCTTCGTTGAAGAAACGCTCTTTCTGAACCCTGGTCATATACAAAAGATCTAACTCCGGCATAATAGGTTCTAATACATTTACTTCTTTGTATGGGATATGCTCTCGATCCAATACTTCTGTACGCAAATAATCAGGAATACGAAGTTCGTCAGGAGATATCATTACAAATTTGATGTTATCGTAGCGAATCATTGCACGAATCAAAGAATGAACGGTACGTCCAAACTTTAAATCCCCACAAACACCGATGGTCAGGTTGTTCAAACGACCTTTTAAACGCTTAATCGTAAGTAAATCCGTTAGTGTCTGCGTTGGATGGTTGTGCCCTCCATCACCTGCGTTAATTACAGGAATCGATGAATAATGAGATGCAACCAAAGGCGCACCTTCTTTTGGGTGACGCATAGCACAGATATCCGCATAGCTTGAGATTACACGAATGGTATCTGCAACACTTTCTCCTTTTGCTGCTGAACTTGAATCCGCAGAAGAAAATCCTAACACATTTCCACCTAAATTCATCATAGCAGCTTCAAAACTTAGTCTGGTTCGAGTACTAGGTTCATAAAATAAAGTTGCTAATTTTTTTCCATCACATACATGTGTATATTGCTCCGGATTATCAAGGATCTTCTCTGCTAAAGAAAGAACCTGATCTAGCTCCGAGACTGATAAGTCAAGGGGTGAAATTACGTGTTTCATGAGCACCTCCATATTTGAAAAAAACTCAATTGATTTGAGATTGTATATAAAATCCTATTGAAAATTTATATGTTCGAAATCAACATCACTCATTATAGCAAAGAGTGTTTTGAATTACAACTATAAAAATAAAAAACATATCGCCTACTTAATTTTAAAAGATGCAATAATCTGATCAAAGGTGTTCAAATTAGCTGAAACACAATTGTTATCAGCATTTAAGAAATTGTCTTTTCCGGATAATACCTGTGCAATTTTTTGACATAAAATAGCAAGGGAAAAAGTTAGAAATCCGATTGCATTTTTTAGTTGTACTATTTATAATGGTAGAGACAGTATGAAAAGTCTATAAAGACCTACTTCAATGAGATAAGAATAGGAGGAATCATATGATTAAATTATACGATAATGGTGTATATTTACTCAATGGAACAGAAATTGTAGAAGACAATCAGGAAGTGCAGGCTGTATTACAAAGCAAGCTTGGAAAGGTACCTGCTAAGGAAGAAGCAGCGCAGGGAACTATGGCATATAATATTTTAAAGGCGCATAATACTTCGGGTAATATGGAGAAGTTGAAGATTAAGTTTGATAAATTGACTTCCCATGACATCACTTTTGTAGGAATCATTCAGACAGCAAGAGCATCAGGGTTGGAGAAATTCCCTATTCCATATGTTCTTACAAACTGTCATAACAGTTTGTGTGCAGTAGGTGGAACAATCAATGAAGATGACCATATGTTTGGTTTGACCTGTGCGAAGAAATATGGTGGTGTGTACGTACCACCTCATCAGGCTGTTATTCACCAGTATGCAAGAGAAATGCTTGCAGGTGGAGGAAAGATGATTCTTGGTTCAGATAGTCACACAAGATATGGTGCGTTGGGAACCATGGCTATGGGTGAAGGTGGACCAGAGTTGGTAAAACAGCTGCTTTCTCAGACATATGATATTAATATGCCAGGTGTAGTAGGTGTGTATTTAACAGGAGAACCAGTAAAGGGTGTAGGACCACAGGACGTGGCTTTGGCAATTATTGGTGCTGTATTTGGCAATGGTTATGTTAACAACAAAGTAATGGAATTTGTTGGACCAGGTGTAGAGAAGTTAAGTGCGGATTTCCGTATTGGTGTAGATGTTATGACCACAGAAACTACATGTTTATCTTCCATTTGGAAGACAGATTCTAAGATCAAAGAATTCTATGATGTTCATGGAAGAAGCGAAGATTATAAGGAATTAGCTCCTGCAGACGTTACTTATTATGACGGTATGGTTTATGTGGATCTTAGCAAGATTAAGCCAATGATCGCTATGCCATTCCATCCAAGTAACACATACACAATTGAAGAAGTAAATGCAAACCTTGAAGATGTACTTCGTGATTGTGAGAAGAAAGCTTTAGTTAGTTTGGATGGACAAGTTGACTTTAAGCTTACTGATAAGATCAAGAATGGTAAATTGTATGTAGAACAGGGAATTATTGCTGGTTGTGCAGGTGGTGGATTTGAAAATATCTGTGATGCAGCTGATATTTTGGCAGGTGCAAGCATTGGTGCAGATGCATTTACACTTAGCGTATATCCTGCAAGTATGCCAGTATATATGGAACTTGTTAAGAATGGTGCAGCAGCGAAGCTTATGGGAGCAGGTGCAGTTATGAAGACCGCATTTTGTGGACCATGTTTTGGAGCTGGAGATACTCCTGCAAATAATGCATTTAGTATTCGTCATTCTACAAGAAACTTCCCTAACCGTGAAGGTTCTAAGTTACAGAATGGTCAGATTTCATCCGTTGCACTTATGGATGCTCGTTCCATTGCAGCAACAGCAGCAAATAAGGGATATTTGACACCTGCTACAGATATTGACGCAAACTTTAGCAAGCCAAAATATTTCTTTGATAAGACAATTTACGAAAACCGTGTATTTGATAGCAAGGGCGTTGCAGATCCTTCTGTTGAGATTCAATTTGGACCAAATATTAAGGATTGGCCATCAATGGTTGCTCTTACCGATAACTTGGTAATTAAGGTCGTTTCCGAAATTCATGATCCGGTAACTACAACAGATGAGTTGATTCCTTCAGGAGAGACTTCATCTTACCGTTCAAATCCAATTGGATTGGCAGAGTTTGCATTGTCTAGAAAAGATCCTGCATATGTTGGTCGTGCAAAAGAAGTTCATGCAGCAGAAGTTGCAAGAGAGAATGGTCAGTGTATGGGAGAGGTCCTTCCAGAACTTAAGGACATTATGCATACAATTAAAGATCAGTTTGCAGGTGTAGATAAGACAAATACCGGTGTAGGAAGTACAATATATGCGGTAAAACCAGGTGATGGTTCTGCTCGTGAGCAGGCAGCTTCTTGTCAGAAGGTACTTGGTGGATGGGCAAATATTGCGAAAGAATACGCAACTAAGCGTTACAGATCAAATCTGATCAACTGGGGTATGCTTCCATTTATCTATCCAGAGGAAGAACTTCCATTTGCAAATGGAGATTATATCTTTATTCCAAATGTTGCGGATCAGGTTAAGAATAAAGCAACTACATTTAAGGCATATGTTGTAAATAAGGGAATGAAAGAATTTGAGTTGAATATGGGCGAACTTACAGATGATGAGAGAGAGATTATCCTTAAAGGATGTTTGATCAACTATAATCGTGTGTAAGTAGAAAACATTTTCCAATAAAATGGGGCAAGAGGTAACTGCAATCTTTGTAGTTACCTTTTGTGATTCAATAGGAACATATCTAATTTACTGTCATAAAATAATAAAAAGTTTTTTGGGGTGTATATATGGCCACAAGGGTTATTGTAGATGCTGGACATGGCGGATGGGATAATGGTGCAATGTATGATGGGAGAAAGGAAAAAGATGACACTTTGAAGTTGGCATTTGAGGTAGGAAAACAATTAGAAAAACAAGGAATTGATGTGGTGTATACAAGGACGGATGATCGCTTTCAATCACCGAATGAGAAGGCACGGATTGGAAATGCTTCCGGAGCTGATTTTTTTTTATCCCTTCATAGAAATGCCAGTCCTATGGCAAATCAATATGCCGGGGTACAGACATTGCTTTATAATGATGGGGATATAAAAGAAGTTCTTGCAAATAATATCAACAAAGAACTGGAAGAGGTAGGATTTGATAATTTGGGAAGGAGTATTCGACCAAATTTGGCGGTTCTACGGAGAACCAATATGCCATCTGTGTTGGTAGAGGTAGGATTTATAAATACAGATTCGGATAATAAAATATTTGATGAAAAATTTGATGAGGTAGCAAAGGCCATTGCAGATGGTGTTGTGGAGACCATTACCCCGGAACAGGGGAAAGGAGTTACTTATCAGATTCAGGTGGGATTGTTTCGGAATTACATGAATGCGCAAAGACTTGCAGAAGAATTGAGTGGAATGGGATATACAGTGGAAATAAAAAAAGTAAATGAATATTATGCTGTTTTGGTCGGAAGGTTCACAGATATGAATAGGGCGGAAAGAATCGAAACAATCCTGTTAGAAGATGGTTATGATACATGGATCGTAGCATATTAGCAGAAAATACAAGGCACATAAGTATATTTAGAAAATAGTAACTGTTCAGGGTGCACAATTCGAAAAACGCCAAATATACAAAATGGCTAAAAATTTTATTTATGGCTAGATTTAAAATTTTTCTTTTCATTATGAATAATCTGGTATAGAATAAATAAGATGATTGGTGCGGTGTCATCAACTGAAGAATACGAAAAGCTAGAAAGGGTGCATGAATATATGGCATTAAGAATTGATGGAAAACAAATTTCAACAGAAATTAAGGATGAATTGAAAGAACAGGTACAGGTGTACAAAGAACAGGGAGTAGAAATTACGCTTGCGGTGATCCAAGTGGGATCCGATCCAGCTTCATCTGTATATGTAGGAAATAAAAAGAAGGCATGTGAGTATATTGGCATACGTTCCTTATCCTATGAGCTGGAAGAGGAAATCACAGAGAATGAATTGATGGATTTAATAAAGGAGCTTAATGAGCGTAAGGATGTAAATGGTATATTAGTACAGCTTCCGTTACCAAAACATATAGATGAAGATGCCATTATTCATGCAATTGATCCTAAAAAAGATGTGGATGGCTTCCATCCACAAAATGTGGGAGCGTTGAGCATTGGAGAAAAAGGATTTGTGTCTTGTACTCCAGCAGGTATTATTCAGTTGTTGAAACGCTCTGGTATTGAGATAGAAGGAAAAGAATGTGTAGTGATTGGAAGAAGTAATATTGTTGGAAAACCAATCAGTATGTTATTGCTGAGAGAAAATGGGACTGTTACTATTTGTCATTCCAGAACAAAGGAGCTAAAGGCAGTAACAAAGAGAGCGGATATTCTAATTGTTGCCATAGGAAAACCGAAATTTATAACAAAGGAATATGTGAAAGAAGGGGCTGTTGTGATTGATGTAGGAATTCACAGAAATGTAGAGAACAAGCTATGTGGAGATGTGGATTATGAAGATGTAGAGTCAGTAGTTTCTGCGATCACACCTGTTCCGGGAGGGGTAGGGCCAATGACAATTGCAATGCTTATGAGTAATTGTGTGGAAGCGGTTCAGTTGCAGAAAGAATAGGAGAAGAAAGATGAAGATATTATTCGTATCCTTAGGGTGTGACAAAAATCTTGTGGATAGTGAAGTGATGTTAGGTTTGCTTCGGGAAAGAAAGTATGAGATAACAGACGATGAGTTGCAGGCTGATGTGGTGGTCGTAAATACATGCTGTTTTATCCATGATGCAAAAGAGGAAAGCATTACTACGATTTTGGAAATGGCGGAGCTAAAAAGGACTGCCAATGTGAAAGCTTTGATTGTAACAGGATGTTTGGCACAGCGATACCAGGATGAGATTCGAACAGAGATTCCAGAGGTGGATGCTGTCTTGGGTACTAATAGCTATGAAGCAATTTGTGAGGCAGTGGAAAAGTCCTTAGAAGGAAAAGTTATGGAAGAATACAAGTCGTTGAGTGGACTTCCGATTGTTGATACGAAGAGGATTAATACTACAGGAGGGTTTTACTCTTATTTGAAGATTGCAGAAGGTTGTGACAAACACTGCACTTACTGTATTATTCCTAAAATTCGTGGAGATTATCGTAGTTTTCCTATGGAAAAGTTGATACAGGAGGCAAAACAACTAGCGGCAGATGGTGTGGAAGAATTAATTCTGGTTGCACAGGAAACCACCATGTATGGAAAAGATTTATATGGGAAAAAATGTTTGCCAGAGTTATTGAAAAAGCTTTGCGAAATTGCTGGAATTAAATGGATTCGTATTTTGTACTGCTATCCGGAAGAAATTACAGATGAATTGATTCAGGTAATAAAAGAAGAAGATAAAATTTGCAAGTATTTGGATATGCCGATTCAACATGGTTCCGACGGGATATTGAAGCGTATGGGCAGAAGAACCAACAGACAGGAATTAATCGATATTGTAGGAAAGCTCAGAAAGGAGATTTCGGAGATTTGTCTGAGAACAACATTGATTACAGGATTTCCGGGAGAAACACAACAGGATCATGAGGAATTAGTGTCTTTTGTGAAACAAATGAAATTTGATCGTTTGGGTGTGTTTACATATTCACCAGAAGAGGACACTCCAGCAGCAAAATTTGACAATCAGATTGAAGAAAGCGTGAAAGAACAAAGAAGAGAGCAGATTATGCAGGAGCAGCAAAAGATTGCATTCGAGGCTGCAGAGAACATGTTATACCAAAAGGTACAAGTTCTAATTGAAGGAGAACTTCCGGAAGAAAATGTGTACATTGGTAGAACCTACAAGGATGCTCCAAATGTAGATGGATATATTTTTGTAAATAGTTCCCACCCATTGATGTCTGGTGAAATGGTGACAGTTCAGGTGACAGATGCCAAGGGATATGACCTGATTGGAGAGGTTGTATGGGAATAGAAAGGAAATAAGAAAAATGAATTTGCCAAATAAACTTACTATGTTGAGAATACTATTGATTCCGTTTTTTGTAGTATGCATGTTAGTGCCAGTGATTCCTATGCATAATGTGATTGCCGGTGTCATCTTTTGTGTGGCATGTATTACAGACGCATTAGATGGACATATTGCAAGAAAATACAACTTGATCACAAATTTCGGAAAATTTATGGACCCTTTAGCAGACAAACTTCTTGTTTGTGCTGCGTTGATTTGTTTTGTTGCATTACCAGAATTGCAATTTCCTGCTTGGGTTGCAATCATTATCATCAGTCGGGAATTTGCAATCAGTGGATTTCGTTTGGTGGCTTCAGACAATGGAGTTGTAATAGCTGCAAGCTATTGGGGAAAGTTTAAGACGATTTCTCAAATGATCATGTCAATTTTATTAATCTTTGATTTTTCATGGAGTCCGATGTTTTATGTAGAACAGTTTTTGATTTATGTTTCAATGGTACTGACTGTGATTTCATTGGTTGACTATATTTGGAAGAACAAAGCAGTGTTAAAGGAGACAAAATAGATGATAGCAGTTGTTGGCGGAGGTGCAGCCGGAATGATGGCTGCCATTGTTGCGGCAAGAAATGGAAAAAAAGTTGAGTTGTTTGAAAAAAACGAAAAATTAGGGAAAAAGCTATATATTACTGGAAAAGGACGATGTAACATTACAAATGCATCGGATATGGATGTTTTATTTGCAAATGTAATGACAAATCGAAAATTTTTATATAGTGCATTTTATAGCTTTGATAATCAACAAGTGATTTCGTTTTTTGAGGAGTTGGGTGTAAATACCAAGATTGAAAGAGGAGAACGCGTATTTCCAGTGTCAGATAAATCTTCGGATGTAATATTAGGCTTGCAGAAGGAATTAATACGTCTTGGTGTAAGGATTCATTATCAAACAGAGGTTACAAATATAGTGACTGGTAATGGACAGATAGATAGGATTGTAGTTCGGACAGAGGGAAAAGAAAAAGAGATAAAAGTATCTTCGGTTATTGTTGCAACCGGAGGATTATCTTATCCTTCAACCGGTTCTACGGGAGACGGATATACATTTGCCCGAAAAATAGGACATACCGTCACAAAGCTTACTCCTGCATTAGTTCCCTTTCAGATAAAAGAAGAGTTTGTTACAAAGCTACAAGGGTTATCTCTAAGAAATGTAGGTTTGAAAATATACGCAGGAAAAAAGAAAATATACGATGAATTTGGAGAAATGTTGTTTACACATTTCGGGATTAGTGGACCGTTAGTTCTCAGCGCAAGTAGTATTGTGGGAAAATACATGGAAAAAGAGGAATTGAGGGTTGCAATTGATTGTAAGCCTGCACTTTCTAAAGAACAGTTAGATGCTAGAATTTTGCGGGATTTTTCTGAAATGCAAAATAAACAGTTTAAAAACGGATTGGACAAGCTTCTTCCGAAAAAGATGATACCGGTTGTGATTGAATTGAGCGGTATAGATCAGGAAAAGCCAATACACTCTATTACAAAAGAAGAGAGACAGAAGCTGCTAAATGTTATGAAGGAAATGGAAATGCATGTGGAGCGTTTTCGAGGCTATAATGAAGCCATTATTACCAAAGGCGGGATTTCTGTAAAAGAAATCGATCCTGGAACTATGGAATCAACAAAGGTGAAAAATATATATTTTGTTGGTGAAGTATTGGATCTGGATGCTTTGACAGGTGGATATAACTTACAGATCGCATGGTCAACCGCATATATGGCTGGTATGGCGGCCGAATAGAAATGATTTTACTGTTTCTGCATTTAATGAGTAGAAATATGAACAGTAATGGTGGATTTTATGAATAGGATATTGTTTTAGAATAAAACTAAGAATACAAGAAGAAAAGGTGGAGAAAAACATGGGCTATAATATAGCAATCGACGGACCAGCAGGAGCTGGAAAGAGTACAATAGCAAAAATGGTTGCAAAGCAACTGAATTTTATTTATGTGGACACAGGTGCAATGTACCGAGCAATTGCATTGTATATGATTAAAAATGGAATTGGCAAAGATGAAGAACTGATTGCAAAAAATGTAAAGAATGCAAATGTTAAGATTGCTTATGTGGATGGAGAACAGCAGGTTTTGCTAAATGAAGAAAATGTAAGCGGATGTATTCGAACAGAAGAAGTTGGAAACATGGCTTCATTTGTGGCGAAAGTGGGAGAGGTTCGTGCACAGTTGCTTGATCTTCAGTGTGCTTTGGCAGCATCTGAAAATGTTATTATGGATGGAAGAGACATTGGAACCCATGTATTGCCAAATGCAGATAAAAAGATTTACCTGACTGCCAGTGTGGAGGAACGTGCGCAACGAAGATATAAAGAACTATGCGAAAAAGGTGAAAAATGCGTATTAGAAGAAATTGAAAAAGATATTATGGCTAGGGATGAGCAGGATATGAACCGAGAAATCGCGCCTTTAAAAAAGGCAGAGGACGCTATTTTGTTGGATAGTTCAGACATGACCATTGATCAGGTTGTAGAACGTATCATTCAAATCTACAAAGAAAATTAGTTTTTTAGGGTGATAGAGAATATTGGAGGATACAAAATGGAAGTAACATTAGCGAAGAGTGCAGGTTTTTGCTTTGGGGTAAAACGTGCGGTGGATATGGTTTATGAAGAGGCAAAAAAAGGTGAAAAAGTATACACGTATGGACCGATCATTCATAATGAGGAAGTAGTGGAGGATCTCCGAAAGAGAGGAGTAACGGTTGTAAATTCCCTGGAAGAATTGAAAATGCTGCCAGAAGGCACAGTAATCATCCGCTCACATGGTGTTGCCAAGGAAGTATACGATATTTTAGAGGAGCGTAATTTACAAATTGTAGATGCTACGTGTCCGTTTGTAAAGAAAATTCATAATATTGTGAAAGAACATACGGAGCAAAACGAAAATATTGTGATAATTGGAAATGCAAAACATCCGGAAGTAGAAGGCATAAAAGGCTGGTGTAAAAGCAATGTTACTGTGGTTGAAACAGTAGAAGATGCAGAAAAATGTGAGCTTGATAAAGAGAAAAAAACATGCATTGTCTCACAAACGACATTTAATTACAAGAAATTTCAAGAATTAGTTGAAATAATCTCCAAAAAGATGTATGATATAATTGCTTTAAATACAATTTGCAATGCTACTGAAGTGAGACAGAGTGAAGCGATGCAGTTGGCAAAAGTCTCAGATGCAATGATCGTGATAGGTGGGCAGTCTAGTTCAAATACACAGAAATTGTATGAGATATGTAAAAAAGAGTGTAAAAATACTTACTATATACAGACACTTGTTAACTTAGATTTGGACGCGTTCCAGTCGTTTCGTAGCGTAGGTATTACAGCAGGGGCATCTACCCCAAATAATATTATTAAGGAGGTTCAAAAAGCATGTCAGAACAGAGCTTTGAACAAATGTTAGAGGAATCATTTAAGACAATCCACAGTGGAGAGATTGTAGAAGGAAAAGTCATCAGTGTTAAGGAAGATGAAATCGTTTTAAACATCGGTTATAAGGCAGATGGTATTATCACTAGAAACGAGTATAGCAACACACCTAACATTGATTTGACAACTGTTGTAAAAGTTGACGATACAATGGAAGCAAAAGTCCTTAAAGTAAACGATGGTGAGGGTCAGGTATTATTGACTTACAAGAGACTTGCAGCAGAAAAGGGCAATAAGAGAATTGAAGAAGCTTTCAACAACCAGGAAGTATTAAAGGCTCCAGTAGCTTCCGTATTAGATGGCGGATTAACTGTAGTAATAGAAGAAGCTAGAATCTTTATTCCTGCAAGTTTGGTGTCTGATACTTATGAGAAGAATCTTTCTAAGTATGCTGGACAGGAAATTGAATTTGTTATCACAGAGTTTAATCCTAAGAGAAGAAGAATCATCGGTGATCGCAAGCAGTTGTTAGTTGCTAAGAAGAAAGAAATGCAGAAAGAATTATTTGCTAAGATTTCAGCAGGTATGACAGTGGAAGGTACTGTTAAGAATGTTACAGACTTCGGTGCATTCATTGATTTAGGCGGAGCAGATGGATTGTTGCACATTTCTGAAATGTCATGGGGACGTGTTGACAGCCCTAAGAAGTTATTCAAGGTTGGAGACGTTGTTAAAGTTCTTATCAAAGATATTCAGGGTGAGAAGATTGCTTTAAGTTTGAAATTTGAAGATCAGAATCCATGGATTACCGCAGCCGATAAGTATGCAGTAGGTGCTGAAGTTACTGGTAAAGTTGCTAGAATGACAGATTTTGGTGCATTCGTAGAGTTAGAGCCAGGTATTGATGCATTGCTACATGTTTCTCAGATTTCAAGAGAGCATGTTGAAAAGCCTTCAGATGTATTGAAGATTGGTGATGAAGTAACAGCTAAGGTTGTTGACTTTAACGGTGAAGATAAGAAGATTAGCTTAAGTGTTAAAGCATTATCTGATAATGAAGCAGAAGTAGAAGAGGATGCTGAATAAGTTTCATATATTGTGATACTTACTTTATAAGTTAGCGATTGAAAAGAGAGAGATGGAATTCATCTCTCTCTTTTCATATATGTTTGTCTGTTTATGAGGTTTCTTTGCGTGAGTATAGCCTGTATTCGTTCCCAAGGGGGAATGGAGGTGTGAAATAGAAGAAGGTATAGGTTGAAAGTGGATGGAAATTTTAGTAGAATAGAAGAAAAGGAAATCGTGGGGGGTAGCGTATGATGGAAGATAATTATGAAAAGTTTAAAGAAGATGTGTTTAAGTTAACAAAAATTGATCTGAATGCTTACAAAGAAAAGCAGATGAAGCGTAGAATTGATACTTTGATTTCTAAGAGTGGGATGAAGAGTTATAATGAATATGTGGCGCTAATCAAGAAGGACAAAGAAAAATATGATGAATTTGTAAACTATCTGACAATAAATGTATCAGAGTTTTACAGAAATCCAGAACAATGGGGAATTTTGGAAGAGTCTATTTTGCCGGATTTATTTAATCGGTTTGGTAAGCCATTAAAGATTTGGAGCGCAGCTTGTTCGACAGGGGACGAACCATATTCTTTGGTTATGTTATTATCAAAATTCATGCCGTTGAACAAGATTGAAATTATTGCAACAGATATTGATCTACAGGTAATTGAGAAGGCAAAAGCAGGCTTGTATGCAGATAAGAGTTTAAAAGCCTTACCGAAGGAGTTTGTTGACAAATATTTCGAGAAAATAAATGATAGGACATATGCAATTTCAGATGAAATAAAATCAAGGGTGAAATTTAAACAGCATAATTTATTGAAGGATGAATATCCAAATAATTGTGATCTTATTGTGTGCAGAAATGTTATGATTTACTTTACAGAAGAGGCAAAAGTGGATATATACCAAAATTTCAATAAAGCGCTAAAACCGGGAGGAATATTGTTTGTAGGCAGTACGGAACAGATGGTTCAGCCAAAAGCACTTGGTTATAATTCTGTGTATTCATTTTTCTATAGAACAAGCGAGAAATAGTAGTTGATTTTTGATGTGATATTTAGTATATTTGTTTTTGGATATGTAAGCGGATGTTTGCATATTTTACTTCATGGATTATTGGCAGGAACCTACATACATCGATAACTATAATGATACATTGAGGAGAATGTGAAATGATGGATAGCGTTAGAGTTGCAATTGATGCAATGGGCGGAGATCATGCACCGGTAGAGGTGGTTAAAGGTGCAGTCGAAGCAGTAAAAGAAAAGGAAAATATCCAGGTTTTGCTTGTTGGAAAAGAAAGTGTAATACAGCAGGAGTTAGAGAAATATACATACGATAAAGAACGTATTAATGTTATCAATGCAGATGAAGTAATAACCAATGATGAGGCACCGGTTATGGCCATACGTCGTAAGAAAGATTCTTCTATTGTTGTTGCTCTGAACTTAGTGAAGAAGGGAGAGGCAGATGCGTTTGTATCTGCTGGAAGTACAGGTGCAGTTTTAGTAGGAGGTCAACTGATTGCCGGAAGAATTAAAGGAGTGGATCGTGCACCGTTGGCACCATTAATTCCAACTACATCAGGTGTATCCTTATTGATTGATTGTGGTGCAAATGTAGATGCAAGACCATTGCATTTGCTTCAGTTCGCTAAAATGGGTTCCATCTATATGGAGAACGTAATTGGAATCAAACAGCCCAAAGTAGCCATCGTAAATATTGGTGCAGAAGAGGAAAAGGGGAATATGCTTGTAAAAGAAACATATCCACTTTTAAAAAATTGCAATAGTATTAATTTTATTGGAAGTATTGAGGCTAGAGAGATACCATATGGTAAGGCAGATGTAATTGTATGTGAGGCCTTTGTTGGAAATGTAATTTTGAAATTGTATGAAGGTTTGGCGTCTGCATTAGTTGGTGAGATCAAGAAGGGACTTATGTCTACTATTAAGAGTAAGATTGGTGCAGCGTTAGCATTGCCGGCGTTAAAAACTACATTGAAACAGTTTGATGCCAGTGAATATGGTGGGGCGCCATTGTTAGGATTGAATGGTTTGGTTGTCAAAACTCATGGCAGCTCAAATAGTAAGGAAATTAAAAACTCAATTATTCAATGTTCTTTATTTAAAGAACAGAATATTAATGAGAAAATAAAAGAAAACATACTTTTTGAAGAGAATGAATAGGAAAGGTGGAGCAGTATGGAATTTGAAAAATTGCAGAAAATTATTGGAGAAGTTTTAAACATTGATGCGGATGAAATTACAATGGAGACTTCTTTTGTGGATGATTTAGGAGCAGATTCCTTGGATGTATTCCAAATCATTATGGGAATTGAGGAAGAATTTGAAATTGAAATTGATAACGAGAATGCGGAAGCAATTGTTACAGTAGGAGATGCTGTAGAGCAGATTAAGAATGCCATTGCGTAAATAATAGCATATATAGAAGGCTAGGGCTGTCTGTAAAACGTTTGCAGACAGCTTGTCTATGTAAAGGGGAAGGCGAGTTTTTCACAATAAGAGAGAAAGGTTAGGCGTGATTACATGGTTGATCAAGTGAAAATAGAGGAATTTGAAGAAATAATTGGGTATCAATTTAAAAATAAGAATTTTTTGTGTCAGGCATTGACACATAGTTCTTATGCCAATGAGATGCGAATGAATAAATTATTAAACAATGAGCGTTTGGAGTTTTTGGGAGATGCTGTGTTAGAACTTATGTCTAGTGAGTTTATTTTCAGGACAAACAAGGAAATGCATGAAGGTGAGATGACAAAGCTGCGGGCCAGTTTAGTTTGTGAACCTACATTAGCGATGTGTGCAAGAGAAATTAATCTTGGTGATTATATTTTACTGGGAAAAGGAGAGATTGCAACTGGGGGAGCGGAGAGGGATTCGATTATATCTGATGCGTTTGAAGCCGTGATTGGTGCAATTTATTTAGATGGTGGTTTTACTAGTGCAAAAGAGTTTGTTACAAAATTTGTGTTAGATGATATTGACAATAAAAAGCTCTTTTTTGATAGTAAGACTATCTTGCAAGAAATTGTGCAGGCGGATTACAAGGAACCATTGGTATATAAGCTGATTGCAGAAAGTGGGCCAGACCATGACAAGGTATTTACTGTGGCAGCAATCGTTGACGGAAAAGAGTTAAGTCAGGGAAAGGGTAAAACGAAAAAGGCAGCAGAGCAGGCAGCAGCATATCAGGCAATATTAAAATTAACAGATTAGTGGGTAATTCGTGTGTTACAAAACAGTGACTGCTCAGAGGGCATATACACAGGCACACCCTATGAACAGCAACACAAAATATGAAAGAGGAGAGATATGTATTTAAAAAGTATTGAAATACATGGCTTTAAATCGTTTGCGAATAAGCTGGTATTTGAATTTCAAAAAGGAATAACTGCCATTGTTGGACCAAACGGAAGTGGAAAGAGTAATGTTGGGGATGCAGTACGCTGGGTTCTGGGAGAACAGAGTGCGAAGCAGCTTCGTGGTTCTAAGATGGAAGATATTATTTTTGCAGGTACGGAACTTAGAAAACCGCAGGGATTTGCCTATGTTGCGATCACTTTTGATAATTCGGACCATAAATTGCCGACTTCATATGATGAGGTAACTGTAGCTAGACGTGTGTATCGATCTGGTGAGAGTGAATATCTGATGAATGGTGTAAACTGTCGTTTGAGGGATGTACAGGAATTGTTTTTGGATACCGGTATTGGAAAAGAAGGGTATTCCATTATTGGACAGGGACAGATTGATAAGATTCTAAATGGTAAGCCGGAAGAACGAAGAGAGCTATTTGATGAAGCTGCAGGTATTGTGAAATTCAAAAAGAGAAAAGCTACAGCAGAAAAGAATTTGGAAGTTGAGAGACAGAATCTGGAAAGAATCACGGACATTTTGTCAGAATTAGAAAAACAAGTAGGTCCTTTGAAAGAACAATCGGAAACAGCAAGGGAATATTTGCGGTTGCGCGAACAATTGAAGCGTCTGGATGTGAACCTGTTTTTGCAGGAATATCAGGTGTTGCATGGAGAAGAGGACAAGATTGAGAATAATCTTAAGATTGTAACCGAACAGTACAATGAAAAAGAGGAAAGTTTTGCGCAGTTAAAGGAAGAATATAGTAAGCTGGAAAGAGAACTAGAGCAGAGGGATATTGTACTGGAACAAAATAAGTCAGCAATCAACGAAAAACGTATTCATGAAGAGCAGTTAGAAGGTTCTATAAAGGTTTGTCATGAGCAAATTTTGGCGGCAAAGCAGAATGCTTCCCATTATCAGGAAAGACTTTCTGTGGTTGCCAGTGAAATCCAGAAGAAAAAAGAAGAAAAAAAGAGAAATGCAGTAGAGGAACAGAAACTGGATTTGGATATGGGACAGGTAGCTGAGAAAAAAGCAGCTATGGAGAAAGAACTTGAAGAATGCAAGAAGCAAATGAAAGCAATCGATCAGTCGATTGATCAGTGTAATGCAAATATAATGGAAAATTTGAATCAAAGTGCTACACTGAAAGCGCAGATGGAAAAATACAATACGATGTATTCTCAAAGTTCGGTAAAGAAATCAGAATTAACTCAGCGTATTTTAAAAAGCAAGACAGAAGAGGCGATCTGTTTGGAAGTTTTGCAGACAGAGGAGAAAAATCTTGAAAAACTTGCAATTGAAATTGATACTGCAAAGAAAGAGCAAGTAAGCTTACAGAAGGAACAGGAAGAAAATAATCAGGAACTGGAAAAGAAGAGAAGCGATTTAAATCAACAGCAGCAGCAGTACCACAGAGAGAAGTCTCGAATGGAAACCTTGAAAAATATGACGGAACGATATGAGGGATATGGTCAAAGTATTCGAAGAGTCATGGAACAAAAGGAGAGAAATGCTGGAATTATTGGTGTAGTCGCAGATATTATTAAGGTCAATAAACAATATGAAGTTGCCATAGAAATCGCACTTGGTGGTAGCATTCAGAATATTGTTACGGATAATGAAAATACTGCAAAACAATTGATTCAATTTTTGAAAAAAAATAAATATGGTAGAGCTACTTTTTTGCCATTGACTACAGTTGGAAAAAAAGGTGGGTTTCAAAAAAAGGAAGTACTCGACGAAAAGGGCGTACTTGGGGTTGCCAGTGAATTAGTGGAAGTGGACAATCGGTTTCACGGATTAGTTGAATACTTATTAGGAAGAATTGTTGTTGTGGATCATATTGATCATGCGTTAGAGGTAGCAAGAAAATACAATCATTCCTTCCGGATGGTTACTTTGGAAGGGGAATTACTAAATCCTGGGGGAGCTCTTTCAGGTGGTGCCTACAAGAATTCAAGTAATTTGTTGAGCCGACGTAGAGAAATCGAAGACAGCGAAAAGAAATTGACAGAATTACAAATAGTCAGTGACGCCTGCAAGAAAAGAATGGGTGAACTGCAAACACTGAGTCGGACTAGAACTGATAAATTAAGAGAAATCCAGGCAAAATTGCAGGAATTGTATTTGAAGCAAAATACTTCTAAATTAAAATTTGATCAAGCGAAAGCGGAAAATGAAACGATTTCACTTGGTTATCAGTTGATTCATCAGGAGAGCGAAGACATCGAACTTCAGTTTGCAGAATTGAAGGCTAAAATTGCTGGAATACAGGATGAAATGAAGCTGCTCGATGAAAAGAACAAAGAACAGGAAGATCAGATTGCTTTGTATAATAAGAATATGGAAGCAAAGAAAAAAGAAGAAGAGCATGTGAGAGAGAAAATGGCCAATGTTTCTGTTGAGGTTTCTTCATATGTTCAGAAACGGGAATTTGCAAGTTTATTACAGAAAAGAATGGAAGAAGAGATTGTATCGTTGCAGGAAGAACATGCAAAATTACAGCAAAACGCACAGGAAGCAGCCTGCCAGGTGAAAGAAAAAGAAGAAGAAATCCTTAGTTTAAAACAACAGATGGAAGAAGAGAAGAATGTTGTTGGAGAACTGACCACATTTGTGGAGCAGTTGATAAAGGAACGTGAGATAATTGCTGTTAAGCATAAAGGAATGTTGGAGGAGCGTGAAAAAACTTCTGAATTATTGGGTAATTTGGATAAAGAAATCTTCCGATTAAATAATCAGAAAGAAAAACTGGCAGATCAGATTGAGAATCGTGTGAACTATATGTGGGAGGAGTATGAACTAACATATGGAACTGCACAGGAGCAGCAGGAAAAACTGGACATTGAAGTGCCTGAGATGAGAAAGCAGATTTCACAAGTAAAGATACGAATGAAAGGTCTGGGAGATGTTAATGTGAATGCGATTGAAGACTATCGTGCTGTATCTGAGCGATATGAAATGTTGCATACACAGCATGAGGATCTGATACGTTCGGAAGAAGTGCTGCTTGGTATCGTAGAAGAACTGGATCACGAAATGCGCAAGCAATTTGAAGAGCGGTTTGCGCAGATAAAAACGCAGTTTGATATTGTATTTAAAGAACTTTTTGGTGGCGGAAAGGGTACGATTACTTTGGCAGAAGGTGAAGATATCCTGGAAGCAGGAATTAATATTATTGCGCAACCACCTGGAAAGAAATTGCAGAATATGATGCAGATGTCTGGTGGAGAGAAAGCATTAACTGCTATTTCTCTGTTGTTTGCAATTCAGAATTTGAAGCCTTCACCATTTTGTCTTTTGGACGAAATTGAGGCGGCATTGGATGATTCTAATGTCAAAAGATATGCACAGTATTTGCATAAGTTAACAAAGGATACCCAGTTTATTGTAATCACTCACCGTAGAGGTACCATGGCTGCTGCTGATGTAATGTATGGAATTACCATGCAGGAGAAGGGTGTTTCTACAATGGTCTCTGTAAATCTGATTGAAGATCAGTTGAATGACATGGAAAAAGCACATAGTAAGTAGGAGGAAGAAAAATGGCATTTTTTGGTTTGTTTAAAAAGAAGAAAGAAAAGGATGTATCGGAGGAACCCTCGGGGGCGGGGAGTATAGGAGACAGTCGCACTGAGGAGATAAAAGAAGCAATCTCAGATGTAATTGAGGAAGAAGAAAAAGAAGAGGAAGTAGAAGAAAACGAGGAAGAGTCAGTTTCGGAAGAAGAGGAAGAACATGCGGATCAGGTAAATGCGACTGGAAGTTTGCAAGGTGCTATTCGCGAGGCTGTATTTGAGGAAATTTCTTCTATTGAGGAAAAAGCAGAGGAGCAGCAGGAAGAAGAGCAAGGCGTAACACCAGAGAGTTCTCCTATTCATATGGAGACCATGCAGGATGAGATTCAGGAAGCAGTAGCAGATGAAGTGGAAAAAAGTGAAGGAAAAAAGAAAAAAGGCTTCTTTCAAAGATTGGTTTCCGGATTGGCAAAGACCAGAAATAATATTTCAAATGGAATCGATTCTATATTCAGTAGTTTTCATCAGATCGATGAAGAGTTTTATGAAGAATTAGAAGAAGTTCTTGTTATGGCAGATATTGGTGTACATGCTACTACCGAGATACTTGACCAGCTTCGTAAAAAGGTAAAGGAAGAAAAAATAAAAGATGTGGCCGCTTGTAAGCAGCTTTTAATTGACAGTATCAAGGAACAGATGCGTGTGGAAGATACGGCATATGTTTTTGAAGATAAGAAATCCGTTGTAATGTTGATTGGTGTGAACGGTGTGGGTAAGACTACCTCTATTGGAAAATTAGCCAGTCAGTTAAAGAATAGTGGAAAGAAGGTATTAGTTGCTGCGGCAGATACGTTCCGTGCTGCTGCCATTGAGCAGTTAGAGGAATGGACGAACCGAGCAGGTGTGGATATTATTGCGCAGCAGGAAGGTTCGGATCCTGCAGCGGTGGTTTTTGATGCTCTTGCAGCAGCAAAGGCAAGGAATACCGATGTTCTTTTGATCGATACAGCAGGACGATTGCATAATAAGAAAAACTTGATGGAAGAACTTAAAAAGATCAATCGTATTGTAGATAGAGAATACGGAGATGCCTATAGAGAGACGTTTATTGTGTTGGATGGTACCACAGGGCAGAATGCCTTGGCTCAGGCAAAGCAGTTTAACGAGGTTGCAGATATTACTGGTATTATCTTAACAAAGTTGGATGGAACTGCGAAAGGCGGCATTGCCATTGCAATCCAGTCAGAATTGAAAATTCCGGTAAAATATATCGGTATTGGTGAGAAGATAGAGGATTTACAGAAATTTGATGTAGATGATTTTGTAGATGCTTTATTTGAAACAGCAGAAGAATAAAAGGGGAAGAAAGATTTTTCGTTGAAAATAAATCGGTGTAATCGGTAGATGTAAGTCCAGCAAGAATGAATGCGTGTAATCTAAAATAGTTTTACTATGAAGATTACACGCATTTTATGTTTTATAGGAAAGTCTTGAATAGTTATCTTAATAGGATATTTTGTTCTATAAAGCATAATATTTTACTTTGTTTATTTAAAGGAGGAAAAAAGATGACAAACACTCGTAAGTTTGGCAACAGAAGAAACAGTGTTGGTAATGTGGTAGGAGGTGCAGATGATCATGAGTAAATCAGAGGTAAAAGGCAATAAGATGGCAGATATGCCTGTAAACAGGTTAATGCTAAATATGGGTGTTCCCATGATCATATCTATGATGTTACAAGCTGTTTATAACATTGTTGACAGCGCTTTTGTGGCCAATATAGAAGGCACTGGGGAGATGGCATTAAATGCATTGACGCTTGCTTTTCCAGTGCAGATGCTTATGATAGCCATTGGTATAGGAACTGGTTTAGGCGTAAACGCAGTTCTTGCTAGATGTATGGGACAGGGTGATGTACAAAAGGCTAGCAAGACAGCAGGGAATGGTGTGTTCTTAATGGCAGTCATTTACGCAGTATTCCTATTGTTTGGATTGTTTGTAACGGAAAGCTATATCGCGTCACAGACAAAGAACCCGGTTATTGCAGAGATGGCGACAGATTATTTGAAAATCTGCTGCGGTTATTCATTTGGTATTTTATATTTCTCTTTGTACGAAAAGGTATTGCAGGCGATGGGAAAAAGTGTATATTCAACTGTGGCACAAATTACAGGAGCAGTGATCAATATCATACTTGATCCGATTCTGATATACGGCTGGATTGGATGTCCGGAGCTTGGCGTAAAGGGTGTAGCATGTGCCACCATAATCGGACAGATTGCATCAGCGCTGGTTGGACTGATGTTACATTTAAAAGCAAATAAGGAAATCAAGAATGGACTTACTTATATGAAGCCATCAGGAAATATTATTAAAGGAATTTATTCCATTGGTTTTGCAGCTATTATTGCGCAGGCTCTCATGTCAGTAATGACCTATCTATTGAATGTAATTTTTGTCCGTGTTGGCGAAAATGTAGTAACTGCATATGGTCTATATTATAAGATACAGCAGTTTATATTATTTGCAGCTTTTGGTCTGAGAGATGCCATTACACCGATCGTCTCTTTTAATTATGGGATGAGAAGTAAAGAACGTGTAAAGGATGGCGTAAAGTATGGTTTGATCTATACATTGGTAATGATGGGTATGGGGGGAACCTGGCTTGTATGGACTAGCTTTGTGATTTCAGAAATTCTTTCTGTTCTAGTATCTGTTGTATTTATGAGAAAGGTTAATAAAAACATAATTCAAACAATTAATTAGGAATTGGCATATGGAACATACGGTAAGTAGGAGAATAGAAAAAGTAAGGGAAAAGCAAAAAAAGTATTGACAAGAGTGGTTAGTTATATTAAACTCAGTTTAGTTAAATGCAACTAACTATTGTTATGTGTATGTGTATTCCTATTAAGAATACGATTTCTAGAAAGGTGGGGTAAAACATGAATTTAGCGAATGCTGTTATTGGAGAAGAATATATTGTGAAAGATATTGAGGCTGAAGACGAAGAATTGAAGTCATTTCTTTTTTCGCTGGGATGTTACAGTGGAGAGCCTATTACTGTGATTTCTCACCTTAAAGGTGGTTGTGTTGTTTCTATTAAAGATGCCAGATATAACATAGATATTGATTTAGCAAAAGCTATTTCCGTTTAAAACTAACAGCTTGCGTTGCAGGCATTACAACATAAGAAAGTCAGCTTCTAATACAGCTGACCGAATTTGCAATTCGCCCAAAAACAGGGTTACTTGCTTATTTGGTTTGGTTGTCAAGTAGATATGCTTCTTAGCAAGTCGATTTGCACGAAGTATACCTACTGACAACCCATTCCATAAAATAGTGAGCGTATCCCTATTTTTTATGGAGAATGGTTAGTAAAAGCTAACATTAGTTACTTGGAATAAAAGTGTGTCAAAGGAGGATTCATCATGAGAATCGCATTAACAGGTAATCCAAACAGTGGCAAGACGACCACTTATAATGCCCTGACTGGAAGGAATGAAAAGGTCGGAAACTGGGCTGGTGTTACTGTAGAAAAGAAGGAGAGTTTGATTAAAAAAGCTTATTGTGATGGAAAGGAAGAATTGGTTGCGGTAGATTTACCGGGAGCATATTCCATGTCACCATTCACATCGGAAGAAAGCATTACCAGCGCTTATGTAAAGAATGAAAATCCAGATGTAATCATTAATATTGTGGATGCTACTAATTTGAGCAGAAGTTTGTTCTTTACCACACAGCTTTTAGAACTCGGTATTCCAGTTGTGGTAGCCCTTAATAAGAGCGATATCAATGAAAAGAAGGATACGGAGATTAACGTTTCTCTTTTATCTGAAAAGCTTGGATGTCCGGTTATCAAGACTGTGTCAACTTCCTCAAGTCATGTAGGATTAAAGGAAGTAGTAGCAAAAGCCACTTCTTTAAAAGGATGTCAACAGAAAGCACCATATGTGCAAGGTGAGATTGATCTACATAATAAGAGTGAAGTGGAGGAAGCGGATAGAAAGCGTTTTGATTTTGTAAAGTCCATCGTCTCAGATGTTGAGAAGCGTAAAGTTTTGACGAAAGAGAAAAATGGTCAGGATAAAATCGATGCAGTCTTTACTAATCCATGGCTGGGAATTCCTTTCTTTGCGCTGGTTATGTTTGGTGTATTTTATATTTCCCAGTCTACAGTGGGAACATGGATCGCAGACTGGCTGGTTGGCTGGATAGAAACTTTCCAGGAAAGGGTGGCAGGCCAGGTGGAAAATGCAAATCCGTTCTTACAGTCACTCCTTGTAGATGGAATCATTGGTGGTGTAGGTGCCGTTGTAGGTTTCCTGCCACTTGTAATGGTAATGTACTTCTTGATCGCTCTGTTGGAAGATTGTGGATATATGGCAAGAGCAACAGTAGTATTAGATCCGATCTTTAAAAGAGTAGGTCTTTCCGGAAAATCTGTCATTCCTATGGTAATTGGTACAGGATGTGCCATTCCTGGTATTATGGCGTGCCGTACCATTCGAAATGAGAGAGAAAGAAGAGCCACAGCTATGCTGACACCATTTATGCCTTGTGGTGCAAAGTTGCCAGTGATTGCATTATTTGTTGGTGCATTTTTCCCAGACACACCTTGGGTTGGAATGATGATGTACTTCGTTGGAATTCTTCTAATTCTTCTTGGTGCCTTGTTGGTAAATGCCATTACAGGATATAAGTTTAGAAAATCTTTCTTTATCATGGAATTGCCGGAATATAAGCTTCCAAGCTTGAAAAGGGCGACGGTTTCTATGCTCGGACGAGGTAAGGCTTATATTATTAAAGCAGGAACCATTATTCTTGTATGTAATACAATTGTGCAGGTCATGCAGTCGTTTAACTGGAAGTTGCAGGTAGTGGAGGAAGGTATGGAAAGTACTTCCATTCTTGCTACAATTGCCTCACCAATTGCAGTTATCTTAGTACCAATCGTTGGCATTACGGCATGGCAGCTTGCAGCAGCAGCGATTACCGGTTTTATTGCGAAAGAAAATGTAGTAGGAACACTGGCTGTCTGTTATGGTTTAAGTGCTTTTATTGACACAGAAGAACTTGCGTTGACTGGGGATGGTAATGTGGTTGCATCTGCAATGGCGATTACAAAAGCGGCAGCCCTTGCATACCTGATGTTTAACCTGTTTACACCTCCTTGTTTTGCGGCCCTTGGTGCTATGAGCTCAGAAATGCAAAATAAGAAGTGGTTGTGGGGAGGGATTGCTCTTCAGTTGGGAACCGGTTATGTAGTAGCTTTTCTGGTATATCAGATTGGTACACTGATTACAACAGGAGGATTTGGAAACGGATTTGTTCCAGGACTTATTGCGGTAGCTGTTATAGTGGCTATAGTGATTGGGTTGATTTACAGAACAAATAAGCAGTTTACAGCAGAGTATGAATTAAAGAAAGGAGCATAAGTGTATTTTTTTACAGACTCAGTTAGAAAGGAACAGTCATGGAGAATTTGATAGTGGTAGGAATACTGTTGATTTTAATAGGTGCAGCAACTTTTTATATGTGTAAAGAGAAAAAGAAAGGTGCCAGATGTATCGGATGTCCATCTGCTGGGTGTTGTTCTGGTAAAGGATACGGCAGTAAGAAAGAAAATGGCTGCAGAATAACGAAACAGCGAAAAATTCTACTGGATATCATTTTAACTATTATATTTAGGAAGTAAGACTTGCACGGGCTGAACAATGGTGCTAGAATATTTTTATGTGAAAAAAGCGAAAATATTACATAGAGATATGGCTAGAAAGGTGATGTTGTTTAAAATGTTAACTTTAGAGAAGTTTGAAGAGGCATCTGAAATTGTAAAAAAGGTAATTAATCGTACAAAATTAGTGTACAGTGAGTATTTTTCTGAAACTTCAGGAAATAAAGTATATTTGAAGCCAGAAAATATGCAGTACACGGGTGCATATAAAGTTCGTGGTGCCTATTACAAGATCAGTACTTTGTCAAAGGAAGATAGAGCAAAAGGTTTGATTACTGCTTCGGCTGGTAATCATGCACAGGGTGTGGCTTATGCTGCTAAGGTATATGGTTCGAAGGCAACAATTGTCATGCCTACGACTACACCTTTAATAAAAGTAAACCGTACCAAAGCATACGGTGCAGAGGTTGTTTTGCATGGGAATGTATATGATGATGCATGTGCATATGCGTTAAAACTGGCTGAGGAGACAGGGGGAACCTTTATTCATCCATTTGATGACGAACAAGTTGCAACAGGACAGGGAACCATTGCAATGGAAATTTTCAAGGACTTACCAACGGTTGATATTATTTTGGTCCCAATCGGTGGAGGCGGATTGGCTACTGGTGTATCCACTCTTGCTAAAATGTTAAATCCAAATGTAAAAGTAATTGGTGTCGAACCAGCAGGTGCAAATTGCTTGCAGGAATCATTAAGACAGGGAAAAGTTGTTTCTCTTCCGACGGTAGACACCATTGCAGATGGTACAGCCGTGAAGACACCAGGAAAAAATATTTTCCCATATTTGCAGGAGAACATTGATGATATTATTACAATTGATGATCACGAATTGATCGTTGCATTCTTGGATATGATGGAAAATCATAAAATGGTTGTTGAAAATTCTGGATTGTTAACCGTTGCAGCGTTGAATCATTTGGATTGTAAAGGTAAGAAGGTTGTTTCTGTACTTAGTGGTGGAAATATGGATGTTATTACCATTTCATCTGTTGTTCAGCATGGATTAATACAGAGAGGACGAATTTTTACTGTATCGGTTCGTTTGCCGGACAGACCGGGAGAATTGGTGAATGTGGCAAATATTATTGCAGAACATCGTGGAAATGTAATTCGTTTGGATCACAATCAGTTTGTCAGCATCAATCGAAATACAGCAGTTGAGTTACAGATTACTATGGAAGCGTTTGGACATGAACATAAAGATGAGATTATGAAAGCTTTGGAAGAAAAGGGGTATAATCCTAAGATTGAGGATCCAAAGGGGATTTACAACTAGAAATGGATGCTTGGATGTTTTGGGAACAGTTGCAGTATTGCAGCTGTTCCTTTCTCATATGTATGGTTAAATAAAAAAATGTTTACAAATAGGGATAATAATGCTAGAATAGGGTATCTTAAAAATTCTATGTTGTATTAAAATCTTAATACAAATTCCCTGATATTTATTTATGAATAGTTGGTATACACACAAGAAATACATGGATTGGATTGTTTTCTTTGTGGGAAGTATGTGATTTATTTTTTTGTACCAGAGGTACGTCAATTGAAATTAGATAGTTACAGTTCACATATCTTTGAACAGTAACACATTAGATATGATGTAGTGTCAAGAAAAACGAAATTTTTCTTGACATTCCAAATAGGATATATTATAGTTTAGTTATAGAACAAGTGTTCGTAAAAAGGAGAGAATAAGATGGAAAAAGATACAAATAAAATGAAGGCATTAGAAGCAGCATTGGCACAGATAGAGAAACAGTTTGGAAAAGGATCGGTAATGAAGTTGGGCGACAAGGGGGCCAACATGCAAATTGAGACAGTACCAACAGGAGCCCTTAGTTTAGATATTGCATTGGGATTAGGTGGAGTTCCAAAGGGAAGAATTATCGAAATATATGGACCAGAATCCAGTGGTAAGACTACAGTGGCGCTCCATATGGTTGCGGAAGTACAGAAAGCTGGGGGAATTGCTGGTTTTGTGGATGCGGAGCATGCGTTAGATCCTGCTTATGCAAGGAATATTGGTGTGGATATTGATAATCTGTACATTTCACAACCAGATAATGGAGAACAGGCATTGGAGATTACCGAGACAATGGTGCGTTCTGGTGCAGTTGATATTTTGATTGTGGATTCTGTTGCCGCATTGGTACCGAAGGCTGAAATTGATGGAGATATGGGGGATTCGCATGTTGGACTTCAGGCAAGATTGATGTCACAGGCCCTTCGTAAATTAACAGCTGTAATCAGCAAATCAAACTGTATTGTAATTTTCATCAACCAGTTACGTGAGAAGGTTGGTGTTATGTTTGGAAATCCAGAGACTACAACAGGTGGTCGTGCGTTGAAGTTCTACTCTTCCATTCGTATGGATGTTAGAAGAATTGAAACACTAAAACAGAACGGAGAAGCCATTGGAAATCGAACCAGAATTCGAATTGTAAAGAATAAAATTGCACCTCCATTTAAAGAAGCAGAATTTGATATTATGTTTGGAGAAGGAATTTCAAGAACTGGTGATGTATTAGATCTTGCTGTTAACGAAGGTGTAGTAAATAAGAGTGGTGCCTGGTATGCGTACGAGGGAAATAAGATTGGACAAGGTAGAGAGAATGCAAAGAATTTCTTAAAAGAGAATCCAGATATTTTTGAGGAAATCGATCGTAAGGTTCGTGAGAGATTTTCTTTTGATGCAGAACCACAGATGGACGAAGAACAGCCGGAAGAGTTTGATGAGTTGTTAGACGAAGAATAGAAGAACGAAGACTATAAACAAGAGAAGTAAAAAGTATATAGAGTATTAGTGTAGATAGCTTGCATTTCGTATTGTATTTCTCAAAAAAAGGATACAATTCGAGGCAAGCTGTTTCTGCGAATAAACAGAAATATATAGGAAAATGGGATATCTTATATTTGAGAAATCTATTCCGATGGTTAATTCTGGAAATTAAAGTGTCGTTTAGGAAACGGTCAATTTTTTTAAGAGGGGAGGAAATAGGATGGTTGTTACATCTATTGAAAAAAAGGGAAAATACAAATACTATGTGAAGGTCGATGAGGAATTTGTGTTTTGGCTCTCATGGAAGGAGCTATATTTTTGGAATATTAAAGAAGGGCAGGAACTATCAGAAGAACAGTACTCGAAAATTATGAAAGAGAGTATTTTAGGGAAATGCAAAAGAAAAGCGGTTTCCTACCTGAAAATAT
Source organism: Lachnospiraceae bacterium (assembly GCA_045124315.1). GTDB lineage: Bacteria > Bacillota > Clostridia > Lachnospirales > Lachnospiraceae > CAG-411. The sequence continues at coordinate 42,992 of JBGVLO010000121.1, forward strand.
CGGATCGAACAGAAAATGAATTACGGCAAAAACTTCGAATGCAGGATTATGTAGAGCCAATCATAGAGGAAACAATTGCATATTTGAAGGAGCTTAAGTATCTTGATGATGATCGATTTATTGAATTATATATTACTACAAAGCAGAAGTCTCATAGTAAAAAGTGGATTGAGATGAAACTGAACCAAAAAGGGATAAAGCAAGAACAAATAGGAAAGTATATGGAGTCTACAGATGAAGAGATACCTTTACGTAGAGAAATTGAAAAGAAATTAAAAGGCGAGTGCATAAAAACAAGGGATGAGAAGGAAAAAATTATGGCTTATTTATACAGAAAAGGATATTCTGTACAGGTGGCAAAAAGGATTTTAGAAGAGTATGAAAATAAGCCACAATATATGAATACATAGAATATGAAGTTTGGGTAGATGTTGCTAAAAGCTTGACTTTTTTACGGAAAAAGGATAAAATTAGAATGTTATGGTGTGTATACATAACAAAAATTGAATAGGGAGGTGTTCGAGTGTGGAATTAGTTATCGCTTGTATCGTCTTTCTAATACTTCTTGTGGTTGCAGTAATTGTTACATGGAAGTTAGCAATTTCTAATCGAATTAAGAATTACGAGGCCAAAGTAGGAAGTGCAGAAGAAAAAGCTCGAGAAATCAAGGATGCGGCTATAAAAGAAGCAAATACTTTGAAGAAAGAAGCAAAATTGGAAGCACAGGAGTCTGCTTTAAAGACAAAAAATGAAGTAGACAGAGAAGTGAAAGAAAGAAGAGCTGAAGTGCAACGCTATGAAAAACGTGTTTTGAGTAAGGAAGAAAATCTAGATCGAAAGACGGAAGCACTTGAAAAGAAGGAATTAAAACTCAATGAAAAGGAAGCTGAACTTGAGCGTATCAAAGAGCAGACTTCGGAATTGCATGACCAGCAGTTACATGAGTTAGAGAAAATTTCTGGATTGACCTCCGAAGAAGCAAAAGAATATCTTTTGAAAACTGTTGAAGAAGAAGTAAAACATGAAACAGCAGTAATGATAAAAGAAATGGAAAGTCGTGCGAAAGAAGAAGCAGACAAGAAAGCCAAAGATTTTGTTGTTACAGCTATTCAAAAATGTGCAGTTGATCATGTTTCTGAAACAACGATTTCAGTTGTTCAGTTACCTAATGATGAAATGAAAGGTCGTATTATTGGTCGAGAGGGTAGAAATATTCGAACATTAGAGACATTAACTGGTGTAGATTTGATCATTGATGATACACCGGAGGCTGTTATTTTATCAGGATTTGATCCGGTAAGAAGAGAGGTTGCCAGAGTTGCTCTTGAAAAACTGATTGTAGATGGACGTATTCATCCAGCTAGAATCGAGGAGATGGTCGAAAAAGCACAAAGAGAAGTAGAAATCATGATGAAGGAAGAGGGAGAGGCGGCAACCCTAGAACTTGGAGTACATGGTATTCATATTGAACTAGTGAAATTACTAGGAAAGTTGAAATTCCGTACAAGCTTTGGTCAGAATGCATTGAAGCATTCGATTGAGGTAGCTCATTTGTCAGGATTATTGGCTGGAGAGATCGGTTTAGATGTGAGAATGGCCAAGCGCGCAGGTTTATTGCACGATATTGGTAAAGCGGTAGATCGCGAGATGGAAGGATCTCATATTGAACTGGGAGCTAATTTATGTAGAAAATACAAAGAAGCTCCATTGATTATCAATGCAGTTGAAGCACATCACGGAGATGTTGAACCACAGAGTTTGATAGCTTGTATAGTGCAGGCAGCAGATGCGATTTCTGCTGCACGTCCAGGTGCACGTCGTGAAACACTTGAGACATATACCAACAGATTAAAACAGTTAGAAGATATTACCAATGGCTTTAAGGGTGTGGATAAGTCTTTCGCAATTCAGGCTGGTAGAGAAGTGCGTATTATGGTTATACCAGAACAGGTGAGTGATTCAGATATGGTATTGCTAGCACGTAACATTTCAAAGCAGATTGAGGAAGAGATGGAATATCCTGGTCAGATCAAAGTAAATGTAATTCGAGAATCACGAGTAACAGACTTTGCGAAATAGAAATGAATTCATTGAGAAATTAGAGAAAAGGTCGAAACGTAAGTTTTGGCCTTTTTTTGATGTAAAACTTTACTTTGATGGAGGAGTGGAGTAAGATAGTTGAAAAAGAATGTTTGAAAGGAATGGTTAATTGGTATGGCATTATTAGGATTTATTGGAACAGGAAATATGGGATATGCAATGTTAAAAGGTGCATCCAATGTTATGAAGAGGGAAGATCTGTTATATACAGATGTAAATAAAGCTCGTTTGGATCAGGTAAAAAAAGAAACTGGCATTGATTATGTTACAACCAATAAGGATTTGGTAGAGCAAGTAAAATATGTTCTTTTAGCTGTTAAGCCACAATTTTTAGATGGAGTGTTGGAAGAAATTAAAGATTGTGTAACAGAAGAACAAGTGATCATTGCGATCGCACCAGGTATTGCGATTTCTCATTATAATGAATATTTAGGAGAGAAAATAAAAGTTGTGCGTGCGATGCCAAACACACCAGCCTTGGTAAATGAGGGGATGAGCGGTGTTTGTTATTCGCAGGATGTATTCCTTGAAGAGGAAAAAGAAGTGGTAGAGAAGTTCTTTGGATCTTTCGGAAAGTTTGAAATAGTGAGTGAGCAGTTAATGGATGCTGTAGTTTGCGCAAGCGGAAGTTCACCTGCGTATGTGTATATGTTTATTGAAGCTTTGGCAGACAGTGCAGTAAAATATGGTATTCCAAGAGATAAGGCATATGTGTTCGCTGCTCAGACTGTGCTTGGATCTGCAAAAATGGTTTTGGAAACAGGAGAGCATCCTGGGAAGCTAAAGGATCAGGTTTGTTCGCCAGGAGGAACCACAATCGCTGCGGTGGCTGCATTAGAAGAAAGTGGGTTAAGAAGCGCCTTGTTTAAGGCGGCAGATGCCTGTTATGAAAAATCCATTTCATTTAAAAAGTAAGGAGAAGGATAGATGATTCCGTATAAAAGATTAGATCGTGTTCTGGTACATAAGGGAAAAATAACAACTGTATATACAGATAAGATACAATTACCGGATGGACAGATGGCAGATTGGGATTATATCGCACACAAAGGGGCCGCTGCTTTCGTTGGAGAAACAGAAGATGGAAAGATTGCAATGGTGAAGCAATATAGGAATGCATTGAATCGCTATACTTTGGAAATCCCTGCAGGTGGAATTAATAAAGGTGAAAGTTTTGAACAGGCAGCAGTCAGAGAACTAAACGAAGAGACTGGATATCGAGTGAAAAATGTCAGTCATCTGATTGATGTATTTACTACAGTAGCATTTTGTGATGAGAAAATTGGAATCTACTGTGGGAATATAGAATTGGAAGGGGCACAGAAACTGGATGAAGACGAATACGTCGAAATTTTGTTCTATTCTTTAGAAGAATTGGAAAACATGATTTTGAAAGGAGAAATCCAGGATTCGAAGACTGTTTCGGGAATTCTAGCATATTCGAAAAGGAAACAGAATTCTATTTCCTAGAACAATTACATATAATGTAAGAAGAAAAAGAAAGCGCTTCTAATTATGAAAAAAAGAATTTACTTGTATTTGTGTGTATTCTTTATGGGTGTGTGTATTGGAGCGCTTTCTTTTTCTGTGTTGCTTGAAAAAACATGTGGATTAGAAAATAGAATAGAAGAAACATTTTTGGTGGGAAATCAGTGGGGTGGACAGATTTCTATGTTTATTTGTTCCTTGCAATATTATGGAAAAAAAACAGTAGTGTTTGTTCTTAGTTGCACGCATTGTTATTGGAAAGTGTTGGTGGGGATATTCTGGGTAATACAGGGTATGCGGATTGGAATTGTGACTATATGTGTTTGTAAACTATTTGGAATAAAAGGATTGGCTGTACTTGTTGGTGCTTTTTTTCCTCATGAGTTGGTATATGAAATAGTATTACTGTTCGAGAGTGGGAGTTTTCCTGTTTGTTGGAAAAAAGCACATGGGAGGTATGGAAATTACGGGGAGAAAATGTTGTTTGTATTAGGTGGAATTGGTAAGTTTGTTTTGTTAGTTGTATTGGTGAGTTTTTTAGAAGTTTGGATTAACTTGCCTATAATGGAACATGTTCAAAATACCTTTTGATCACAACATCATAACATTGATTTGTGAAAAGTGTATGAAAGATGTAATTGTTATTTGTAAAAATATTAGAAATAGTGTACAATAGAAAAAACGGATGGATAGGGGTGAAGTTTATGGATAAGGAAGCATTTGATGGAATTATTCGTTATTTGGATCATACAATAGAAGATGATAAAAAGATTTATAAACAGGTGATGCAGGGAAGGGATTATGAGGCTGAGATGTTTGGAAAAGCCATAACCATTACAGCTTCGTTTATAAATCCGGATATGCAGTTTACTGGTCAACAGGTGAAAGATTTGCTTAAGTATATCTATGAAGTTCCATTTCAATAGCATATTGATGTAAACAAAAAATGCTCTCTGATTACAGGGGAGCATTTTTTTGCTCTATAGGAAACTTCGTCTCCTATAGAGTAAAAAACGCTCCGCGAGGATGTGCAGTTCAAGGAATGCAGTAGCTTTCAATCGACTATGAGAAACTTGCTTTGTGAGCTTCTCAAGTTATCGCGGTAGTCGCCAAAATCTCACGAAAGCGTTAAAGTTTCGCATGCGAAACGCTTTTTCATTATCAGCTGATTTTACCATGATACTTGCGGGGCAGACATGTTAGCAATAGACCATAGTTGCTGGAAAGTGGAGAGGAAGTTATATTTTGCAAAATTGAGGATATAATAGTAAAAAAGAGACTCGTGCTCATTCCTAAGACGATTAAGGGAATCAGGGGAAGATGGATATTGGTTTTGCTGAGAGTATGAATGGGATGAAAGAGTTGAGAAAAGGAAAGTGAAGTATGAAAAAGGCACTTTGTTTTGTTCTTGCGATTGCGATTATGTTACCGTTTCTTGTTTTTGGAAATATGTGTAAGGCAAAAACAGAAGATGTGGATGACTTAGAAATTCAATCCCCTTCTTATGTGTTAATTGAAAAAAATACAGGAAAAATACTGTGCGAAAAGAATAAAGATATTGAAAAAATGCCTGCAAGTATTACGAAAATTATGTCATTGATTTTGATTTTTGAGGCCCTTGATCAAAAGAAAATTACTTTGCAGGATCAGGTGACGGTGAGTGAATATGCGGCAAGCATGGGAGGCTCACAGGTGTATTTGGAGTCTGGAGAAGTACAAACGGTAGAAGATTTGATAAAATGCATTGTGATTGCCAGTGCCAATGACGCATGTGTGGCTATGGCAGAGTATGTGGATGGTAGTGAGCAGGCATTTGTAAAAAACATGAATCGGAAAGCAAAAGAGTTGGGCATGAAACACACATTCTTTTCTAATTGCTGCGGTTTGGATGATACATTGTCTGAAGAGAAGCATCATTCCAGTGCATATGATATTGCGTTAATGTCCAGAGAATTGCTTTTTAAACATGAGGACGTAAAAAAATATACGACTGTATGGATGGACAGTATCATTCATAGAACAAAAAAGGGAGAAAAAGAATTTGGACTTAGTAATACAAATAAACTGATCCGAACTTACAATGGCATAACAGGGTTAAAAACAGGTTCTACCAGCAAGGCAAAGTTTTGTCTGAGCGCATCTGCTGAACGAGAAGGGATGGAATTAATTGCAGTGGTAATGTCGGCACCAACCCCGAAAGATCGATTTTTTGATGCTGCAAAATTGTTGGATTATGGATTTGCAAATTGTCAGTGTTATGAAGATGGAACAGTGATAAAAAAGAATACGTATATGGAAGTGTCCAAAGGAAAAACAGATTCCGTTGAGGTAGTGCCAAAAGAAGCATTTCGGTATGTTTGTGAAAAAAATGAGAAAAAAGAAGATATCAAGAAAAAGGTCATATGGAATGCATCCATTATAGCACCTGTTAAACAGGGACAGGAAATTGGATGTGTGGTATACTATTGTAAAGATAGAGAAATTGGGCAGGTCCCTTTAGTTGCTAAAACAGAGGTGAAAAGAGCAACGTACAAAGACTGTTTTTACAAAGAACTGAAACAGTTCTTTGTAATGGAAAGTAGTGAGACTTTAAAGTAGTTCGAATAAGTTTTTGTTAGGACAGAAATGAAAACAAAGGAGAAGGCAATGAATAGAATTGTGGTAATCACAGGAGCAACAAGTGGATTGGGAAAGGCTTTCCTGGAGTCTTATATTAAACAGGGAGATCAAGTAGTAGCAGTAGGCAGAAATAGAGAAAAGTGTCAACAAATCCAAAAGGAAATAGGGGAAAAAACAGAAGTACAGTTTTGCGTTGTAGATTTGGAGAAAGAAAAGGCGGAAATAGAAATATACGAGTTTGTAAAGCAAAGATATGGAAGAATCGATATTCTGATAAATAATGCAGGATTTGGCATGGTAGAGGAATATTTAGATGGTGATATGCAGGTACAGGATGCTATGATCAAGGTAAATATTGTGGCGGTAAACCGATTTTCCTATTTATTTGGAAATATGATGAAAAAGCAAAAGTCTGGTCTCATTATAAATATTGCTTCTACCGGAGCGTATCACCCAGGACCCTATACAGCGGAGTATTATGCAACTAAGGCTTATGTGGCGTCTTTTTCAGAGGCATTACAAATTGAACTTGAAAAATATGGGGTACAGGTTGTTTCTGTTTGTCCTGGAGCATTGGCTACAGAATTTTCGAAAAAAGCAGGAAGAAAAGAAAATCCATTTGCTATGTCCCCTCAAAGGGTGATAAGGAGTACACTTTTGGGAATAAGGCGAAGAAAAGCAGTGGTTGTTCCGGGGATTTTTTACAAAGTATTTATAAGAATTCCGAGAAATATTGGGAAAAAACTGATTGGAAGACAACAAAAAAATATGGCGTTGAATATTGACAAGTAAAAGTATATACAATAAAATAAGTGAGGTTAAATATAAACGGTTACAATAAATTAAGTTTTTGAGTATATATAACCCAAATAGAATTTGTATGGTTATTTTGCAATCGAACATAGGAGGTCATCATTTAATGAAAATGTACACTGAGATGAGCAAAGAAGAGTTGGAAGTATTGAAATGTGAGTTGGAGGAAAAGTATCAGGAGGCAAAGGCAAAAAATTTGGCGCTTGATATGTCAAGAGGAAAGCCTGCTGCTGCACAGTTGGATATTTCTATGCCAATGATGAATATTCTTGACGCAGATACTGTTTTAAAGACAGAAGCTGGAATGGATTGTAGAAATTATGGTGTGTTAGATGGTATTCCTGAAGCAAAGGAATTAATGGCAGCTATGATGAACGCAAAGCCTGAGCAGGTAATTGTATATGGAAACTCTAGCTTGAATATTATGTATGATACGGTTGCTAGATCTATGATCCATGGTGTGTGTGGAGAGACTCCGTGG